>CAVPWJ010000086.1:0-34207 GCA_963708955.1 uncultured delta proteobacterium
AACAGATGGAGCAGCAGCGTTATTTCGTGGCGATTCCGCGTTTGGAAATCGATCACGACGACGGCATCGCCCCGGAGGTGAATTGGGATTTTCAAATTCTGGTCTATTTGCGGACGGGAGAACACCGGGATGGATGAGCGGACGCGCAAGAAATTAGTGTACCTGATATTCGTCGCCGCGGTGATTTACGGAGCCGTGAATTTCATGGGTCGGAGCAAATGAGCGGCGGTCGATAATGCGATTGAGACTGTGCAGCCGTTGACGGCAGAAGTCGAGGCGGTAGCTGCAACGGATACGCTCGAAGCAAGCGAGGGTGAATGGGTGCGCGACCCGTTCGGGTACGGGAGCAGTTCGTCGGGCGGCCAGACCGAAGAGCGCGCGACGAAATTTCACTTGATGGCGGTGTCGGAGTCAAACGGAAAATTGATGGCGGTTATCAACGGCAAGCCGGTGAGCAAGGGCGAAACGGTCGACGGCTGGACAGTCGTGGGACTGACGAAAACCGGGGCGACGATGAGTTTGAACGGCAGAGAGATTGCTCTCGAGATAGGAAATTGAGGAAGGAAAATATATGAATGACCAAAATGTTGCTCATCTGCTCGCGCGTGCGCAGGATCTCGCGGGCCTGGATGTCGATGTCGGTGGCCTGGCCCTGCACGCCGCCGAGCGGCTGGTGGATCATGATCCGTGAGTGCGGCAGGGCATACCGCTTGCCCTTCGCCCCCTCGCGGCCAGCAGCCACGCCGCCATGCTCGCCGCTTGCCCCAGGCAGAGCGTCGAGACCGGCGCACGGATGTACGAGTCGTTCGCCTCCGCGATGCAGGTAGCGGACTTGAAGCACGTGCTCGGCGCTCTCGGCATCGAGCCGCGATTCGCCAACGGCTTGCACTACCAGGACGTCTGCCCAGGGTGCCGCCGCCGGCTTCTCGCGCTGAACCAAGGCCGGTTGATGGGGCGATAGATGGCGACGCTGCCAGCTTCGGAAGACGCATTGATCGCCCGCTTCGGGCCGCATCCCGCCTACGAGCCCGCGGGCGGCTTCGCTCAGCGCCCCGCGGCCGAGCGGCTGGTGAAGACGCACTGCTGCTTCTGCGGCGTGCAATGCGGCATCCAGCTCAAGGTCGCCGCCGGCCACGTGATCGGCTTCGAGCCCTGGGAAGAGTTTCCGGTGAACCGCGGCAAGCTCTGCCCGAAGGGAGTCGCGCGCTATCTGCAGAACGACCATCCCGACCGGCTGCTCCATCCGCTGCTCCGAACCGACGAGGGCTTCCGGCCGGCGACGTGGAACGAGGCGCTCGGGCAGGTAGTCGAGAGCATCCGACGGATTCAGCAGCGGCACGGACGCGACGCCTTCGCGGTGCTCGGCGGCGCGTCACTCACCAACGAGAAGGCATACCTGCTCGGCAAGCTCGCGCGCGTCGCGCTGCGCACGGCTAACATCGACTACAATGGCCGGCTCTGCATGGTCTCGGCGGCGGCGGCGAACAAGATGGCTTTCGGCGTCGATCGCGCCGCCAATCCGTGGTCGGACATCCCGCTGGCGAAGTGCCTGATGCTGGTCGGCACGAACATCGGCGAGTGCTTCCCGATCCTCACCGACTACGTGTGGCGAGCGCGCGACGCCGGAGCCAAGATCATCGTCGTCGATCCGCGCCTGACGCCGGTTGCGCGCACCGCCGATCTCTTCCTGCCGGTCAAGCCCGGGCGCGACAGCGCGCTGTTCGCCGGCATCCTCGCCGAGATCGTTCGCCGCGGCGCGGTCGACCGCGAGTTCGTCGAGGCGCACACCGAAGGCTTCGAGGCCGTGTGCGAGGCCGTCGGCAAGTACACGTTGCTCCACACCGAGGCGCTGACCGGCGTCCCCGCCAGCTCGATCGCGCGCGCCGCCGAGCTCTGGGCCGATGCCCCGAACAGCATGCTGCTGCACGCGCGTGGCCTGGAGCACCACACCAAGGGCGTGGAGAACGTGCTCTCGGCGATCAACCTCGTGCTCGCCACCGGCCGCATCGGCAAGCCGGGCTGCGGCTACGGCACCATCACCGGCCAGGGCAACGGTCAGGGCGGTCGCGAGCACGGCCAGCGCTGCAACCAGCTTCCCGGCGGGCGGGACATCGAGAATCCGGCCCACCGCGCCGAGATCGCGCGGTTCTGGAGTGTCGTGGAGGGCGACCTGCCCCACGCCGGGCTCTCGGCGGTCGAGCTCTTCGACGCCATCGAGCGCGGCGAGATCAAGGGGCTGCTCTCGCTGTCGATCAATCCGATGATCTCGCTCCCCGACGCGGAGAAGACCCGGCGCGCGCTCGAGCGGCTCGAGTTCTTCGCCACGATCGACTTCTTTCTCTCCGAGACCGCGCGCCACGCCGACGTGGTGCTGGCCGGCTCGCTGCAGGAGGAAGACGAGGGAACCGTCACCACCGGCGAAGGCCGGGTCGTGCGGTTGCGTCAATCCGTGGAGCCGCCGGGCGATGCCCGCGTCGACTGGCGGATCCTCGTCGAGCTGGCCGAGCGGCTCGGCTGCGCCGACAAGTTCTCGTACGGCTGCGCCGAAGACATCTTCCGCGAGCTGTGCGCCGCGTCGCGCGGCGGGCCGATCGACTACGGCGGCATGAGCTACGAGCGCATCGAGAAAAACATGGGCCTGTTCTGGCCGTGCCCCGAGCCCAAGCACCCGGGAACGCCCCGCCTCTTCGAAGGCGGCCGGTTCGCGCATGCCGACGGGCGCGCCCGCTTCCACGTCGTCGAGTACCGGCCGCCGGCCGAGGACGTCGACCGGGAGTATCCGGTCTTTCTCACCACCGGCCGAGTGGTCTCGCAGTATCTCTCCGGCAACCAGACCCGCCGCATCGGGCCGCTGCTCGACCAGAGTCCCGAGCCGTACGTCGAGATCCATCCGCAACTCGCCGATTCGCTCGGCATCGCCGGCGGCCAGATGGTGCGGTTGACGACTCGGCGCGGCGAGCTGCGTCTGCCGGCGCTGGTGACGCGCACGATCCGTCCCGACACCGTGTTCGTACCGTACCACTGGGCGGGGCGGTTGTCGATCAACCGCATCACGCACCGCGCGCTCGATCCGATCTCGAAGATTCCCGAGTTCAAGGTCTGCGCCGTGCGCGTCGAGGCGGCATGAGCGGCGCGGCGATGGAATTCTTCATCGATCCCTCGCGCTGCATCGGCTGCCAGGCGTGCGTACTCGCCTGCGCGGAGTGCGACACGCATGCCGGGCGTCCGATGATCCACCTCGAGTACGTCGATCGCGCGCTCTCCCCGCAGACCGCACCGGTCGTGTGCATGCACTGCGAGGACCCGACCTGCGCCCAGGTCTGTCCCGCCGACGCCATCAAGCAGACCGAGGCCGGCGTAGTGCTGTCGGCGCTCGCGGAGCGCTGCATCGGCTGCTCGAACTGCGTGCTGGCGTGTCCGTTCGGCGTTCCGCGCTACGTTCCCGAGCGCGATCAAATGATGAAGTGCGACCTGTGCTACGACCGCACCTCGATCGGCAAGATGCCGATGTGCGCGACCGTCTGCCCGAGCGGGGCGCTCGCCTACGGCCCGCCGGAGATGATCGAGCGCCTGCGGCGGGAGCGGCCGGTGCGGAGCTTCCGCTTCGGGGCGCAGGAGGTGCACACCCGCGTCGGCCTGATGGCGCCGGCCGACACGGCCGAGCTCGATTTCGACGTCACGAGCTTCATGGCCGCCGAGCCGCCGCCGATGAGGAAGAGCGCGTGAAGACGACGGCCGGCGTGCTGGCGAGCTGGAAGCGAGATTTCCCGATCCGCCGGGACGACGACCAGTTTGTCACGCGGCGCGAATTTGGACGCTTCCTCGCCTTCACATCGGTCGGCCTGGCGCTCGCCACGCTGCTGACCGCGCTGATCCCGCGGCTGCGCCGCCCCGCCCGGCGCGCCGCGCGGCGCATCGCCGCCGTCGCCGACGTCCCGGTCGGCGGCTATCGCTTGTTCCGTTACCCGACCGACCGCGACCCGGCGATTCTGCTACGGCTCGCCGAGTCGCGCTTCGTCGCCTACAGCCAGCTCTGCACGCACCTCTCCTGCCCGGTGTACCCGTCGCAAGACCACCGGCAGCTCGTCTGCCCGTGCCACCACGGGATCTTCGCCGCCGGCGACGGCCGCGTGCTCGGCGGCCCGCCCCAGCGGGCGCTGCCGCGCATCGCCGTCACCGTGAAGAATGGCGAGGTGTGGGCGGAAGAGAGCTCCGCGTGATATGCCAACGCCGCGCCATCGTCGTCTCGACGATCGTCGTCTTTCTGCTCGTGCTCTTGGTCGTGCAGATCTGGCTGCTCGTCGGCGCCGAGCACTCTGCCATGGCAGGCGACCTCGCCGTGCCGCTGGCGAGCGCGGCGATCTCCGCGCTCTGCGCCGGCGTGGCCATCACTCTCGCTTCGCGGCTTCCGCGCTGAGGTCACGCCGAATTCCGTCCCGCCGTCGTCTCCGAGCCACCCCGCACACCAAGCCCAAAAAAAACGAGAGCCCCCGGGCAATCCCCGAGAGCTCTCCGTTCGTTCCGTAGTGGTCGCTACTTACGCCTTCGCGACGTTCGACGCCTGCAGTCCCTTTGGACCCTTGACGACGTCGAAGGTGACGCGCTGACCTTCATCGAGGCTACGAAACCCATCACCGGCGATGGCGCTGTAATGGACGAACACGTCCTGGCCGTCATCCTGGGTGATGAACCCGTAGCCCTTTTGGCCGTTGAACCATTTCACCATTCCCTGAGCCACTATTGCTGACCCCCTTTCCGTGTAAATTTTGAGGGAAAAAAATTTTGTCAGCTTGCTGGCCGGAAACGGTCTGCGGGCACTGCCAAAACCTTCGCCTCAACCACTAGATTAGCCTGTAACACACGCGCAGCAGGCAAAACAAGCGGAAACCCGCGGTGAGCAATTGCCGATCGCGCACATCCCGGTGCCTGAAATCGTTCAACGAGACCGAAACCGGCGAGCGGCGGCAGATCGAGAAACGGCGACACGAACGAAGCGATCATCGTCGGCATGCGCGTCGAAGTGGTTTTCGATAAGAAGAGCGACGACGTCACGATGCGCTACTTCGAGAAACACGGTCCTGGAGTGAGGGAGAGAGACCCAGAGGTGAGGCGCAGAGTATGAGGCAGAAGCGCAAGCCGTTTCGACCGGTGACGCCGGAGGCATCGCCGCGGCAGGAGCCGCGGCCGAAACCCGGCTGGGAAGAAATCGCCGACTGGTACGACGAACTGGTCGGCGAGCGCGGCAGCGAATACCACCGAGAGGTAGTAATCCCCCGCGCGCTGAAGCTCCTCGACGTACAGGCCGGCGAGTGGGTGCTCGACGTCGCCTGCGGCCAGGGCGTGCTCTGCCGCGCGCTCGCCGGAGGCGGCGCGCGGGTCACGGGAGTCGACGCCGCCCCGGCGCTGATCGCCGCCGCCGAGCGGCGCAACGACACCGACCGGCTGGCGGTCGAGTACCGCGTCGGCGATGCCCGCCGCCTGGCGGATGTCGTGCCCGCCGGGGAATTCGACGCCGCCGTCTGCGTGCTGGCGATCCAAAACATCGCGCCCCTGTCGCCGGTCTGGGAAGGATGCCGCCGGGCGCTCAAGCCGGGCGGCAAGCTCGTCGTGGTGATGATGCATCCCTGCTTCCGCATCCCGCGAGCGAGCCATTGGGGCTGGGACGAGCGCGGCGGCCTGCAATACCGCCGGATCGACCAATACCTGAGCTCGAGCCGCGCCGACATCCAGGTCCACCCGGGAGCGGATCCCTCGCAAACGACGCCGAGCTTCCACCGCCCGCTGCAGGCCTACGTGAACACGCTCGGCTCCGCGGGCCTGTGGATCGATCGGATCGAGGAGTGGACGAGCCACAAGACGAGCCCGCAGGGCCCGCGGAAGCGAGCCCTCGACCAGAGCCGCAAGGAGATCCCGATGTTCCTCGCGCTACGCGCGCGGGCGGCCTGAGCCCCAGGAAGAGAATTGCGTTCTCAAAACATCGGCTCGAGCGGCTCTCCACCCATCAGTACCCGTCCGGCGGAACGATGGATACCGCTATTGGAAGTCTCTACGGCAAACGCAATGGCGTGCAGATTCCTGAGGGCGCGCTCGATCGGATCACCCTGGAGAAATCCAGCGCTCGTACCCCCGGCGTATAAACGACTGATGGTCTCGCGCGAGGTGTCCGCGGCGTAGAAGCAAGAGGCGTAGAATTCCGCCCTCTGCTTCATCGGCACGGCTGCTCCGCTGCGCGCCACCTCCCAAACCGCGTTTGTCGCCTCGATGAGGCCGGCGCGGGCCGCGCGATGCGCCGCGTGACAGTCGGCGACGAATTCTTGAATCGGCTCCTGGTCCCGCAAGGCCTTCCCGCTGAAGGAAGAGGTCTTCGAACCGAGCGCTGCCGCGGCACTCTCCAGGGCCGCGCCCAAGACGCCCAGGGCGACTGCTGCGGGAGTAAGGACAACTAGGAGCGGCAGAGAGAGTCGAAACAGAGGACGGTCAATGACTCGAGGCTTGGCAGGAGTGTGGGCAAACACTTCGGGAACGAATACCTCACGGACGCTCGCAGCGTTGCTGTCCGTCCCGCGCATGGCCGCGGCCTTTTTCCAGGTGGGAGAGATGTCCATCGCCGCCGTTGGGATGAGAAAGAGCCGCCCGTCGGGCTGGCCACCCACTTGTCGAGGCACGTCTCCATCCATGACGAGTCCCGCCAGAGCGCACCATTTGGCATCGTCGCAGCCGGTGACTACCGGCCATCGGCCACTCACGCGATAGCCGCCGTCGACGGGAACCGCCCGTCCGAGCGGCGGTCCCGCGAAGCCAAAGTTCAGATCAGGCTCCGCAAACAATTCCGCCCGCGCGCTCTCGGGAAGAGAAGCGGCGGCAACGCAGGCGGGCATGGAGTTCGATATGTACCAACCAACGGCAGGGTCGGCCGCGCTGACCGCCTCCGTTGCGGCCAGAGCGACCGGCGGCGGCACTTCAAGGCCGCCAACCTCTCGCGGTGCGTACAGCCGAAAGAGCCCCGTCCGACCCGCGGCGCTCACCACCTCCTTGGTCAGCCGGGCTCTATTTTCACCCTCAACGAGGTGTTGACGGATTAACGGCTGCAGTTCGTACGCCGCGGTGACGATGGGATGAGACTCCATGTTTTCTCCCCTTGTACCTGCAACAGAAAAATACTCGGACGTGGCCACCGTGCTGCCGCGGCCAGCGATATACTCGCGCTAAACAGAGAATTACAAGAAGTTTATGCGTCCTCGCTGGTTGGCTCTCACGGAATCCACCTGGTGATTTGCGCGGCAATCCGACGTCGGTCGGCGACCGGGGGATAGCGAGGTCCTTCACCCTGGTGGCGGCTTCAGAGGCGATCTTCGATGCGCACGAACATCGGCCGGCCGCTCACCGCCTTCAAGCGCCCGATTTCGGCGAGCGCGGTACGCAGGTTCCGCTCGAGCGCCTCGTGCGTGCGGATGACGATCGGCACCGAGGTCCCGCGCTTGCGGTCCTTCTGGATCACGGAAGCGATCGAGATCTCGTGCCGGCCGAGGATACCGGCGATGCGGCCGAGCACGCCGGGTCGGTCGAGCACCAGAAAGCGCAGGTAATACTCGCTCTCCAGGCTGCCGATCGGCAGCACGCGCGCGCGGCGGAGCTCCCGCCATGGCATGCCGAGCGGCGGCGCCGGGCGGCCGTCGCAGCGCAGCCGCCCCTCGGCTACCTCGATGATGTCGGCGACCACCGAGGTCGCGGTCGGCAGCATCCCGGCCCCTTGGCCGACGTAGAGCGTCGGCCCGAGCGCCTCGCCCTGGACGTGCACGGCGTTGAAGGCGCCGCGCACGTCGGCGAGCAGGCTCGAACGCGGGATCATCGTCGGATGCACGCGAGCCTCGATCGCCTCGCCGTCGTCCTTGGCAATGGCCAGCAGCTTGATCACGTAGCCGAGCTCGCGCGCGAAGCCGACGTCGAGCTGGTCGACGCGGCGAATGCCCTCGGCGTACACCGCGTCCACGGGGCAGCGGGCGCCGAACGCGAGCGCGACCAGCAACGAGAGCTTCTGCGCGGCGTCGGTACCGTCGACGTCGAGTGAGGGATCGGCCTCGGCGAGGCCGGCCGCCTGCGCCTCGGCGAGCGCCTCGTGAAACTCCGTGCCGCGATCGGTCATCGCCGTGAGGATCGAATTGCAGGTGCCGTTGACGATGCCGTAGATCGCCCGGTTGCGATCGCCGGCCAGCGCTTGGCGGAGCACGCGGATGATCGGCACTCCGCCGCCGACGCTGCCCTCGAAGCCGAGCTGCACCCCGAAGCGCTCGGCCGCCCGAAAGATCTGTTCGCCGTGGATCGCGAGCAGCGCTTTGTTGGCGGTGACGACCGCCTTGCCGGCGGCGAGCGCGGCCAGCACCAGGCTCTTCGCCGGCTCGATGCCGCCGATCAGCTCGACGACGATGTCGATCTCGGGATCGGTGACCAAGCGCTTGGCATCCGTCGTGATCCGCGCGCGTTTGAGCGCGACGTCGCGCTTGCGCGCCGGGTTGCGCACCGCGACCGCGGCGATCCGCAGCTCGCGGCCGAGCCGCCTGCGCACGTAGGCCCGGTTACGTTCCAGCAGCTTCACCACGCCCGTGCCCACGGTACCGAGCCCAAGCAATCCGATCGACAACGCTTCGGCCATCCGCCGTCAGCTCCGGCCGGCGAAAACCATCACCCCGCCGAAGCCGAGCGACTCGGCACGGCACGCGGCGTCGGGTACGGCTCTCCGATCGTCGAGCGGGATGGCGGTATCGATCTGCAGGGGCGCTCCCTCCGTGGCGGCGAACGATCAGCGGTTATCGTTCCGCGGCCCAACGCGCAAGCGCACGGGCAAGCCGGCAGTCGCCGGCAATCCCGGTGGTGCGGCAGCGCGGCCGAAAGCGCGGAGAGACGATCCGTGGGACCACGTCAACCGACCTGCGCGAGCCCGAGCCGGCCGCGCCAGCGGCGCTCGAGCACCTGGCGGACTGCGAGCGACGGCGGCGAGCCGAGCGCGGGGTCGGCGCGCAGATAGGCCTCGGCCTCGCGCCGCGCTTCCTCGAGGATGCGCACGTCGCGCACCAGGTTGGCGGTGCGGAAGTCCGCCAGGCCCGACTGCCGCAAGCCCAGCAGATCGCCCGGGCCGCGGGTCTCGAGATCGGCCTCAGCGATGCGCGCGCCGCTGGTCTCGCGCTCGAGGAGCTTCAGGCGCTCGTAGCCGGCCGGACCCGCCCGGCCGCTCGACACCAGCACGCAGAGCGAGCGCGCGGCGCCGCGGCCGACCCGGCCGCGCAGTTGGTGGAGCTGGGCGAGGCCGAACTGCTCGGCGTGATCGATGACCATGGCGGTGGCGTTCGGCACGTCGATGCCGACCTCGATCACCGTGGTGGCAACCAGCGCCTGGTGATCCCCCCCCTGGAAGCGGCGCATCACCGCCTCCTTCTCCTCGGCCTTCATCTGACCGTGTAGCAGCGCCAGCCGGTAGCCGCGAAACGCCCCCGTGGCGAGCTCTCGCGCCATGGCCTTGGCGCTGCGCAGGTCGGTCGCCTCGCTCTCCTCGATCAGCGGAAACACCAGGTACGCCTGACGCCCGGCGTCGAGCTCTTTGCGAATGCGCTCGTAGACCCGCTCGCGGTCACGCTCGCGGACGACCCGCGTCTCGATCGGCTGGCGGCCTGGCGGCAGCTCGTCGAGAAACGACAGATCGAGATCGCCGTAGAGCGTCATGGCCAACGTGCGCGGGATCGGCGTGGCCGTCATCAAGAGAATGTCGGGGTTCTCGCCGAGGCCCTTCAGGTGCTTTCGCTGCATGACGCCGAAACGGTGCTGCTCGTCGATGATGCCGAGGCCGAGCCGGGCGAAGCGCACGCCTTCCTGGATGATCGCGTGCGTGCCGACGAGCAGGCGCACGCCGCCATCGGCGAGCCCCGCGAGCACGGCCTTCCGCGCCTGCGGCCGCAGCCGTCCGGTAAGGAGCCGCGGCTCGACGCCGAGCGGCGCGAGCCAGGCGGAGACCGTCGCGTGGTGCTGCTCGGCGAGAATCTCGGTCGGCGCCATCAGCGCCACCTGGTAGCCGCACTCGATCGCGCCGAGCGCGGCAAGCGCCGCGACCACGGTCTTGCCGCTGCCGACGTCGCCCTGCACCAGGCGGTTCATCGGGTGCGGCGCCGCCATGTCGCGGCCGATCTCGGCGAGCACGCGCCGCTGCGCGCCGGTCAAGCGGAACGGCAGGCACTCGCGTAGGCGCCGCGCCAGCTCCCCCCGCGGCCGGAACGAGATTCCCGGCTCGGCGGCGATCGAGTGCTTGCGCAGCATCATGCCGAGCTCGAGAAAGAAGAGCTCGTCGAAGACGATCGAGCGGTGCGCGAGCGAGCTGCGCTCGGCGAGCGCGGCGACGTCGGCGTCGCGCCCCGGCTCGTGCACCTCGCGAAACGCGCGGCTGAGATCTTCGAGCCGCTGCCGCCCGGCCACCTCCGGCGGCAGCACGCTCGGCACGCGCTCGCCCACCTCGGCCCGCGCCGCGGCAACGATCTTGCGCATCGCCCCGACCGACATCTCGGTCGGCTTCTCGTAGATCGGCACGATCCGCCCGAGCTCCCCCTCCTCGCCCTCGAGGAGATCGATCTCTGGATGAATCATCTGCCGCCGCCCGTAGCCGGTCTCGACCTTGCCGTGCGCGACGACCCGCGCGCCGGCCTTCAGCTTCTGCGTGAAGTACGCCGCGTGATGGAACCACGTGAGCGTGAGCACGCCGCTCCCATCGCTGACCTTCGCTTCGAAGATGCGCCGGCGGCTGCGTCCCGCGTACGACGTGCCCGCGGCGACGATCTCCGCCGCCACCGTCGCCTCGCTTCCCGGCACGAGAGCCGCGATCGGGGTCAGCGAGCGGCGGTCCTCATAGCGGAACGGCAAGTGATAGAGGAGATCTTCGATGGTCTCGAGGCCGAAGCGGGCGAGTTGTTCGGCCCGCCTGGGGCCGACGCCCTTCAGGAACTGTGCCGGAGTGGCGAGCAGGCCGAGCGCCGCGCCGACGTCGCCGTGCGCCGGCGCGTAGAAGGCGGTCGCCGTTGCGAGCGGCCGCTTCAGCCGCTCCACCTCGCGCAGGCCCTCCTCGGCGCGGCGGTGCCACGCCGCCTCGGCGTCGAGCGGGAAGTCCGCGAACAGCGCCCGCAGCCGCCCGAGCGCCTCCCGGTCGGCCCGTCCCTCGGCCGCGGCGCGGTCGATCAGCGCGAGAATCCGCTGCGTCGGCAGCGCGTTCGGCGCCAGACGGCGGGGATGCGCCGTCGAGAGGTAGCGCAGCGGCGGCTCGACGATGCGCAGCAGCTCCTCGACCGCGGAGGGGTGGGTTGCGGCCATCAGCGCGATGGAAGTCTCATCCGCCGAGCGGGTCGGCAAGCGCCGCGGCATCGGTTCCGACGCCGCCAGCCCGCTCGACGCGAGTGCGTCAGGAGTCGACGCTGCCGCTCGGACGGCGTGACGCTCGATTTCCGGCATGCTCAGGAAGCTCGGCGAACCGTGGATCGCCCACGCGGAAGCACCCGCGGTGGACGAGCACGTCGCGAGCGACGACGGCCGCGCTGCCCCGCCGCGGGGGCGGCGCCATCTCAGCCACCAGCAGGGCGTCAGGATCCGTAGGACTGACCCCCAGGCCGCAAGCTGAACACGATCGCAGCATGCTGCTCATACGCGTTCCTCACTTTCACCGATTCACCGAGCACGGCCATCAGCCTCATCCGATGATGCTCGGAGCCCTCCCATTTGCTCTCCGTCCGAGCGCCCCGTCTCGATCTCGATTGTACGATAAAAATCCACCCTCGTCGCATCCGCCGATCTGAGCCAATCACAACCCCGCGCGAGAGCGAGCGCGCCGCACTCGACTCGCCGGCACGCGAATCTCGCGGGCTATGTCCTGTCGAGCGGCAAAGATGCAACACTCGAGAGACGATAACGTGCCGCTCCTGTCCGACAATTCGGTCAATTCAGTCCCTAAAATCCATCTGGACCCGGCCGTCCAGATGGGTACGACCATTGCTTAACCACAGGCGAGAATTCAACGCCATGGAGCCAGCCTTCCGTCATGAGGGTCTAGGAAAGGAACGTCAGATGCTTCTGCTCCTTCGGTGGGTCTTGATCGTCGCCACGACCTACCTGGTGCTGTTTCATGGCGCGCTTCGCGAGAACCCGATGCTCGTCGGGCCGTTTCTCGCTCTTTATCTCGCATCGAACCTGGTCGTCTCGGCGCTGCTCGGGCGCGTGCGGTCGCAGAAGCGGCTGGTGATGGGCATCGCACTGTTCGACACGGTCTCGGTTTCGATCGCCCTGTCGCTCACTCGCGGGGTGTCGAGCGACTTCTTCATTCTCTACTTCGCGGTCGTGTTCATCGCTACGCTGACCGACCGGATCGCCGTGGTGGCCACCACGGCCGGCGTGATCGGCCTCTTCCACCTCTACACCACCTCGCGCATCCTCGGTCCTTCCGCCCTCCTCTCCAGTGGAACGCTTCTGCAGGTGCCGTTCCTGTTCGTCGTCGCCCTCTTCTTCGGCCACCTGGTCGAGCGCGCGCGGGCCGCGGAGCACGACGTCGAGGAAGCCCGCCGCCGCGAGCAGATCCTGACCGGCTTCATCACCAGGGTCGTCCACGACCTCAAGAGCCCGCTCGGCGTGATCCAGGCCATGGCCGAGATCGTGCTCGATCCCGGGTCCGGACGGCTCACCGCCGAGCAGACGGAGCTCGCGCGCCGCATTCACACGAGCGCGCGGCACGTACTGCGCATCGCCCTGAACCTCCTCGACGCGCGGCACATCGAGGCCGGCAGGCTGTCGCTCAAGCGTCAGCCAACGAGCTTGATCGACGTCGTCATGGAAGCCATGACCGTGGTGCGCTGCGCCAGCGAGATCAAGGGAATCTCGCTCGATGTCGAGACCGTGCCCGGCCTACCCAACGTCGACATCGACGCGACCCAGATGGACCGGGTGGTGTGGAACCTGCTCGACAACGCGATCCGCTGCGCCCCGACCGGCGGCGCGGTGGTGGTCTCACTCGACCGCACCTCCCGGCAAGTGATCCTGGCGGTCTCCGACGACGGCCCGGGCGTGCCGCCCAAGGACCTGCCGACGCTGTTCGAAAAGTATCGGCAGGCCCGCAACGGAGAGCTCGAGATCTCCGGCCTCGGCCTGTTCGTGGCCAAGGCGATCGTCGAGGCTCACGGCGGGACGATCGAGGTCGATAGCCTGATGGGCGTCGGCACGACCGTGACCGTTCGCTTGCCTTCGCCCCCGCCCGCGGAAGTCGACTACGCCGCCGCGGCACGG
Organism: uncultured delta proteobacterium; assembly: GCA_963708955.1. Classification (GTDB taxonomy): domain Bacteria; phylum Desulfobacterota; class Binatia; order JACPRU01; family JACPRU01; genus JACPRU01. The sequence goes on from CAVPWJ010000086.1 coordinate 13,300, forward strand.
GACTCTACGCCAGCGCCGTCGCCGGCGTAGACACTTGCCCGCGCCGCCGCTGGGGCCGCAACGAATTTCTCATGCTACGGCGCCTCGGCGATCGGCGCGGCAGGCGGCTCCTCAGTGTCGTCTTCCTCGGCGGACGGGGCTGCTGCAACGGGCGCGGCTCCCGCCTTCGGTCGCTCCGGCTCGGACTTCACCAGCGGCTTGGCCGGGCGGCTGGTGACTTTCGGCTTCGGCATCGGTTCGGTGCGCACCAGGAGCTCCCGTGGGATCACCACCTCGCGCCCGATCGCCAGCATCGCGCAGCAGCGCGTGAGGTCCGGGTTCACCGGGCTCGCGAGCTTTCCCCAGTTCTCCGACTTCCCCGTGTACCAGCGGGCGATTTGGCTGAGCGTCTGTCCCCGCCACTCGACCCGATGGGCGAAGTTCGCGGGCTGCGGCGCGGGCGCCTCGACCTGCGGCGGAGGCGGTGGTGATGGCGGCGGCTGCGGTTTCGCGCAGCCAATCATCAGCGTGATCATCAGCGAAAGCCCGAGTCGTCTCATGGCAACCTCCCCGTTCGTCTACCATCTACTCCGAGCGCGGCTCGCCCGCCAAACGCGGGACCCGCGAACGGCGCGATTCAAACCGACGCCACCGATCGTTCGTGCGGCCGATCGTCCCCCGCTCATCGCACGGCCTTCACCGACTCCGCGAGCCGGCGAATGCCCTCGTCGATTTCGGCCGGCGACAGCGCGCAGAACGGCAGGCGCAGGAACCGCTCGCCGCCGCCCTCAGGAAAGAACGCCAGCCCATTGGCGAGGTTCAGCCCACGCTTGGCCGCGTCGAGGCGAACCGTGGTGGTGGACGTGCCTTCGGGCAGCGTGACCGAGATGAAGAACCCGCCGTCGGGGCGCGTCGCCGCCGCGTCCGGCATGTACTTGTCGATCGCCGCGAGACAGACGTCGAGCCGCGGCGCGTAGAGCTTCTTCAGCCGCTCGATCTGCGGCGCCAGGAGCCCGCGGCGGCACCACTCGTAGGCGATGCCCTGGGCGACGTAGCCGGGAGAGATGTAGGTGTCCTCGGCGACCTTGGCGAGCTCGGCGACCAGACCCGGATCACCGATCAGGAAGCCGGTACGCACCCCAGGCGCGATCAGTTTTGTGAACGAGCTCATGTGCAGCGTGCGCTCGGGCGCGAGCTGGCGGAGCGTCGGCTCTTCCTTGCCGCGATAGCGGAGCAGGCGGTACGGAGCGTCCTCGACCAACAGGAAGCCGTGGCGCGTGGCGAGCTCGGCGAGCCGGCGGCGCTTCTCGCCCGAGCAAGTCACGCCGGCGGGGTTTTGGAAGTCCGGGATCACGTAGAAGAACTTCGGCGGGCTCGCCACCAGCGCCTTCTCGAGCGCCGCGATGTTCGGTCCGTCGGCCTCGAGCGGAATGCCGACCACGCGCGCGCCGTGGCGGCGGAGCAGCGTGATCGTGCGATCGTAGGTGGGCGACTCGGTGAAGACCACGTCGCCCGGCTTCAGCAGGTACAGGCAGAGGAACTCGATCAGTTGCAGCGACCCGTTGCCGGTCAGCACCTGCTCGACCCGCACGCCCTGCCATTCGGCCAGCCACTCGCGCAGCGGCTGGAAGCCGGCCGAAGGGCCGTACTGCATCATCGCCGCGCCCTTCGCGCGCAGGATCGCCTGCGCGGCCTCGACCACTTCCTCGATCGGGAAGGACTCGTCGGCAGGAACCCCGCGGGTGAAGTTGATGGTCTCCATCGGCCGGGCCTATTACCACAGATCGGCGCTCTTGGCAGTCGCGCCGGTCGGCGCGACGCCGGAAACGAAGCGCATCACGGAGAACGGCGCGCCGTGCGATCGACCTCGATCAGCGCCCCGTAACCCTCGCGGAACGTCGGGTAACGGAAGCGATAGCCGCCGACCAGCAGGCGTGCATTGCGCACCCGCTTGTTGCTGATTCGCCCGTAACGGCCCGGTTCCGCCGGCGGCGCGACGCTCGGCGCCGGCACCCCGAGCCGCTCGGCCAGCCAGCGGAGCACGCTCGCCACCTCGACGGGGTCGTGGTCCGCGGCGAGCAGCAGCGGCGGCGCCGGCTCGACGTCCATCAGGTGGCGGAGCACGCCCACGCAGTCGTCGCGGTGAATGCGGTTAGCGTATGTCGCCCGGCCGTTCGCAATCGTCACTTCGCCCCGGCGCACGCGCTCGATGAGGCGCGCGCGCCCGGGGCCATAGATTCCCGCGAAGCGGATCACGCTCGCGGGGAACGGGCAGCGGCGCACCAGCCGCTCGCCCTCGAGCAAGCGGAGGCCCGAGAAGTGGCGCGGCTCGGTCGGCGAGTCCTCGTCGACCCACTCGCCTTCGGCCTGCGCGTAGACTCCGGTGCTCGAGGCGTAGACGAAGCGGCGCGGGCGCTGGCCGTCGAGCGCCGCGAGCAGGTAGCGCAAGCCGTCGACGTAGGCGCTGCGATACGAGCGATCGTCCGTGGCGCCGGCCGAGGCCGTGTAGAAGACCACGTCGAGCCGGGGCGGCAGCCCGCGCAGCGAATCGACGTCGGTCAAGTCGGCCTGGATCGGCGACACGCCGGGCATCGGCGCCTGCGGGCTCCGCCGCAGCGCGAACACCTCGCGCCCCTCGGCGGCGAGACACTCCGCGAGCGCCGTTCCCACGTAGCCGCAACCCGCGATCAGCACCCGTGACATTCGACGATCCCTCGCAAAAAAAGAATGGCTCGGCGCCCCGTGGCCGAGGTGCCCGTCCAGAACAGCCCGCCCCTAAAGCTTTCGCAGCACGGCAATTCCAGCAGAGTAGCCCGCGCCGAACGCGCACAAGACGCCCAGGTCCCCAGGCGCGAAATCTTCGTGGTATTTGTGAAAGGCGATCACCGACCCCGCGGAGCTGGTGTTGGCATACTCGTCGAGCACGATCAGCGCCTCCTCCTCGCGCGCTGGCCGGCCGAGCACCTGTTTCAGGATCAACTGGTTCATACCGAGGTTGGCTTGATGGAGCCAGTAGCGCTTGACCGCGGAGGGATCGATGCCGAGCTCGCCGAGCTGGCGGCCAATGAGCTCGGAGACGATCGGCACGACCTCCTTGAAGACCCGCCGGCCGTCCTGCACGAACAGCAGGTCGGCGGGCTCACGCGGCTCGATCTCGGCGCGGTTCAAGAATCCGAAGTTGTTGCGGATGTTGTTCGAGAAGCGAGTGAGGAGCCGGGTGCCGAGGATCTCGAAGTCGTGCGGGCCGGGCGAGCGGCTGGGCTCGGCCTCGATCAGCAGAGCGGTCGCGGCGTCGCCGAAGATGAAGTGGCTGTCGCGATCTCGAAAGTTCAAGTGCCCGCTGCACACCTCGGGATTCACCGCCAGCACGGCCCGGGCGCTGCCCCGCGCCACCGCGTCGACGGCGACCTGCACGCCGAACGCCGCCGAGGCGCAGGCGACGTTGAGATCGAACGCGTACCCGTCGATGCCGAGGTAGTGCTGCAACTCGACGGCGATCGCCGGATACGCGCGCTGCAGGTTCGAGCAGGCGACGAGAACACCATCCACGTCGGCGGGAGTACGACCCGCCTGCTCGAGCGCCTGGCGGGCGGCAACGAGCGCCATCTCGCAGAGCAATGACGGCTCGTCGTTCGAGCGGCGGCGGATCAACGGGTGCATGACCTCGGGATCGAGGATGCCCGTGCGATCGACGACGTGACGGCTGCGGATGCCGGAGGCCTTGACGATGAAGTCGCTGTTCGACTCGGCAAGCGGCTCGCGCCGCCCCGCGACGATCTCCGCGGCGTGCTGTTGGTTCTCGCGCCGCACGTAGTCGTTGAAGGCGGCGACGAGCTCGTCGTTGGAGATCGTCTCCGGGGGTGTGTAGAGCCCGCTGCCGCTGATCACCGCCATGGTCAATCCCCCGTCACGCGTCGGAACGAAGTCGCCACGGCGAGGCCGCCGGCACAACCCCGCCCCTCTCCGCGAACGGACCATTCCATGCAATCTTAAGCACATGGCCGCCCGCAAACGAATCGCCGCCGGCTGGGCGGCGGCGCTCGTGGTGTGCGCGCAGCTCGGCGCGGCGCAACCCCCGCCGGCGCTGCGCGTCGGCGCCAGCGACGACTACCCGCCGTTTGCGAGCCGCGGCCGAGGCTTCGACGTCGAGGTCGCGCGATGGCTCGGCGCCGATCTCGGCCGGCGAATCGAGTGGGTGCGGTTTCGCTGGCCAGAGCTCGCGGCGATGGTCGCGGCGAATCGCTTCGACGTGGCGATGAGCGGCATCACCTGGCGGCCCGAGCGTGCGGTGATCGGCTGGACGACCCGCGCGGTGGCGCAGGGCGGCCCCTGCGTGGTCGGCGACCCCTCGGCCGGCCTCGTCGCCGTCAACCGCGGCGGCGTGCTCGAGCGCTGGGCGCGCGGCCGGTTTTCGGCCGACGCGATCGCGCCGATCGACGACAACCTCTCGCTCGCGGCGTTGCTCGAAGGCGGCGCGGTCGCCGCCTTCGTCACCGACAGCTTCGAAGCGCCCAGCCTGCCGCTCGCGCGCGCCGCCGCACGCCGCTGTGAGCCCCCTCGCGACCGCAAGGTCTACTGGGTCGCCCCGGCGCGAGCGCAAGAGCTCGGACCGTGGATCGACGCGTGGATCGAGGCGAACGAGCCGCGGCTCGACGCGCTCCGCCGCCGCTGGCTGGGCGGCTCGGCGCCGCGCGACGCGATCGACGACCTCGTCGACCGCATGGCCCGCCGGATCGAGCTGATGCCGGCCGTCGGAGCGTGGAAGCGCGCGCATCGGCAGCGGATAGAGAACCGTGAGCGCGAAGCGCGCGTGCTCGCTCGCGCGGAAGAGCAGGCGCGCGCGGCGAGGCTCGATGCCGGCTCCGTGCGGCGGCTCTTCGCAGTGCAGATCGATCTCGCCAAGGCGGTCGAGTTGCGGGCGGACGGCGCTGTCCCGAGCCTCGACCTCGACACCCAGCTCCGCCCGGCGCTGTCCCGGCTCGACGACGACGTCGTCGCCGACCTCGCTTCGATCGCGCCGCTCGCGCCGACGTCGCTCGGCGCCGATCGACTCGCGCCGCTCGGCGCGCTACTGGAAGACCACGAGGTCGCGCGGCTGCGCACCGCGCTGCTCGAAGTCGAACGAACCGAGCCGTGAGCGAAGCCTCCCAGCCAGCCTGCCCGTCATGCGGCGCCGTGAGCCCGCCGGACGCGCAGTTCTGTCGCGAGTGCGGCGCGATCCTGGTGCGGAGCACTCTCGGGTCGCGGCCGGTGCCGCTCGCCGAGGAGCCGAGCCCGTCGCTCTCCGTGTCGCCCGCGGCGCCGCGAGCGTCCGGCGGCTCACGGCGCCGCCGGATGCTCGCTCTGGCCCTCGCAGGCGGGATCGCGCTCGCCGTCGCGGTTCTCCTCCGCGAGCAGGGGCGCCCGAGCTCCGATCTCCCGGTGCCGGGCGCGCCCATTCCCGAGCCCACGGCTGCGCCCCTGAGCGAGCCGACGATCACCCGTCCTCAGGCCGCCGCGCCAACGGCGGCGGCCGCTCGCGACACCGAGACGATCGCAGAGCCTCCGCCGCGCAGCCCCTCTGGAGAACCGGACGGGAAGCGAGAGAGCGAGGCGGCGAAGGCATCCGACGGCGCGCGCGAGCCCGCGGCGCCTTCCGAGCCGCAAGCGCCGCCGCGCACGCGGCGTGCGGCCAGTCCGCGGGCGAGCGCCGATCAGCCCGAGGTCGCCTCGCGCCTGCTCCCAGGCTGGTATCGCGTGCGCTTCCGCGCTCCGCTCTTCGGCGAGCCGAGCGAGACGGCGCCGGTCGTCACCTATCTTCCGGCCGGCACGCGGATCCGCGTCACCCGTGTCCTCCCCGGCTTTTTCGCCGTGGAATCGGCGACCGGGAAGCCGCCCGGATACGTGAGCTCGGACGATGCCGCTCCCGAGGACAGATCGTAGCGGCGGCGACGCGCGGTCGCGCGAGCACGACAGGGGCTGTCCCGGCGACGGGCCCCGCACGACCGCGCAAGCGGGGCGGGGCAGGCCGATTCTCCCATCGACACCCATCCGCGTTGGCTCGAACGACCCACCAGACCGCCCTACTTCCGGCGCAGCAAACGATTGCTCTCGGTCTTCAGCCGCTGCAGCATTCGCTCGGCCCAAGCGAATTCCAGCGCGAGGATGCCGAGGCCGAGCGGGATCACCACGAACGCCGGCCCGGGAAGAACGACCATGGCGATGCCGATGAGCAGCACGGTGGCGCCGACCAGTGTGATGATCATACGCTTGAGGTGACGCAGCACCCATAGCGTGAAGCCGCGCGGCGGGCGTGGCGGCTCGGGGGCCAACCGTTCTGCGCTGCTCGAAGGCATTCAACCCGTCACGTCGCGGCCGATGGTCAGGCGGTGGATGTCTTCGGTACCCTCATGGCTCCTCCCCGAGAGGTCGGCCGCCGTAGCTAGCCTGCCACGTTCGCTTTGAAAAGCGAGCGTGAGCGGAAAACAGCCCGGCGCTTCGGACGACGTCCTGGCAGATTCCGCGGCCGCTCTTTCGTCCGGGAGGCTTCATGCGCAACCGGCGGAGATTGCCCGACGACTCTCTCTACAGGTAAGGAGTCCACCTTGTAGACACCGATTCTTTACGTTAGGGGATGCGGATTACCAATATCGCCACAGGAGAGATGCCAATGGCCGAGGAGAAGAGCTTCGAGGATCGCGTACGAGAGGTGGAGTTCGACAACGCCCAGGGGCGGAAGCTGACCGGCGAGGATCTAGCGGCCGTGCAGCCCGGGCTCGCTCGCCTCATGCCGGAGGTCGGAAATCGCATCTGGAGGCTGTATTACGCGGCACAGGCGCAGAACTGGCCGCTCGCCAAGTTTCAGCTGAAGGAAGCCAAGAAGCTGATGGAGCTCGGAGCGCTCACCCGACCGAAATACGAGGAAAACCTCGGCAAGTTCATGGAAGAACAGGTGAAGCCGATGATGGCGGCGCTCGAGGCCGAGAACCTCGAGCGGTTCAACGACGAGTTTCACAAGGCCGTCGAGCAGGCCAACGCCTACCACGAACTCTACGACAAGCCGTTCCTGCGCTGGAAGGTTCCCGCGCAGCCGCCCACCGACATCGACCTGACGCCGCGGCCGAAAGCGAAGTAGCCGCTCGCCGCGCGTCGGAATGTCCTGGTCCCAGGAAGAGCACGATCGAGAGATCCTTTCCCGGGAACGGACCCTGTTCACGCCGGCGCGCGGCGGACGTACCGGCGTCTGTCTCGCCTACCCCAATCGCTATGCGCTGGGGATGGGCAATCTCGGCTTCCAGGCCGTCTACCGGATCCTCGCGACCACTCCCGGCCACTACTGCGAGCGGGCGTTTCTTCCCGAGCGTGGCGACTCGGCGCAACGCATCCTGACGCTCGAGAGCCGGCGTCCGGCGGGCGAGCTCGACGTGCTGGCGCTGTCGATCTCCTTCGAGACGGATTACCTGAACGTGCCGGCGATGCTCGAAGGAGCAGGGCTGCCGCTGTGGTCGCACGAGCGCGACGAGCGCCATCCGCTGGTGATCGCCGGCGGCTCGGCGGTGTTCCTGAATCCCGAGCCGATCGCAGACTTCTGCGACCTTTTCTTGATCGGCGAGGCGGAAGAGATGCTGCCCGAGTTCCTCGCCTTCCTCGAGGCCGAGCGCGCAGCCGGCGCCTCGCGCCGCCAGATCCTCGAGGAGGCGCCGGCGATCGCCGGCGCCTACGTCCCTCGTCTCTACGAGCCGCGCTACGAAGGCCCGAGGCTCATCAACGTCGGCGGCCCACGCGCCGGGCGCAGCGTCGAGCGCCGGCTCGTCGAGAACCTCGACCGCTTCCCGACGACGACGCAGATCCTCGCCGAAGACGTCGCCTTCGGCGACATGTTCCTCGTCGAGGTGAGCCGAGGCTGTCAGTGGGGCTGCCGGTTCTGCGCTGCCGGCTTCATGTATCGCCCGCTGCGCACGCGCTCGGTCGAGAGCCTCGCGGCGGACGTGGAGCGCGGCCTTGCCAGTCGGTCGACGATCGGCCTGGTCGGCGCCGAGATGGCGAGCGTGCCGGGTATCGCCGCTCTGTGCGAGACGATCGCCGATCATGGCGGGCGCGCGTCACCCGCTTCGCTCAAGGCCGACTGCATCTCGCCGGCTCTGGCCGCCGCGCTCGGCCGCAACCAGAGCCGTACGGCAACGATCGCTCCCGAGGCGGGCAGCGAGCGCATGCGGCGGGTGATCAACAAGAACCTACGCGAACCGGAGATCCTGCGCGCGGCCGAGATGCTGGTCGGCGAAGGCGTGCAGAGCCTGAAGCTCTACTTCATGATCGGCCTGCCCAGCGAGGAAGACGCCGACGTCGAGGCGATCGCCGACTTGACGCTCTCCATCCGCGAGCGCTTCCTCGGCAAGGGGAAGGAGCACGGGCGGATCGGCCGCATCACGCTGTCGATCAACAACTTCGTACCGAAGCCGTGGACGCCGTTCCAGTGGGATCCGATGGCCGAGGTCGGCGAAGTCAGGGGTAAGCTCGCGCGACTGCGCTCGCGTCTCGGCCCGGTCGCCAACGTGGACGTCGAAGGCGAATCGCCGCGCGAGGCCTATCTGCAGACGCTGCTCTCGCGGGGCGATCGACGAATCGCACGCTGGATCGTGGAGCTCCACCGCTGCGCGCAGCGTGGCGAGAGCTGGTGGCGCGTGCTGCAAACCGGACGACGCGGCAAGCGCGACGCCGCGGGCCTCGTCGACCCCGACTGGTTCGTGCACCGGTCGTACGACTACGCCGAGCGGCTGCCGTGGGACTTCATCGATCACCAGGTGCGCAAGCACTACCTCTGGACCGAGCGCGAGAAAGCGCTGCTCGCCCGCGAGACGCCGCCCTGCGACGTGTCGACCTGCAAGAGCTGCGGGGCTTGCTAGTGGTGAATTCGTTCAGTCCTCCGCGATCGCGTACGCCATCGCCGTGTCGGCGGTGTGCGTGAGTGCCAGAGCGATTCGGCGAATGCCGAGCTTGGCGGCGTAACCCGCGGCCGATCCGTGCAGCCGGATCGTCGGTCGGCCGCTGCGCTCGCGCACCACCTCGATGTCCGTCCAGCCGACTTCGCGGCTCCAGCCACGTCCGAGCGCCTTCATCACCGCTTCCTTGGCGGCGAACCGCGCGGCGTAGCTCTCGTACTTGCCGCGCCGCCGCTCGCAGTAGGCCTGCTCGTCGGCAGTGAACACGCGCTGCTTGAAGCGCTCGCCGCTCCCCGAGCGCTCCAGCGCGTCGCGGATGCGGTCGACCTCGGCGAGATCGGCGCCGATGCCGAGGATCACGCGTCCGGCTCCGTTCGCCGCTTCTCGCGCTTCGGCATGACGATCAGCGCGGCCACGCCCCAGATGCCGAACACGAAGCCGATCGCGGTCCACAGGTTCTTCGGGTAGCCATTGTTGTGCGCGAACAGCCGACACATGGTCGCGTCGCAGACGTTGACGGCGATCATCGTCGGCACCAGCGTGGCGAGCGTCAGGTCGGACTGCAGGAACGAGAGGCCCGAGAGCACGCCGAGGAAGCTCTTGAGATCGGGCATGAGCGCTCGTATACTCCCGCGGCTATTGTCGCGAAAGGGCCGGTGCACCGATGGCGAGTCGTCACGATCGCAACCTTCTTCAGCGCCTTTGCGAGTTGGGCGAAGACCAGTTGAACCGCGCGCTCGGGGAGCTGATGTCGAGCCCTCGATTCCGCGAGGTCCTCGGCACCGCGCTGCAACAGGCGATGGCGACGAAGGGACGTGTGGACAACAACATGCAAACGATCCTGAGCCTTCTCAGCGTTCCGTCGAAGGCCGACTACAAGAAGCTCTCCACCCAGATCGACGCGCTGCAGGGCAGCCTGGTCAACTTGAACATCAAGCTCGACCGCCTCCTCGCCCAGCAAGAAAAGGCGGCCAAGCCCACGCACCGCTCGAAGGTCAAGCCGAAGACGGTTCCCGAAGCTTCTTCCTTCTAGCCGCGCAGGGTCGTCACGCTGCCGCGGCGACCGAGGCTCGGGTCGAAGACCTCGGCAATCTCGCGCAGCGCCTGGAGCGATGCCACTTCGTGGGCAAACGCGGGAATGGTCACGAGCGGCAACCCGTAGGCCGCCGCTCGCAGCCTCGCCCCCATCCGCCGGTCGCGATCGGCGAGCGCCTCGAGCTCGCGCCGCGCTTCGCGCAGCTTGCGGCGGAGCCCCGGCGTGATCGACGCGCCGTGGCGGCGCGGGCGAGCGAGCAGCGCCTCGGGAACCGTGCGATTCATCACCAGGGCGCCGACGTCGAGCCCGGCGCGGGCGAGCTCGCGGTAGAAGGCGATCGTCTCCTCCACGGTGAGCGGCTCGGCCGAGGTGACGAGCAACGCCGCGGTGCCGGGGTCGCGCAGCAGCCGGCGGACGGCATCGGCGCGGCCCTGGAATCCCTCGATCATGCCCTCGAAGCCGCCGACGAAGTCGGCGACCTCGGCGAGCAGCTCGAGGCCCGTGAAGCGCTCGAGCACGCGTAGGATCGTCTCGAGCGCCGCCTGCGCGATCCGCGATCCCACGCCGAACAGCAGGAGCGAGGGCCGCCGCAGGAAGGCCAGCGCGCGCGAGCCGAGCAGGTCGATCATGCGGCGAGGCGCATCGAGGAAGTCGAGCGCGTGGTGCGTCGGCGGCGTATCGATGATCAGTAGGTCGTAGGCGTCGGCGGTGGCAATCTCGTAGAGCTTCTCGAGCGCCATGTATTCCTGCGCGCCGGCGAGCGTCCCCGAGACGTATTGGTAGAGGCGGTTATCGAGAATCCGCTCGGCCGCCTCCAGACTCGGGGCGAAACGCGCGACGAGCTGGTCGAACGTGCGCTTGGCGTCGAGCATCATCGCGGTCAGCTCGCCGCCCGGCGCACCGTCCAACCCGCCGAGCGCGACCCGCGTCGGCTCGCCGGCGAGCTGCGGCATGCCGAGGGCGTCCTTCAGGCGCTTGGCGGGATCGATGGTCAGCAGCGCGACCTTCCGCCCGCGCAGGGCCGCCGCCAGTGCCAGCGCCGCCGCGATCGTCGTCTTGCCGACGCCCCCGCCGCCGAGACAGAGGAGGATCTTGCGTTGCTCGAGCAGGCCCTCGATCCTAACCACCGCCGGCCTCCAGCGAGGGAAGCGCGCTCTCCAGAGCGCCGACCAACCGCCGCAGCCGCGGGCGCTCGAGCGTGGGGTCGACCACGAACGGGAGCTCGATCGGCTCGACGCCGAGCTCGCCGCGGATGCGCGCGAGCTGCTCCTCGGTGCGCCGGCGCCGCTCGACGTGATAGCGGGCGGCGGCGATCAGCGGATCGGCCGGATCGCCACTGGTCATCAGCCAGCGAGCCTCGTCCGCGCTGAAGTGCTGCGGCCACACGGCGTTGACCACCAGCGGGCCGACCGCGATCGCGGCGTCGCGCTCCAGGCCGGAAGTGATCTCGATCGTTTCGTTGATCGCCATCTCCTCGGGAATCGTCACGATCACCGCCGCCGAGCGGCGCGGGTCACCGAGCAGACGGTTCACTTCCTCGGCCATCTTGCCGATCGGGCCGATCGGCATCATCTCCATCAGCGTGCGCGCGGTCGACAGCAGCGGCAGCGAATGTCCCGTGGCCGGCGCATCGACGATCACCAGGTCGTAGCGTGGGCGGCGGCGCAGCCCCGTGCACAGGCCCTCGAGCTCGGCGATCTTGGCGAGCACGAGGAACTCCTCGATGCCGGGCGCGGCGGCGGTGAGAATCGAGAACGACTGACTCTGCAGGAGGCGCTGGCGCAGCGCCCGCACCGGAAGCACCCCCTGCAGGAAGTCCTCGAGCGCGCGGCGCGGCTCGAGGCGCACGAGCCCGAGATGCGGCTGGATCTCGACGGGCTCGGACCCCGGAGGCGGGCCGCCGAGTAGCTCGCGGAGGTGCCCGTACGGAGACAGCTCGACCACCAGCACGCGCTTGCGGTGGCGAAGCGCATACAGCGCCAGCGCCGCGGTGGTGGCTGTCTTTCCGACCCCACCCTTCCCCGACACGAAGAGCAGTCGGCGATCGAGGATCGGGTGAAACCGCACTTCAAAAACGCTACGCGAGGCCCCTTGGGGTGTCAAATCACGCGCCCCGCGGCACGGTTGATCCGTCGCGAGCTTTCTCCTAACACTCGCGGATGCCCTCCGCGAAGCCACGAGGTGAAGCCGCACGAGCGGCGAGGACGACGCCGAGGAAGCGCGCCGCGGCGGGACCAGCGGTCGACCGCCACCGCCGTCGCCTCGCGGGTCTCGAAGCCGAGATCGACGCGGCGATCCGCGCAGCGCGCGATGGGCGCACGCTCGACGCCTGGAGGGAGCGCGTTCGCGCGTGGATCGCCACCGACCTGCCGGGCTTGGTCGCGCGGTTCGACGAGATCCGCGGCTCGGAGCGGGCCGATGAGTTCGGCCTCGACCCCGCGTTCATTGATCTCGTCTCCCCGCTGTTCCTCTTCCTGTACCGGGTGTGGTGGCGGGTCGAGACCAAGGGCCTCGACGCCGTCCCCGATCGGGGAAGCGCGCTGATCGTCGCCAATCACGCCGGGGCGTTCTTTCCCTACGACGCCGCGATGCTGAAGGTCGCGCTCCGCACCGAGCACCGCGCGGCACGCGAGCTCCGCCCGCTGGCGGATGATTTCGTGTTCCGCGCGCCGTTCCTGGCCTCGCTGCTGTCGCGCGTCGGCGGCGTGCGCGCCTGCCCGGAGAATGCCGAGCGGTTGCTTCGCCGCGGGGAGATCGTCGGCGTATTCCCGGAAGGCGTCCGCGGCATGGCCAAGAGCTTCCGGGAGCGCTATCGGCTGCGTCGATTCGGCCGCGGAGGGTTCATCGAGCTGGCGCTCCGGACCGGCGCACCGATCATCCCGACGGCGGTGGTGGGCGCGGAGGAGGTTCACCCGCTGCTCGGCACCTGGCAGTGGCCGGCACGCTGGCTCGGCCTGCCCTACTTCCCGCTGACGCCGACGTTTCCCTGGCTGGGGCCCCTCGGCGTCATCCCGCTGCCGAGCAAATGGATCATCCGCTTCGGCGCGCCGATCGCGCTTGCCGAGCGTTACGACGCGAAGGATGCTTCGGACCCGGTGCTCGTCGACACGCTCACCGAAGAAGTGCGCGAGACGATCGAGTCGATGCTCGACGAGGAGCTCGTAGCGCGGGGATCGGCGTTCTTCGGAACGCTCAGAGGATCTCGATCACGCGCTCCGCGGGGCGGGCGATGATCGCCCGATTGCCGCGGACCACGACCGGGCGCTGCATCAGCTCGGGGTGGCGCAGCAAGAGATCGGTCACCGCCTCGGCGGTCCGGTAGTCCTCGGCGCGCAGCCCGAGCTCGCCGAAGCGCTTGTCCTTGCGCACCAGCTCGTCCGGAGAATCGGCGAGCCAGTGGAGGATGCGCTCGAAACCCGCCCGATCGAGCGGCTGCTTGAGATATTCGATGGCGTCGAACTCGACGCCCCGCTGGCGCAGGATATCGACTGCGCCGCGCGACTGGCCTCAGCCGGGATTGTGGTAGACGACGACCTTCTCCATGGTCCCTACCTTGGCACAGGCGCGGCGGCTCGAAAAGAGCCGGCTCGAGGGAAGCGGTGGCGGCCGGCCCTTGTCTCATCGCGCGCGAGCGAGCAAAGATGCGCCGGCACCACAGCGCGAGGAGCGAGCGTCGTGAAGACATTGGTCGTCATTCTCGGAGGCGGGCGCGGCGCGAGACTGGCGCCGCTCACCCGCTACCGCTCCAAGCCCGCCGTCCCGCTCGGCGGCAAGTACCGACTGATCGACATCACGGTCTCGAACGCGATCAACTCGGGACTGCGACAGATCTTCGTACTGACGCAGTTCCAGTCGGCGTCGCTCAACCGGCACGTCTCGAACACCTTCCGCTTCGATCCGTTCTCGCGCGGCTTCGTCGAGATCCTCGCCGCGGAGCAAACCGAGGAAAGCTCGGACTGGTATCAGGGAACTGCCGACGCCGTGCGCAAGCAGATGGCGCGGTTCCTCTCGCGCGAGTGGGACCACATCCTCGTGCTGTCGGGCGACCATCTCTACAAGATGGACTACCGGCCGTTCCTCGAGGCGCACGTGAAAAGCCGCGCCGAGATCACCGTCGGCGTCGTGCCCGTGACGCGCGAGACCGCCTCCGGATTCGGCATTCTGCGCATGGACCACGAGTGGATCGTCGAGTTCGTAGAGAAGCCGCACGAGCCCGCGGTACTCGACCGCCTCGAGCTCGACGTCCCCACCGCCCGGCGAGCAGGAATTCGCGACATGAACCGACGCTTGCTCGCCTCGATGGGCATCTACGTCTTCGATCGCGACGTCATGGAGGCGGTCCTGCGCGAGTCCCGCGCGGTGGATTTCGGACGCGAGGTGATCCCCGAGGCGCTCGAAAAACGGCGCGTGCGCGGCTATTCCTTTCAGGACTACTGGGAAGACATCGGCACGATCGGTGCCTTCTACCACGCCAACGTCGCGCTCACGCGCCCCGAACCGGCCTTCAACCTCGGCGATCCCAACTGGCCGATCTACTCCCGCCCCCGCTATCTGCCGCCCTCGCGCATCGACGATTGCACGATCCGCCAGTCGCTGGTCGCCGACGGCTGCCGGCTGGAAGGCGCGGAGATCAGCAGCTCGATCATCGGCGTGCGCTCGCAGATCGGCCGCGGCTCGCAGATCCGCGACTCGGTGATCCTCGGCGCGGACTTCTACGAAGACTGGGCGCCGGGGCGCGGCCCGCTCGGCATCGGACGGAACTGCGTGATCGAGCGGGCGATCATCGACAAGAACGCGCGCATCGGCGACGGTTGCACGATCCGCAACACCGAGGGCGTGGTCGAGGCCGAAGGAGCCAGCTACTCGATCCACGAGGGCGTGGTGATCATCGCCAAGCACGGCGTGCTCGCGCCGGGCACCAAGATCTGAGCGCGGCGACGCGCTGCGCGCGCTGAATCGCCATTGACACCCCGGGACATGACCCCTATCCTCGGGCGATTCCTAACGAAGGAGATCCCCCCGCCATGCCCAAGCAAGAGAAGGTTGGAGCCAACATCCGCATCCTTCCGGTCAAGGGCGTTGCGCAGACGATCAACTATCTGCTGGAGGATCGAGACGAGCTCGACTGGCTGGTGGCGGTGGGCAAGAACAAGAGCGGAGAGATCTTCTTCTACGATACGGGCGGCGACATCCTCGAGGATCTCGGCACGCTCGAGTACCTGAAGCAGCGCATCATCCGCGCGCACTTCGGTGACGACCCCGACTAGGCGCCCGCGGTCGAGTCGCCGGCGCCGCTACAGCACGTCCTCGAAGTCGTCCGGCACGCGCGCGTAGATCTCCCCGCCGCGCACCTCGAGCGGCACGGCGATCAACCGCTTGCCGAACGGCGGGCCCGCCACGCACTCGCCGGAGCTCGGCTCGAACAGCGCGCCGTGCGTCGCGCAGAGCACGTAACGGCCGTCCTCGTCGAAAAAGCGGTTCTCCACCCAGTCGAGGCTCATGGCGATATGGCGGCATTTGTTGACGTAGGCGTAGTGGCCGCCCTCCCAGTGCACCAGGAAGCATTCCACCTCGCGGTCGCCGACGTTCAGCACGAACTTCTTCGACTTCCCGGCGGGGATCTCGCCCACGCGCGCCACCAGCAGCGGCGGTGAATCGGCGACTCGATCGGCCACGAAGCAACTCCGGCCCGTCGCTAGGCGCCGCCGACGCCGCAGCGAAGCGCGCCGATCGACTCGATGCGCACTTCGATCGTGTCGCCGGCACGAAGCGGCCCGACGCCTGCCGGCGTGCCGCTCGACACCACGTCGCCCGGCAACAGCGTCATCACCTGCGAGATGAAGCTCACCAGGAAGGCCGGCGAGAAGATCAGCTCGCTGGTGCGCGAGGACTGTCGGCGCTCGCCGTTCACGTAGGTCTCGATCGCCAGGTCGGCGGGGTCGGCGGCGGTGTCGATCCAAGGCCCGAGCGGCGCGAACGTGTCGAAGCCCTTGGCGCGCGTGTACTGGCCCTCGCGGCGCTGGATGTCGCGGGCGGTCACGTCGATCATGCAGGTGTAGCCGAGGATGAAGTCGAGCGCGTCGCCGGGCGTGACGCGCCGGCACATCCGCCCGACGACGATCGCCAGCTCGCCTTCGAACTCCACCTGCTTCGATTGACGGGGGCAGAGGATCTGCTCGCCGGCGCCGATCACCGCCGTGCCCGGCTTGATGAACAGCAGCGGCTCTTCGGGCAGCGCCTTCTTCATCTCCGCCGCGTGGTCCCGGTAGTTGAGGCCGACGGCGACGATCTTGCTGGGCTCGCACGGCGCGAGCACGTGCGCGGCCGACAACGGAACGCGGTGTCCGTTCTCCCGCCAGCTATGGAACGGATCGCCGACGCCTTCGCGCACGTGATCGTCCTCGAGCACGCCGTAAAACGTGCGCCCGCCTTCGCGGTAGCGGACCCAACGCATAGCCACAATCCTAGCCCGGATCGTCGGCGAAGTCAGGGCACGCCGGGATCACGCCGGCGGTGTTCGACGACCGGAACATCGCCGCGCCGCGCGTCGATCGATTAGGCGAGCGAAATCGGCACCCCGGCGGCACGCACCTCTTGCAATAACTCGGATCGTCACGAAGCGAGACCAGGGATCAACCCGCGGCGGCGTCTGAGCGTCATAGAACGACATCGGCCGATTGTCGTCCATTTTCGCTTGATGGCGGCGCGGGGGGGGGTAGGTTCGCCGCAAATGATCGCGACCGCGTCAATTCGCGACTTCAAGGAGGACAGGACATGAAGAGCAGTTGCGTTCCCGTGCTGGCGACCCTGCTGGGTCTCTCTTTGCTCGGTTCCGCCCGAGCAGAGAGCTTGAGCTCCAAACTGGCGGACACGGCGGCCGCTGCCGCCGCCGACTCGCAGGCGACGAGCGAACAGCGATCCATCGCCGCGGCACCGGTAGACGAAGCCGAACAGGAAGTGCTCGACGCCGAGGCCCGCGCCGCCGTCGACCAAGCGCTCGAGAACGCCCGGGACGGGCAGAACTAGGGGTGGTCACGGCATGAAGCTCACTCTCACCAGAGCGTTCCATCTTCGCTTCCTGGTATCCACGCTGATGTTCGGCGCCCTCGCCTGCGGCGGAGGAGGTGGTGGTGGTGGTGGCGGCGGCGAAAGCTTCACCGTCTCCGGCTTGTGGACGCAAAACGGCACTACGGGTGCCGGCACCCCGAATCCGAACAGCGGCCGGTGCAGTACCGTGGCGTCCCAAACGGGCCCCCTCGGGGCGAGCACCATCAACGTAGTGCGCCAGGACGGCACGGTGACAGCGACCGAGCGGAAACGACTGGAGGATACCCTAACAAGCGCGATCGCAGCGCTGGTGATCGCGAGTCTGGGCGGATGTGCTCTAACGACCGAACACGTAACGATCGATTTCAGATCCCAAGGCTACTTGCAGAAGATTCCCGGCGCCGATGCCGTCAAAGTGAAAGTGTCGGTCCAAGACACACGCCCGGTACCGGGAAAAGTCAGCGCTAAGAAGAACGGCTACGGCATGGAGATGGCGCCAATAGTAGCCGACAACAATGTCGCCGAGACCCTGGCCAAGGGCATCGAGGCCGAACTTGCCAACCGCGGCTTCGTCTTGGCCAGCGGCCCGGTGCTAGTCAACGTCGACCTCAGGAAATTCTACAACGACTTCAAGACCGGCTTTTTTGCGGGCAGTGCCGTGGCCGAGCTAGTGATGGACGCGCAGGTCAAGAAGGCTGATGGAAGCATCGTCTTTTCTAAGCTGGTCACCGGAGAAGGCACGGTTCAGACCTTACAGATAGCGTCCGGCAGCAACGCAAAGCTAGCCCTCGACGCGGCCTTGAACGACGCAGTGGCGAAGCTGGTCGGAGAGGCCGAATTTATCGCGGCGCTAATGAAGGCAAGCAATGCGTAGCCCATCTCGAGAAACAGCCGAGTCGTGCGGCGCTGGCAGCGATCAGATTCGCGCCTGGTTCACGCCCGGCCACGTTTTGAGGGCGGCGCAGATCATGAAGCCAAGGACGTGCGCTCTGCGTACTGTTCGCGTGTGTGGCACCGACCAAATGGCAAGGGGGCGATGTAGAGTGAGAGTCGACGTGATTGCGGTCCTCGTGGCGGGATGCAGCGGCTCAGTCGCCGTTCCGCCGCTCCCGCGCGCTACGGGCGGCACAGTAGTCGCCGCCATCGCCGACTCCGAGCGGATCGCCGGCGCCCGCGAGATGCTGGCGAGCGGCCCCGGGTTGCAGGCGCTGGTGAACGCCGTCTTCAGCAACTTCCCGCCCGGAAAGTTCGGCGCCAACGCCATTACCGCAGCGAAGGCCGGGGAGAATTGAGTGGTTCGCCGGCTCCGCCGTCCCTGAGCTTCCGCATCCCGCGGCATGGCGCACCAACCCCGCGACCTCGGGCTCGGCCGGCCAAAGCTTTCCGATCTTCTTGTATCGCAGAGAAGGGTGTCGCGGCCGGCGGACGGAAGGCTCGCAAGAACACCCGCGGAGCTTCCGCCGGCCCGCTCCAAGCGCTTGTTAGCTGACCTTTCTTATGCTAGCAAAGTGCTAGCAGATGGAGCGTCCTCATGGCAACTCTGACGATCAGAAACGTTTCTCCGCGCCTCGTCAAGTCCTTAAAGCAACTGGCGCGAGAGAGGCGGCACTCGATGGAGCAAGAGGTGCGCGAGCTCCTGGAAGACTCGGTAGGAGACCGAAAGTCGGTCCTGGCGCAGATCGAGGCTTCTTGGAGCAGGCAGAAGCGCCGGCCGTCACCGTCCGAAGTGGAGCGTTGGATCGCGGCCGGACGACCGTGAGAGCCGTCGTCGATACGAACGTCGTCGCCTATTATCTGCTGGGGACAAAGCCGTTTGTGGACGAAGCAACCCACTTCTGGCGTCACGTCGAGAGTCCGTTGGCTCCGGCCCTGTGGGAGGCTGAGTTAGCCAACGTCATCTGGATGGCGACACGGGCGGGGTTGCTGGACCTGGCGGAAGGGCAGAGGCGGCTCATGTTGGCAGGCCGCATCGGAATTCGGTCGGTTGCGAGCAGAAGCCTGTGGCAAGGAGCACTGGTCCGCGCATTTCAATCCGGTATGGCCGTATACGATACGCTGTTCGTAGAACTGGCTGCGCGCCAGCGTCTATCATTCATTAGCCACGTTCGACCAGAAGGTACTGAAGGCATTCCCGGCGATTGCCATACGCCCGAGCGGACTTGCTGCCACACAGTAGGGCTTGGCCGGCGAACGTCTTGCGGTTCAGCGGCCGGCGCCCGGTGCCGCCCGGCTGTGACACGCCGAGTGTGCGCCGGTCGGGTTCAGCGCTTTTGACGCCGCCTCACGCGGCATACCGGATGACCTCGAGTTCGGCCGCTCCGCCGACACCGGCAAGAATCTCGTCGACACGGCTCAACACTACGTCCTCAATAAGGTACTCGGTGTACATCCCGCACTGAAGGACAGGAGGAGCCTTGAGAATAACAATGGTTTGCTCGCCCGTCTTGAAGGGTAGATCAGTAACGATTCAGTTCATCCTCGCTCCGCAGATTCTGCATTTCATGGTGGCGCTCTCCTCGTCTTCAAATCATCTTCCCGGTCGTCGAAGCTCGGCGGGTAGACAGTAACGAGTCTGACGTCGTCTCCGGCGACGTCGGTCGCAAACAAAAGGTGGACCCGCCGTACTCCACGGAGCCCCGCATTCCGAGCCCGAGCGCCGACCCGTGGTTGAACGGACAGCAACTCGAACGCGTGCTGGACGTCCTCGCGAAGCGCGTTCGGTGCTGCAGGGCGGTTCGCGAGCCACCACTCCGCAGCCTCGAAAATCTGCTGTGCGGCTCGGCGTGCGACACGGACGGAGAGGCGCGTCGTCAATCGCGCGAGCTCAGCTTCGCGATCACCTCACTACCGTCCACAAGGTCGCCGCGGTCTGCCTCGGCGATCGCGGCCAGCAGATCCGCTTCTTCCGTCGGGCTGAGCTCGAAGGTTTCTGCATCTTCGGGCGCAAGAACGGTCACGGTGGCGCCCTCTTCGAGTGGAGCCCCCTCGACTACGACCTTCCCAGCAACGACCTTGCCCTTCGCTACACGCATAGTTGAAGAGTAACGCGCTCCCTGTTCTGCGTCGAGCCTAAGGACTCGGTGCTCCTACGACCCGCGCATGAGCGACCCGCGGCCACGGCCGCCCGCACGAAGCAGACTGTTTCCCCGCGGGTCCGCTCCATGCGCTGGTTGGGCGGCTTGACGCGCACATCCCTGAGATGTACGGAAAACCTGTACGGAGTAGGACCATGGCAAAAGAGACCACCTACACTCACGCCCGCGAACACTTCGCCTCGCTCTGTAATGCCGTCGCCGAAACTCGGGAGGCCGTGATCATCCATCGACGCGGTGCTCGAGATGTCGCGCTCGTCGCAGCCGATGAACTCGAAAGTCTCTTGGAAACCGCACACCTCTTGCGGTCGCCGAAGAATGCGAAGCGGTTGATCACAGCGTTGCGGCGGGTGCGCGCGAAGAGGTTGAAGCCTCAAACAGTCGACAACCTGCGGCAAGAGTTCGGCCTTGGCAAGGAAGGTTGACCGACTCGCTATTTTCCATCCCGAGCTCCGCCAGGATCTTCGGTTTTGGGTGGCGACGAATCGACGGGTCGCGCTGCGGGTCTTTGATCTGGTGGAAGCGGTGATACGGAACCCATTCCAGGGTATCGGAAAGCCTGAACCCTTGAAGTACGTTCTGGCTGGAGCTTGGTCGCGCCGGATCACCGAGGAACATCGCTTGGTGTACGCCGTGACCGCGGATCGCATCGATTTTCTCCAAGCTCGATACCACTACTGACTCAAGCAGCCTAACGCATTACGGTTGAGCGGCCGGCCGCACGTGCAGCCGGGCTGAGGCGCGCCGTTCGGCGGCCCGTCCGCTGCAATCGGTAGACCGCACGGTTGATCTGTGCATACGTGCGTGCATACCATGCAACGTGGCGGATTTCGAGT
>CAVPWJ010000087.1:0-3853 GCA_963708955.1 uncultured delta proteobacterium
ACTGTTGAAAAAAAAATAAATAAATAAAGAGGGTCGTCGCGGTAGCGCCCGGCGAGCACCAGCTCGGCCTCGGGCCGCTGCGCGACGATCGCCCGCATCGCCTCGAGCAGGAACGGAAGGTTCTTTCGGCGATCGATCCCGCCGACGTACAGCAGGTACCCGGGCTGCAGGCGATGGCGCCGCCGCAGAGCGGCCACTTCCGTCTCCGCCGCCGGCCCAAGGCCGGCGCGCACCCCGAGGTGCGTCACGGCGATTCGCTCGCTGGGAATGCCGAGCAGCCGGACCAGATCGTTTTTCGTGTACTCGGAGATGGCGATCAACCCCTGAGCTCGAAGCAGCGCTCGCCGCTCGAGCCAACGGCCGAGCTGGAAGCGCAGCCGGTTCTTTCCCTGGCGGTAGAGCTCGGGCATGCGGTGCGGGATCAAGTCGAGAACGCTGACCACGTAGCGGGCGGCGAGTCCGGCCGGAGCGTCGGTCTGCGAGCAAAAATGGAAGAGGTCGAACGGCAGCTTGGGAAGCTCTCTCGACCAATAGACGTGCTGGCGAAGATGCACCGCCTCCGAGCCGAGGCGATCGAGCCACGGTGGGCTCGGGATGCGATGGAGACGCTCGTCGCCGCGTCGCCCGACGCCGTCGAGCTCGCCGTCGGCATCGGCGAGAAAGCCGAGTTTGCGCTCCACGTCGAGCGGTACCATCGCCTCGAGCAACGAACGGACGTAGCGGCCGATGCCCCTTCCCTGGTGCGACTTGAATCCGCGCTGCAGGCCGCGAACGTCGATCCCCACTCTCGGCAACGAGATCACCGCTCGCTCTCCGCGGCGCGCTCGATCGCGCGCCGGTAGACGCCGATCACCCGTTCCCAGGAGCATTCCGCCGCCACGAACGCGCGGCCCCGCTCGCCGAGAGCTCGGCCGCGCGGCGAGCGCAGTCGATCGAGCGCGTCGCGGAACTGTTCGTAACCGTCGTAGGCGATGCCGGCGCCGCTGCGCGCGCATTGGCCTGCCACCGCCGGGCTCGCGGCGCTGGCCGCGACCGGCGTGCCCGCGGCCCAGCTCTCGAGCGCCACCACCGACAGGCTTTCGAACGCCGACGGCACGATCGTCGCGGCGGCGCCGGCGAAGGCGCTACGCTTCTCGGCGTCCGGCAGATAGCCGACGGCCCGTACGCCCGGCGCGGCCGGCAGCTTCATGTGCGACTTGCCGGCGAGCACCAGCGTGAGCCCCGGAGCGCGCTCCCGGCGGTAGCGCGAGAAGAGATCCACCAGCTCCGGGATACCCTTCCAGACATCGAGCCGGCCGACGTAGAGCACGTACTCGCCGAGCCGCTGCTGCTCGCGGAACGCGCCGGCGGGCTCAGCGGCCGCGGACGGCACCAGGCCGATCCCCGCGACTTCGCCCTCCGCGCGGATGCCGAACATGCGCCGGGCGAGGTCCCGCTCTTCGGGCGTGTTCCACACGAACGCGCGCGGCAGGCGAAAGAGCGCGCGAAAAATGTCGAGCCGCGCCGGCGGCTCATCGTGGAGCGTCGGAACGAGAACGCTCTTTCCGGCGACGAGCGGCAGCCCGAAGTACGTCGGGTAGTAGAGATACGTGAAGAAGACGAACGCATCGAAGCGCGTCGCGGATTCCTTCAAGTAAGCGAGCAGCTCCGGGGTACGCGGGCCCTGGCGGATCATCCAATCGATCTCGTCCTCGATCGTGTGCGGGGAATGGTAGAGCCGCTCGGACAGCCGGCCGAAGCTCCGCACCCAGCGCCGGCGGGCGACCGGGAAGCGGCGAACGTCGACGCCGCCGCGACGGACGAGTCCCGCCGGAAAGTGGTTCTTCCAGGTCAAGTAGTCGCTCGCCGTCGTGGTGACGACCTCGACCTCGAGGCTCTCGGCCAGCCGCTCGGCGACCTCGCGGCACAGCGTCTCCGAGCCGCCGTCGATCTCGGGGCCGTAGCGCTGCACGACCAGGGCGACGCGACGTACCGCCCCGCTCACCGGCATAACGGCAGGACGAGCTCGAGCAGGCGCGGCGTCACCGTCTCCGGCAGGAAGCGCCGCGCCTGCTCACGCCCGGCGGCCACCAGCGCGGCGCGCAAGCTCGCATCTTCGCCCAGGAGCGCCGCCAGCTCGGCGATCGCCACGAAGTCCTTGCGCAGCACCAGCGCCCCGCCGTCGCCGAGCGTCTCCGACACCGCGCCCGCGGCGTAGGCGATGACCGGTACGCCGAGATACATGGCCTCGACGAGCGGGGCGCAGAAGCCCTCGTGCTCGCTCATGCAGAGGTAGACGTGGGCAAGGCGATAGTACGTGACCAGCTCGCGTTGGGTGACCCGCCCGGGAAACGCCACCCCCGAGAGGCCGAGATCGTGGATCATCTGCCGCAGCGCCAGCGCGTAGATCTCCATGTCGGTGTCGATGCCGACGAGGAAGAGACGGCTGTCCGGGTTGATGCGCCGCCGGTAGAAATAGAAGACCTTGAGCACGTCTTCGATCCGCTTGTTGGGAACCAGCCGGCCGACGTGGAGGAAGTTCACGTGTCCGTCGCGATACGGCCGCTCGAGGTGGCGCACCGAGCGCAGGTCGTACCGCGCGGGATCGAGCACGATCGGCAGCACGGCGGTCTTCTCGAAGCCGAGCGTCTCCAGCTCTCGGCGGTTGAACTCCGAATCGGCGAGCGCCAGCGCGCAATGCGAGCGCAGCGCGCGAAGCTCCTCTCTCCCTCGCGCGCACATCGCCGCGACCTTCACGTTCACGCCGACGAAGAACTCGGGCGGCGTGATGTTGTGATACACCAGCACCCGCGGGTTCGGCAGCAGGCGGAAGAGATCGCTCACTTCCGAGCCGATCGAAAAGTGGAAGAGCACGACGGTACGCTCGCCGGCCTCCTCGCGCAGGCGCCGGTACGGCCGCGCTTCCCCGCGCAGCCGAGCGTCGACGTGCTCGGCGTAGATCTCGGAACGGAAACCCGAGGCGCGCAGGATCCGCCGCAGGGTCATCGCTTGCTGGGAGATCGCGTCGCCGAACGCGAGGTTCGGAACGAGTTGATGGAGCGAGGGTTCCAAGCCGTCAGCCTTCTCCCGGCGTCCTCTCCGGCCCCGGCTCGACCCCGGGCTCGCGACGGTCGACGGCGGCGCGCGACTCGAGCAGCTCGCGCAGCACCAACAGCAGGTTCCAGTTGAAGTCGCGCTGTCGCGAGAATTGCGCCTCGCTCTGGAACCGCAGCAGGCGGCGGACGACTCGCTTGACCGCCACGAGCACCGCCCCGATCACGGGGCGGTGCGAGCGGATCGGCGGGACGCGATCGACCTCCCACGTCACGCAGCAGCGGCGAAAGAACTCCGAGGTCGTCGCGTCGCCGCTGAACGTCCGCAGCCGGAATCGGGTGACCCGCTCGATCTCCTCGCGCTCGAGAATGCCGCGCGCCAGACGGTCGGACACCCGCGCCGCGACCCGTTCGACGACGCCGGCACCGGCTGGACCGCCAATGCGGAAGCTCGGCTCGCGCCCTGCGCTCATGCGTCCCCCAACAGCGACGACAGCGCGCGCTCGAAGCGGCCGAGCACCGGCTCCCACGAGTAGTTCTCGATCACGTACTGGCGCCCCTGCCGCCCCATCTCCGTCGCCTGGTCCGGGTGCCGCCGCAGGTAGTCCACCTCGGCCGCGAACTCCGCCGCGCCGTCGAAGTAGAGCCCCCCGTTGGCGAGCACCGCGTGATGGCGGGTCACGGGACAGCGCGCGTTCACCAGCACCGGGGTCTCGTGCATCCACGCCTCCATCATCACGATCGAGAACGACTCGTTGACCGACGGCTGGCAGAGCGCCAGCGCGCCGGCGCAAGCCGCCTGCTTCTCGTCTTCTTCGAGG
>CAVPWJ010000088.1:0-5547 GCA_963708955.1 uncultured delta proteobacterium
ACGCAGGTCTTCACGCTCCCGCTTGCAGTTGGTCGTAGCCGGGGCTTTGCGTCGATCGAGGGTTGCCGAGCGATCGCGCGCCGCCCTTTCTCCACCGAGAAATCCCTGATAACTCGCGCGCGAGTGAAGCTTCCCGTGCGCCGCCGTGACGTCCGCGTTCCCGGATTTCTCTTTTCGGGCGTTGCCTGCGGGTTGAAGGACGACGGGCGGAAGGACGTGGCGCTGATCTTCGCCGAGCAGCCGGCGGCGGCGGCGGGAGCGTTCACCACCAACCGCTTCGCCGCGCCGCCGGTGCGGATCGCGCGCGAGCGGCTGCGCGGTGGCCGGGTGCAGGCGGTGCTGGTCAACACCAAGTCGGCCAACGCCGGAACCGGCGCGTCGGGCCTGGCGCGCGCGAAAGCTTGCTGCCTGCTCGCCGCGCGGCTGCTGGGCATCGCCGGGCGTTACGTCGTGCCTTGCTCGACGGGCAAGATCGGCTTGCCGCTATCGTGGTCGAAGGTCGCGCGCGGCATTCGGCTGGCGGTGGCGGAGCTCTCGCCGGGAGGTCTGTGGGACGCGGCCGAGGCGATTCGCACGACGGACGTCTTCGCGAAGGTCGCCAGCCGTGAGATCTCGATCGGCGGGCGGCGGGTGACGGTCGCGGGGCTCGCCAAGGGCGCGGGCATGATCCACCCGCGGATGGCGACCACGCTCTGCTACGTGCTGACCGACGCGGCTTGCCCGCCGGCGCTGCTGCGGGCGCTGCTCCGCGACGGTCTCGCCGAGTCGATCAACGCCATCTCCGTCGACGGCGACACCAGCACCAACGACACCGCGCTCTTGCTGGCGAGCGGAGCTTCGGGGGCGAGCGTGGCGGCGGGATCGCGTGCGGCGCGCGTGCTCGGGGCCGCGATCGGTGAGGTGCTCGCCGATCTCGCCCGCATGATCGTCGCCGACGGGGAGGGGGCCTCGAAGATCGTGCGCATCGCCGTCCGCGGCGCCCGCTCGTGGGCCGAGGCCGACGCCGCGGCGCGGGCCGTCGCCAATTCGCTGCTCGTCAAGACCGCGATCTACGGCGCCGATCCGAACTGGGGCCGCATCGCCTGCGCGCTCGGTTACTCGGGGGCGCACTTTCGTCCGGAGCGCACCGTCATCCGCATCGGCGGGGTGGTGGTGTCGCGTGCCGGAGAAGGCACGGGGAAGGCCGCCGAGCGGCGTGCCCGGCGGGCCATGCAAGGCAAGGAGTTCGCCGTCGAGATCGAGCTTGGCGCCGGCGCGCACGCGGCGAGCGTGCTCACCTGCGACCTCGGCGTCGACTACGTGCGCTTCAATTCCGAGTACTCGTCTTGATCGCGATGCCTGAGGCTCCGCGCCAGCATGGGAAGCGGCGGCGATGGGGACCGTGGCTTGCGAAGCCGAAGGCATTCCCGTAGGGCCCGAATCGGGGGAAGGGCGTCCCGTGCAAACCGCGAGCTCGAGTACGACGATGCGTTCCGGACTCGCCGAGGCCCCGCGGCGAAGCCACGTCGGCACCGTGTCGCTGCTGGTGGCGGTGGGTGGGGCCGCGGCCTCGCGGATCGCGCTGGCGGTCGGGCCGTTCGCCGGAGAGGCGTGGCTCAGCGTGCTCGCCGCCGGCTTCGAGGCCGGCGTGGTCGGCGGTTTGGCCGACTGGTTTGCGGTGACGGCGCTGTTTCGCCATCCGCTCGGGCTGCCGTTTCCGCACACGGCGATCATTCCCACTCGCCGGGCGCGCCTGATCCAGGGGATCGTCTCGACCGTAGAGAGCCAGTGGCTGTCGCCGACGGTCATCGCCGGCCGCCTCGCTCGCGTGGCGCCGAGCCAGTGGGTGGTCGAGTGGCTCGAGGATCCCGAGCACGTGGCGCGGATCGGCGACCCGCTGCGCGATCTCGTGCGCGGCCTGGCGCGCTCGTTGACGCAGCAGGAGACCGTCGATTTCATCGAGCGAGGCGTCGTCCGACAGCTCCGCGAGCGGCCGGACGACGCCTCGGCCGGCCGCTGGCTGGCGCGAGCGGCCGAGAGCCCCGCCGCGGGCGCTGCGCTGCGCTCGCTCGTGCTCTCGTTCAAGAACCTGGCCGAGCGGCCGCGCACCGCGCAGGAGGTCCACTGGTGGCTGCTGCGCTCGGCGCGGGCGCTCCGCGCGAGCGGCCAGCGGTTCGTGCCGTTTCTCTTGCGGCGAAAGATCGTGCAGCGAACGATCGTCGAGGCGGCATTGCGCTACGCCTCCGCCGAGCTCGCCGGAGCCGCCGAGGATCCGGAGCATCCGCTGCGCCGCTTCGCGATCGACGGCCTGAAGGGCTTCGCGGATCGCCTCGCCGGCGGCGACGCCGACGCCATCGCTCAGGTCGAGCGGGTCCGCGCGGCGATCCTCGAGAGCCTGGAGACCGGACCGCTCGTCCAACAGGCGCTCGAGCGGCTGCGCCGCCAGATCGAGGAGGAGCTCGAAGACCCCGGGAGCCGCCTCTCGGGGTTGATCGACGACAAGCTCCGCGCGGCGATCCTCGCCTACCTCGAGGACGCCGAGCACCGCGCGTCGTTCGACGCCTGGGTGCGCGCGACGGCGGTCGAGCTGCTGCGCCGACACCATCACCAGATCGGCGTCACGGTGCGTGAGAACCTCGAGATGCTGACCGACGATCAGCTCGTCGAGCAGATCGAGAGCCGCGTCGGCGCCGATCTGCAGTTCATCCGCTTAAACGGCGCCCTGGTGGGCGGGCTGATCGGGGTGCTGCTCGCGCTCGCGCATCTGACGTTCGGCGGGTAAGAGAATGATCGAGAGGTCGCGTAATCTCGCCTCTCCCCAATCGGGAGAGGGAAGCAAGCGTGGGGGGGACAGATGGCGAACGTCGGTACGCGCATGGTTCTGGGGCTGCTGCTGTGGGCCGGCGCCGCATTTGCGCAAGCGCCCGCTCCCGACTTCGATCGAGCGCTCGCTGACTTTCGCGCCACGCTCGGGAAGCTGGTCGAAGCCGACACCTCCAATCCTCCAGGCAACGAAGCCCGCGCGGTGGCGATCGTCGCCGCGCGCCTCGCCGCGGAGGGCATTCCCTACGAGGTGACGGAATTCGCGCCCGGGCGGCAGAACGTGGTGGCGCGCCTCGCCGGCGACGGCAGCGAGAAGCCGCTCTTGCTGCTCGCCCACCTCGACGTGGTCGGCGCCGATGGACAGCCGTGGACGAGCTCGCCCCACCAGGTGACCGAGCGCGATGGGTTTCTCGTCGGACGCGGCGTCTCCGACGATCTCGGCATGGCGCTGATGGAGATCGAGACGGTGATCCTGCTCAAGCGCTCGGGAGCGAAGCTCCGCCGCGACGTGATTCTCGCGCTCACCGGCGACGAGGAGTCGGGCGGCGCCGGCATCCGCTGGCTGCTCGAGCACCGGCCCGACTCGGTCGCCGCGGAGCTCGCCCTGAACGAGGGAGGCGGGGTGCGCCTCGACGAGCGCGGGAAGACGAGCTTCATCGGTCTGCAGGCGGCCGAGAAGATCTATCAGGACTTCGCGCTCGTCGCCCGCGGGCCGACCGGGCACTCCTCGGTGCCGCTCGCCGACAACGCGATCTACCGGCTGGCGCGCGCTCTCGAGCGCCTCGGCGGCTACCGCTTCCCGGTGCGGCTGCTGCCGGTAACCCGCGAATATTTTCGCACGCGCGCCGCGGTGGAGTCGGAGCCGCTCGCCGGCGCGCTACGCGCCGCCGCGGCGGCACAGCGAACGATCCCGGCCTCGGCGCTCAAAGTGCTGGAGGCCAGTCCGACGCTTGCCGCCATGCTGCGCACGACCTGCGTGGCGACGACGCTTGCCGGCGGCACGCGCGTCAACGCGCTGCCCGCGGAGGCGCGCGCCAACGTCAACTGCCGGATCCTGCCGGACGAGAGCGTCGAGGACGTCGCGCGCGCGCTCGCACGCGTGATCGGCGACCCCGCGGTCGCGGTCGAGCCGGTCGAGAGCTTCGGAGCCGGCCCGCCCTCGGCGCTGGACGGTCCCGGCCCGAAGGCGGTGCGGGAGGTCAGCGCCGCGACGTGGCCGGGAGTGCCGGTCGTGCCGCTGCTCGAGCTCGGCGCCACCGACTCGCGGTTCCTGCGTGCCCGCGGCATTGCCGCCTACGGGTTGAACCCCATCGCGCTCACCGAGTCCGACGCGCGCCGGGCGCACGGCGTCGACGAGCGGATCTCGATCGCCAGCCTGCGGCCGGCGATCGATTTCTTCCACCGGCTGGTCGTCGCGCTGGCCGCCGCGCCGTGATCGGCGCGCCGAACGCCGAGTGGAAGGAATCCCCCAACGCGGCGATTCCATTCCGGCCGCGGGTGCTCCGCCCCTCGTGATTCAATCTATACAAGCGGGCTATTCGCAAAGCTCGGGGATGACGGCCGTGATTTGCCGAGCATCGAGTATGCGGTGAACGCTCTTCTTCCTGACGCCGGAATCGAGCGTAATCCAGAGAAGCTTCTCAGCCATCCCATAGACGCTGCCACGGCGCGGAGCTTTGCGTTCGCTCGCGACCAGCCCTTCCGACCGCAATCCTTGATCCATTCGTCGTCGTCCACGTCTTGTTCCCGGGCACCATAGACCTTCCACATTGGGTGGACGGTGAACCCCGCCTTTTCGACGGCGTTCGGGACTATGTGGCGCCCGAGACTCCTGTATGGATAAGCCTCGTTTACAAAAAGCTGCCAGGACCAACGCTTCGGCGATCCCGATGAATGGAATACGCGGTCGAGCGGATCGCCGGAGAATTTTCCAACGCCATTCACAACAGCGCCGATTGCACTCCCGAGCCAGCCGCCGTAAGTGTTTGATTCAGCAAGAATGGAGGGGTGGCCGAGCGGTTGAAGGCACCGGTCTTGAAAACCGGCAGGCCGAAAGGTCTCGTGGGTTCGAATCCCACCCCCTCCGTTGATTTTCCAGGGGTTTCTTACTTTGGCGCCGGTGCGATCGGGGCGACGCGAGCGGCTTCTTTCCCATTTCGTCCCAATTGGGTGGAAAGGATCATCACGACGCGCGGCGTCTCAGCCGCGCCGAACGCAATCAGTCTACGCCTGTTTCGTAAGTAATGACGACCCCTTCAAGCCCTGTTCCGTCGCGCGTGTCATGATCGCCGGCACGCGCTTTCGGAGAATCGCTTCCATCGTGGTGAAGGAGAGCAGCTTGACGCCGTTCTTCGCCAGCTTGCGGACGTAGAACTCCAGTTCGAAATGATGGCGGAAGAAACGGCTGAACGAATGGACGATCACAACATCGAATGCAGCGGGCTTGGCTGTCCCCGCTTCGATCATTCGCCGGAACTCGGGCCGGCGGTCGTTGGTCGCGGACGCTCTTAGCGGGCGCAACCGACCGCCTTCACGCCGTAGGCTTCCGCGTAGCGTGGGATAAAATACAGGGAGACGGCGGTTTCCGGGGGCGCTGGTGTTCCGGTGGCAGGCATTACGCGGCAGCCGTAACTGGCCGGGCGCGTTCGATCCGCTCCCGCTCCTTGGGGCTGTGCATCGCTTGCCAAAGATCGCTGCGCCGCTGCACGTTCAGCCAGAAGAGCAATACGATGAGTCGAGCACATA
>CAVPWJ010000089.1:0-4120 GCA_963708955.1 uncultured delta proteobacterium
CGCAGCTTGCCTGCAACTCCTGTCACGACCCGCACGGAAAGTACCGCCGGACCAGCGTGGCCACGACGACCATCGTGACGGCCGGAGCGCCGATCATATCCTCCGGTTCCTACAGCGACAGCCCCGTGCCTGCCGCCGGCGAGGCCGTGGGCGTCTTCCGGCTTCTGGCGGGCGCAGGATACA
The DNA here is from genome assembly GCA_963708955.1 of uncultured delta proteobacterium. Classification (GTDB taxonomy): domain Bacteria; phylum Desulfobacterota; class Binatia; order JACPRU01; family JACPRU01; genus JACPRU01. The sequence goes on from CAVPWJ010000089.1 coordinate 184, forward strand.
CGAAGGGGGGCATCACTTTTCCGGGCGCGCCGATGGCCGTCGCCCCTCCAGTCTATAATCGCACCGAGGCGGCGACCCAGACCCGCGTGGCGTATGGACACCAGGTAGTAAACGGGGTCAGGACCTGGGGGGACTGGTGCGGCGCATGCCACCCGAACATGCATTCCCCGGGCGGGAGCCGGCCCTACCGGCACCCCGTGGACCGCACCTTGGGTTCCGGGGGGATCGCCGATCTCTATAACCAGTACAGGAAATCGGGAGATCTTACGGGAAACGGAGCGACTTCCTACACGACGCTCGTGCCGTTCACCGAGGCGACGGCGAGCTTCACGGTGCTGCGCACGCATGCGCGGAGCGACGACACCTTCCTGAACGGCCCGGCTTCCTCCGACCGGGTGACCTGCATCTCCTGCCACCGGGCGCACGCATCGGGCTTCCCGCAAATGCTGCGGTGGCAGATGGAGGGGGAATTCATCGTCTATGACGGCAAGTATCCGGGGACGGATACCACTCCCACCCTGCCGCAGTTCGCGCGCGGGCGGACCGGGTTGGAGACCCAGGGGGCCTATTACGACCGCCCGGTGGCGCAGTTTGCATCGTATCAGCGGGTGCTCTGCAACAAGTGCCACGGGCAGGACTGATCGGGGCGGATCGCCGGGTATTTCCTGATCCATGCAGGATGGGAAGAGGAGAAGGGGCCGTTGGGAATCCGGCCCTTTTTCATTTATGTTAAACTTGCGCACGGAACAGCCGATGGGTATGTGTCGGTAACGGTTGAGGATATCCTCCACCGTCGGGAAAGGATCGCCGGTGCCAGAAGCGGTTCGGGGAGCAATTGAAGACGCGATCCGGCGCAGGGCCATGGGAACTCGCCTGGTCGCGTTCTTCGCCGCCTCCCTGCTGCTGTTCGCCTGCCAGGCCCGCCCCTCCCTCGTGAAGCCCAGCCTGGAGGAAGACGGGCAGGTGTTCGTCTACCTCCAGTCCCTGACCCAGGAAGCCGACCGGTTGTCGTTCCGCCTCGAAGAGGTGTCCGCCGTCAGCGTGGACGGGAGCACGATACCCGCGACACTCCGTATAAAGGAAATCATCGGGAAAAATCTGAAGAGGGAACGTCTGCTGGCTTCCGGGAATTTGCCGCCGGGCCAGTACCAGGGATTCCTGTTCCGCGTAAGCAATGCCACTTTGCATGGAGAGGACGGGATTGCCGCGCTTCCCCTCGCGGATGAGAAGCCGATGACGTCCATCCCGTTCACGATCTCCAGGAGAAAGGCGCAAGTCGTATCGCTGGCATTCCGTTACAGGGAATCCTTGCCGGGCGGGATCCGGTTCGCACCCTCGTTTGCCGGCGAAATCCCCGGAAAACCCGCCACCGGATTGATCGGGCTGGTGACCAGCAGGGGGGGGAACACCGTCACCGTATTCGACAAGGTCACCGGCAAGGTCGCCGCCGTCGTCCCGACCGGGACGGGTCCCGCGGGAATGGCCCTGGACCCGTTATCGCGCAGGGCGTACGTGGCGATTTCCGGGGACGACGCCGTGGAGACGATCGATCTCCTTGGTACCGATGTGATCAGCCGGGGACCCCTGACGGTCGGGGACCGTCCGGAGGAACTGGCGCTTACGCCGGACAGGAAAACCTTGCTCACGGCCAATACCGGTTCGAACACGGTAAGCGTCGTGGATGCCGTGTCCCTCGTCGAGACGAGGCGGATCCAGGTCGGCAACGGTCCGCAGTCCATCCTGATCGATCGTGCCGGACGAAGAGCGTACGTGTTCAACACGCTCTCCAACACGGTATCGGTCCTCGACCTGGGCGCTTTGGAGGTGATGGCGACCATCGCCACGGAGGCGGGGCCGGTGCGCGGGGAGTTTAATCGGGCCGGGAACCGGCTCTATGTCCTGCACAGGCACTCCCCATACCTCAATGTGTACGACGCGACGACGCTTTCCATCGTACGCAGGGTGTATGTGGGAACCGGAGGGACAGGACTGAAGGTGGATTCCCGGAGCGACCTGATCTATCTGGCGAGGCGTGGGTCGAGGGAGATCGCGATCTACGACCCGTTCTCCTTCCTCCCGATTGACTCCTATCGGACCGAGGAGGACGCGTCGTACCTGACCATCGACGGGGAAGGAAACAATCTCTTCGCGGTTTTTCCGGGTTCGAACGACGTAAGGCAGATCCACCTGATCGGGAAAGGAACGGCATCCGTGACCGAGGTCGACGAGGACCCCTTCTGGGTGACGTCGATGGGGGAGAGGTAACCGCCCGTCGTGCGATGGGGGGACCTATTTAGGGCGCGTTCTGATTCCGTTGTGCTCCTTTTCCTTCCCGCCATCCTCCTTGCATTGGCGGTCCTCTCGACGGATTCCCCGGCGGAAGGGCTCTCCGGATACCTGGAATTCGAATACAGCAGGGCGGATACGGAACAGAAGAACTCCGGAGGTCAGTCCACCGATACATCTTCCGATTCCCTTTCGCAGCTGTACAACCTTAGCTTCGACAAAAAGATCTACCCCAACCTGGGCCTGCTCGCATCCGGCCTTTTCCGGAAGCGGGATATCTCCTCCGAAACCGACGGGACGAAAAGCGACACGACCACGACGACCCTTCGACCCTACGTCAACCTGAACCTTCGCACCCCGTTATACTTCGCGGAGGTGGTCTACAGCCGGAACCAGGAAAAGCTGGAGACCTCCGGTGTTTCCCCCGTCACCACGGTTCGAGAGTCGATCATCTCGACGCTCTACTGGAGGCCTGACAGGTTTCCCGACCTCAGGCTGCAATATTCCCGTGATCACCTGTACGACAAGGAACGGTCGAGCCTGGACACCGTAACCGATCTGTACCAGGCTACCTCCAATTACCGGCCTACGGGGAACTTGTCGCTTTACTACCAAGGGAGTTTCAGGAACACCGATTTGCGGCTGTCCGAGACCACCACGAAAGAATTGATCAACAACGGACGGGTGAACTATTCCAACAACTGGTGGCGTCGGCGGATCACCTTCGGACTGGATTACAACATTTCCAATCAGGTGCTCGAAACGGAGACAACGGGTGCCGGCGAAGTGGGTGTGCGGGTCTTGCTGTCCGACGGGTTGTGGAGGAATAGCGATACCCCGGAAAACGTCGCCCTGGTGTGACGTTTCATTACTCGCCTCGCTACAAAGGCGAGGGCGCGGAGCTTGCGCGGTAAGCTCAGGACGCGTTTCTTAGAGCAGGTTCCGAAAAAGTTGACAGACTTTTTCGATGAGAACCTGCTCCAACGTTTATTTTGAGCGATTTCTTATCGATCACATAATTCCATGTGATCAGGAAGCGCTTAGCGCTGAATGTTCGGGAGCGGGAAGCGGTCCATGAAGCTTATTCGAGCGTCGGCTTTTTTCCTTTTTGCAGCGCTGTTGATTTCGGACGCCGCCGTCGGCGCCGAGAGGAGCCGTTCCGTCATTCCGCTGACCTTGACCCAGGATGAATATCTTGGCGGGCGCATCTACCTGCCGGTTCGCATCGGCAACGTCATGGGAAACATGCGCCTTGACACTGGCGCCTCGAGCACGCGCCTCAGGCTGGCGCCCTGGAACAAGGACCTGCCGGTTCTGGGCGCAAGCCTCTCCACCGGGACGTCCGGCGCGACAATGCGCTGTGACGATGTCGAAGCGCAAAATGTCGAACTCGTCGCCGATCAAGGAAACAACGTCGCGCGAGCGAAATATCAACTCACCCGATGTCCGCCTGGCGACGCTGACGATCTTTTGGGGCTGGATTTTTTCAAAGGCGCGCGATTTAGCCTCGACATCGATCGGCGCGAACTCACCTTTTTCGGCGACGCGACGGCGAGCGGCCGTCCGAAGCCGTTTCGGCGGCTCGGACCCGATGGGCGTCTTGTCGGCATCGACCTGCGCTTGGGCAATACGGCGGCGGTCGGCCTGTTCG
>CAVPWJ010000090.1:0-6820 GCA_963708955.1 uncultured delta proteobacterium
CGTTCAGGCAAAGCACGTTGAAAGGCTTCGGTTGATTCTCGGCCGTTTGAACGTCGCTACGGAGCCGCGAGACATGGACCTGCCGGGCTTGGACCTGCACCCGCTGAAGGGTGCCCAGAAAGGTCGATGGGCGGTGAAGGTCGGCGGAAACTGGAGGATCACGGTCGGTTTCATCGGGAAGGACGTCGAGAAGGTAGATGACGAGGACCACCATTGAGGTCAGCCATGAAGATGCACAATCCGCCGCATCCTGGGAGCGTGTTGAAGAAGCTGTGCCTGGAGCCTCTGGAGTTGACCGTAACCGAGGCCGCCAAGGCTCTCGGCGTCAGCCGCAAGACGCTGTCCGCGATCCTGAACGGTCGCGCCGGGGTGAGTCCGGAAATGGCTGTACGGCTATCGATTGCGTTCGATACGACGGCCGAGAGCTGGTTGAACCAGCAGGTTCAGTACGATCTGTCGCGGGCCGAGCGGAAGCGGAAAAGGCTGAGGGTGAGACCGCTCGCGGAGTAGGGCCCCTCGAAGCCGCCAAATCAGAACCCGCGCATCAGCGGCCCGCGAGCGACGAGCCGGTGAGGCGGAGACGAGGCGGATGGTCGCAGAAGTAGACCGCTACAATCGAGCCGCTTACTCGCAGAGAAGGGGAAGCCTGCTCTTGATCCAAGCTCCCGCCATCGGCTGGGCTGGGCCGTGTGTGGCTACCCCAAGTTCGCCGTCACTCGATCGCGTACCGCATCGTCTACCGCATCCGTCGGAAACGCCTGAAACTCCGTCGTCTGCTGCTCGATCTCTCGTTGACCTGTGGTATTAGGCTAGTCACTGCTTGTTTTGCCCCCGTCGATGAACGTTCTCTTTCTGCTCCTGCTATTCTCCGGAACCGCCCTGATCGCCCGCCGCGTCATGCCCCACGGATCCGACCGCAGAATCTCAACACGCCTTGGCCTTTGCCTATTGCTCTTGGTTGGATCACGACTCTTGGCGGGCATGTGGGAGCCGACCAACCGCTATCTGGTCCAGACGACCTACCTCAGCAAGCTCTACCTGGTCATTGCCTTCGTCGTTTCGTTGATGACGCTGCTCCCATCCGAGAGCGCTGAATTGCTCCGCCGAGTGCTTGCGAATCGATGGGTTCGCAGACATTGGCCGATGATCGCCTTCATCGTGTGTGGCGTCACAGCGGTCTATGTCGCCGAAACAGATGCCTGGGGCTACCATCGTCAGATCCCCGGGCGGCTCTTCGTGGTGAACGGCCTGCTTCTCGCGGCCGTGATGTTCGTCTTTTTTGCGGTTACGAACCGCCTCTTCTTCTCCATATTCGCGGCGTGCCTCGCATTCACACTCTTGGTTACTGCTGACGTCGTCAAGATGCGGTACCTCCGTGATGCCGTCTATCCGCATGATCTCTTCTTGCTCGACCGACGCCTTCTTTGGCGGATGTTCGGCATCCGCGGCACCGTCACCGCCATCGGCGTTTCCGCTCTGTCGCTCATCGGGCTCCGGGGTTTGTGGAAGCAGCGCGCAGGCGGCGCGTCGAATGCCTGGCGAACCGCTACCGGACTGGCGGCTGCAGTACTGCTCTTCGGAGTCGCGCACAGCGCGCACCACCCCATCGTGACAACGGCGCTGCTGGAGGTCGGCGTAGAATCTCCCCAGGCGTGGTCTCCACTGCGTGTGGCCCGGAACGGCCTGTTACTCGACTTCTTACTACGTCTGAACGACCTCTTCATGCCCCCGCGGCAAGGCTACTCGGAAGCGTCGGTATCGAGTGTCCTTCAGCGTTACGCCCGATCCTCAGCGCGGCCCTCGGCATCCGCAGGCGAAGAACGGGCCGACCTCATCGTGTACATGATCGAATCGTTCATGGATCCTGAGGACCTGGGTCTCCGCTTCACCTTCGATCCCATTCCTCATTTTCGCGCGCTAAGTAAGCACCACAGCAGCGGGTGGGCCATTTCCCCTGTATTTGGAGGGGACTCGGCCAACGCGGAGTTCGAGCTATTGACCGGCCTGGCGACATACTTCCTGCCGCCGGGCAGCATCCCGTACAATCGCTTCATCGATAGGCCCATTCCCAGCCTTCCGTGGTTGCTGAAGCACTACCATTATCGCTCGATCGCACTACGAGCTGACCGCTTCCGCTACTACAACGAACAACACGTCTACCCGCTGCTCGGTCTCGACTCCATCACCTCTCTGTACGACAGTGACCCCGGCGTTGCATTGGACGTGAGCGGTCGGGTACCCTCCGATGATGCCATGGTCGACGCGATCATCAACGAGAGCCGCCGCGGCTCGCCCTACTTCATTTTCGCCTTTCCTGAATCGACTCACATTCCGTGGGACTATCCGCAATATCTGCGGTCGAGCCTCGACATTGCCAGTCCTCACTTGCCGGAGGAAGCGCATGACGAACTCAAGACGTACCTCAACGCTTTGCATACTGCGGATCGAGCGCTCGGCCGTCTCATAGGCCATTTTGCAAGATCTGCCAGAAGAACCGTCATCGTAGTGCTCGGCGACCATCTTCCGGCGCTGTCGATCCCGAGCTACTTGGCCGATGGATACGCGAAAGACCTCGGCCCCGACGAGATCCAGAGGCTGCATCGCTCGCCGATTCTCATCTGGGCCAACTTTCCGACGTCGAAGGAGCCCATCCTCTGCAGCTTCAACTATCTCGCCGGGCGGATCCTCCGAGCCTTGGGGATCGAGCCAACGGGCTTTCTGGCTCTCAACGAGGCGCTAGCAGCGAGGCTTCCGGTGCTCTCGACCTACGTCCAGACTGCTCGTGGAGACCTCCTGAAGCCGGCCGACGTCCCCGAGCCCGACCGAGCGTTGATCAACGACTTTGCCGTGATCCAGTACGACGTACTTTTCGGCCGGCAATACACTTTGAAACATCTCGGCCGGCTCTGATTCCTCGTTCCTGCCTTCTCGATGCAGGTTGACGACGGCGTGCTCGTTTCCGTCGGCCGCGCGGCGAGGCAGTAGTTCAGGCGGTAAGGCATGGAATGGGGTCTGCTCAGGAGCCGGCGCGCAGTACGGCCAAGGTCCGGTGAAATCCGATCAGCCAGCAAGCCGCGAGAACACCGGAAGTGGGAGCGAGCAACCAGAGCAACCGGCGGTCCTTTGGCAGCCAGGGTTCGGCCGCGAGGAGCGCGAAAGGAAGTACAGGTATCGCGAAGCGAGGGAACTCAGACCAAGCCCAGTAGTCGGCGTTGTAAGTGAACAGGAACGCGGTATAGATCATGGCGAACAGCGCCTCCACCGGGCAACGCGTGGTGTAAGAGCGACCCAGCTGCCGCAAGGGCATCGCCGTCGTGCTCACGAGGATGAACATTGCCCACATCGCCGGCCGCAGCACTTTGAAAGGAGTCTCCGCGGCGAGCATTCCCTGCATCAGAGCCGCGAACGGAACGCCAATCGGCCAGCGATGAGCCCAGTCGTGCTGGTATCCGCGAACGTGCGCCAGGACATCCCCGCGAACGATCCATAATGGTAGAACGTAGAGGACGACGACCGCTGCCCCGACCGAGCCGACGATGGTGGCCTTTCGAAATTCCCTCCGCCAGAGCAACACGACCGCCAACGCGGCAAAGACGAAGGCGCCCACCGGGCGTACGGTTGTGCTGCACGCGGCTGCAAGCGCAGCCAGGGCCCACCTTTCCCTCCGCGCCGCGAGAAACGCGATCAGCGTCAAGGCGGTGAACACCGTCTCGCTGCCGCCGAACACCGACGCCTGCAGCCAGTCCCAACTGACGAGCGTGAAGAACGCCGCGATCCATCCGCCCCAAAGACGCCGGACCAACAGCACGGTCGCGATCGAGCCAAACAGCGAAACCAACAGCACGGCGATCAGGTCGGGAACTCCGGTAAGCAAGGCAACCGGCGCTGCCAGATATGGAAGGCCCCAGAAATGTCTTACTTCGCGAAGCCCCGAAAAATCACCCGTACGGATCGCAGTGGTGATCTCGGCATACGAGAAAGTGTCTCCTGGCTCGTACCGCCAAAAGCCTGAGCCCCACGTTGCCAGTTGGACTCCCGCCGCGAGCGCAGCGTACGCACAGACGGCCAGAAGTACGACCTCCTTCGATGAAGGCTCGCGGGATCGATTCATACCTCGCCTACTGACACACTGAAGTCTCGGCGAGGCGGCGCATATTCTCTAAATGAACAAGACGTTGCCATGGGCACAGCGCTACGCACTGATCATCGTTGCGTGCGCTATACCCAGGCTCGCTTACGTGTGGCTTCGCCCACCTGATCCCGGCTGGGGAGCTCATTATTGGCCGCTCGCTACGAGCTTGATCTCGCGAGGGATCCTCGGTTACGAAGGGGTCCCAAGCACATATTACGAACCTCTGTACCCCCTGTTCCTCGCGTTCGCGCGCCAGATCACGGCCGATCATCTCTTCTTGGTACTTGCGCTGCAAGCGCTGGTCGGCTCGATCGGCGGGATCTACCTTTACGAGCTTGCGCTTACTCTCGATCGAACGGTCCGCACCGCCACGATCGCAGTCGCCCTGTATGCATTCTACCCCTACCTCGTCGCCCAGTCGGCGGCGCTGGAGGAAGTTTCTCTGCTGACCACGGCGCTCATCGCATCCGCCTACTACTATTCGAGGGCCGGCGATGGGGCCCATAGCCTCGCGTGCGGCGTCGCCTTCGGCCTGGCTCTGCTCACGCGCGTGACCGTCGCACCTATGGTAGCCATTGCCGTGCTCGCGCTCGCTTTTCGCAAGCGCTACTCGATCGCCATCGCCATCGGAGGAATCGCGGTCGTTCTTTACCTACCGTACGCCCTGCGGAACTATCGGATCGACGGTTCTATCCTTCCGAGTCGCGGCGGCTTCAGCCTGTTCAAGGCCAATTGCAGATACAGTGATCAGGTAATTCCTGCATATATGGTGGACGTTCTCAATGCCTACGCGAGGCAAGTCGCCGTGGCGGGCTTGCCAAACTTCAACCGAGCGACGGAGAGAGAAATAGATCGGTTTTACGTTTCCCAGGCACTCTACTTCATGAAGCGACACCCCGGCCGTTTCCTCCTTCGATCGACACGACACGCGGCCTACCTCTTCTATCCCCGCCTCGTGCCGTTCCATCCCGTGGGCTCGGCGACGAGAACGCGGTTCACGGGGGACGATCGGATCATCGTCGAGAATCCGGCGCACCGCCGCCTCATCGACGAGCTGGCATATACACTGTCCTATACGCCGCTACTCGTCGCCGCACTCGTCGGCGCCTACATGCGGCGACGAGACATCGAGCGGGATCTCATCCTGCACGCCATTGTCTGCTGCTTCATCGTCGTCTACTCGATTTCCTGGCCGGCCACTCGTTTGCGGGCGCCGATGGATTTCGTTCTGATGTTCTATGCAGCTTGCGCGATTCGGCGGATGGTTCCGGGCACGGTGACGAATGCTGCAATCACCTGAGAGCCTGCGACGCGACGGATACGTCGTTCTCCGGTCTCCGGTCGCGAGACCTCGGGTCTCGTTGCTTCGCCGCTATGCGATCCTGCGGGCGGGCCGCGGGACGATGGATGTCGGCGACGGTCAGGTGCTCGGCACCCCGGCCGCGTACGGCGATTTTCTCATGGACGGGCTCCTCAACGACCTGCTGCCGCGTATCGAGAGAGCCTCCGGCCTGAAGCTGTTCCCGACCTACTCCTATTTCAGGGTGTACAAGCGGGGCGACGCGCTGCGGAAGCACCGGGACAGACCGGCGTGCGAGATCAGCGCGACCCTTTCGCTCGGCTACGAGCCCGACCAGCCATGGCCGCTCTGGATACAAGGTCGACGGGGCGCGGCCAGTGTGCTGCTCGCACCCGGGGATGCGCTTCTCTACCTTGGCATCGAGTGTGCGCATTGGCGACGCCCCTTCCATGGCGATCGCTGCGTGCAAGCCTTCCTGCACTACGTAGACCAGAATGGCCCGAATGCCGAATGGCGATTCGACAAGCGGCCGAGCCTAGCGGCGCCTCCGCTTCGCGGCCGAATCAAGCGGTAAGGCGTGCGGCTACGCAGCCTAAGACCATTGCGCGGTTGGGCCCGCCGATTGGACGCGGCCTTTCGCTCCGGCGTGGCCGTTCTGATGTACCATCGCGTGTCCGCGCCTCGCGTAGACCCCTTCGAGATCTGCGTAAAGCCCGAGCACTTTACCGATCAAGTCGCCTGCCTCCGAGCGCACTTCCCGATGCTCTCCATGGACGAGCTGGCTGCGGGCCTGAAGGGCAGTCGTCTACCGAAACGAGCCGTGGTGCTCACCTTCGATGACGGGTACGCGGATCTCCTCTCGTACGTCGCCCCGGTTCTGGCGAGCCACAAAGTCCCGGCGACGACTTTCGTCACCGTCGGAGGCCTGGGAAGGCGATCGGCCTTCTGGTGGGACGAACTCGCTCGCATGCTGTTCAAGGAACGGGGCACGCCGCTCTCCCTGCAACTCACCGTCGGGCACGAAACCTTCACGTGGCATACGCAGGGGCTTCGAAGGCAGACCGAAATGGAGATCTACTACGAAATCCACCGGCTGTTGCGGCCCCTCTCCGAGATGGAGCGCCACGACGCGCTGCTCGCGCTCCGCTCTCAAAGCGGCCCGCTGCCGCCCGCGCCGCAAGGTGACCGACCGCTAAGCGTGGCCGAGCTTCGCGCCCTTGCAAGCACCGGTTGGATGGGGATCGGCGCACATACGATGACCCATCCGATGCTCTCGGCACAGCCCGAGAACACTCAGCGCTGGGAGATTATGGAGAGCAGGACACGACTCGAAGCGCTGGTCGGCGAATCCATAGACAGCAAGACGCAACTGTCCAACAAGCGCAGCA
>CAVPWJ010000091.1:0-18115 GCA_963708955.1 uncultured delta proteobacterium
ATCGCGAAGGTCTTCAACTGGCGAGGAGCGCGCGGCGGCGAGACGGAGTTCGCCGAGACCATCCCGGGGCCGACCAGCGAGCGGATGGCCGCGCTCGCCCGCGAGCTCGGCATCCACCTGCAGGCGGGCTCGATCACCGAGCGGATCGAGGGAGACCGGCGCTGCTACAACACGGCCCTGCTGTTCGAGCCGAGCGGCGAGATCGTCGGACGGTATTGGAAGATTCACCTGTTCGACGTCGAGATTCCGGGACAAGTGTCGGCGCGCGAGTCCGAAACGCGCAAGCCGGGCACGGAGGCGATCGCGGTCGCCACCGCGATCGGCACGATCGGGCTCTCGGTGTGCTACGATTTGCGCTTTCCCGAGCTGTACCGACGGCTCGTGCACGCCGGAGCGGAGATCCTCTGCATCCCTTCGGCGTTCACGTTCCCGACCGGCGCGGCGCACTGGGAGACGCTCGTTCGCGCGCGCGCCATCGAGAACCAGTGCTACGTCGTCGCTCCCGGCCAGTACGGTCCGAGCCCGTACGGCTATCACAACTACGGAAACTCGATGATCGTCGACCCGTGGGGCGCCGTAGTGGCCCGCGCGAGCGACGGCGAAGGCGTCATCGTCGCCGACATCCGCCGCGACCACCTCGAGCGGGTACGCCAGGAGCTGCCGTGCCTCACGCACATTCGCCTCGAGTCGTGAAGCCGTTCTTCCGCGTGCTCTCTCCGGCCGAGGCATTAGTGGCTCCTTTCAGCAATGCGTCACGGTATTGCTGAAAGGAGCCGCTAAGCAACGAGAAACGAAGTCGAGGGTTAGCAACGGGAGACGAAGTCGAGGGCCTGCTCTTCTTCTAGCCAACACGGAGGATTTGACGATGAAGCTCAGCACGCGATCTCGGGCATTTTCCAGCGGCACAGCGTTGATCGCCGTGTTGACCTTCGGCTGCGGGGGCGGGGGCGGCGGGGGCGGAGGCGGACGAGCGAGCACGATCAACGGCAACGTCTCGAGCGCGTCCAGCGACACCTTCGCCGCCCTCGATCACCGCTGGCTCGCGCGCGTGACGGAGCAGATCATCGGCTTTGCCCGGCAAGCCTTCGCGCAGGGAGCCAATCCGCTCGGCGGCATCGACGTGCGGGCCAGCACGGTGACCGGCTCGGTGGTCTCCGACACCACCGACGACGCCGGAGACTTCACTCTCCGCGGCGCCCCGACCGGAAACGTGACGGTGATCTTCAGCCGCGGCCGATGTCAGGAAGAGATCATCCTGCCCGACGTGACCCGCAACGGCACCCTCACGCTCGAAGACGTGTCGTTCGATTGCAGTGCGGCGCGGCCCGGCAGGGTCACGGAAATTTTCCAGGGCGTGATCCGCAACGTGCCAAGCTCGCCGAACGGCAACCTGAACGTGTGCGTCGCCTCGGGAGGCGGCCAACGCACGCGCGTCGTGAAGATCAAGGCGGCGACCCTGCGGGACTCCTCCGGAGGTGTGGCGAGCTTCGCGGATCTCGCCGCCGGGCAGAGCATCGAGGCGGAGGGTGCGCGCGAGGGGCTCGGCGCCTCCTCGGCACTCGACGCCGAGACGGTGCGCATCCTCGGCTCGGGCGATCCGGGCGATTGCTCGGGCCAGGCCGAGCCGACCCCGGCGTTCACCGAGACCCCGGAGCCGACGCCGACCGAGACCCCGACCTCAACCCCGACACCCTGATCCGAACAGGCGGGGCGCTACTGCGCTGCGTCACCGTCGAACGGTGGTGCTTCGGAGGGCGTCTCGCCCGTCCACATCTCGCGCAGCGGCACGAACACGAAGATCAGGAACGTGCCGAGCAGCGCGATCCTCGTCGGGTGCTCGAGCCACGCCCAGGACGGCGAGTGATAGACGATCAACCAGGGCAGCGCGACCTCGGCGAGCAACGCCACGAACGAGGTGACGATCACCACGAGCTTGGTGCGCTCGGCGAGGGAGCTCAGAAAGAAGATGTGGCCGAGCACCAGGAAGAAGACCGGCATGCTGAAGAGATGGAAGTGCGCCGTCTCGAGCAACTCGAGATAGGGCTTGCCGCCGAAGCCCGAGCTCTCCTGGCGATAATACTCGATCTGCGCCGCGGTGGAGATTCCCGACTTGCCGAAGGCGAAGCCGGCGCAGGTGAGAAGCCCGAGCAGCACCATCACCAGGAACAGCGAGTAGAAGAGCCGCGCACCGAACGGAAGATGGGACAGGCGGTAGTCGCGGGTGGCGAAGATCCTCATGGTCGAGAGTGCTTCCAGCCGCTCCCCGCGGCGAAACGCTCGTCGGCGGACTCGCGCGAGCCTGCGAAGACCAGCGCCGAGACCGCCGGCCGCTCGGCCATCACCCGGCGGGCGAGCGGCGCATCGACGAGCAACGCCTTGCTCCAGGCCTCGGCCTCCGTGGCGGTCGGCGCCAGCACCGTCGCCTGCGCCCAGCGCTCGAGAGCCCTCCCGGTTCGAGGATCGACGATGTGCCCGATTCGGCGACCTGCCACGCGCTCGCTTTCCCCCAGACTTCCCGAAGTGGAAAGCGCCATATCTCGCAAAACCAGCGGCCCGTCGAGAGCCGAGCGGCGGCGAACCCACACCTGCCAGCCGGGTTCTTCGGGAGGGGGACCGAGCGCCGCGATGCTCGAACCGCCGAAGTTGACGAGCGCGCTGCGCGTGCCCAGCCGACGCAGCGCCTCGACCATGCGGTCGACGGCGTAGCCCTTGCCGATGCCGCCGAGCTCGAGCGTGGTCCGCGCGGGCAGCTCGACCTGGTCCGGCGGCCGTAGTCGGATTCGCTCGTACCCGACGTCCCTGCGAGCCTCGGCGATCTCCGCCGCCGACGGCCAGCGGCCGTCCCGGGCGGCTTCTTGCCACAAGCGCAAGAGCGGGGATACCGTGATGTCGAACGTCCCGCCGCTCAGCGCGGACAGCTCCGCCGAACGCTCGACGAGGCGGAACAGGTCGGGCGGCACGCGCTGCGGGCCCGCGCCGGCGTGGAGATTGAGCGTGCCGAGCGCGCTGTCGCTCCGAAACGAGCTGAGCTCGGCGTCGAGCCGACGGGCTTCGGCGACCGCTCGACGGATCCAGGCCCGCCCGGTCTCCTCGCTCGGCGCTTCGAGCGTGATCTCGAGCATCGTTCCCATGACGTAGTGAGCCTCGCGCACGCGCGCCGCTGGCCCGTCCGCACGCTCCGCCGACGGCGGCGGAGCCGGATCGGGCCCGCCCGACACCGTGTCGCCCACCACCTCGAGCACGGCGATGGCCTTCTTCACGGCGCGCCCCACCGCGCGCGCGGAGAGCGTCGCGCCGGTGATGTTGCGAATGTCGCGCGAAGGCAGCAGCGGATCGACTTCGCCTTTCCCGCGATACTGGTCGAGAAAACGCCGGCTACGGATCTCGCCGCCGTAGGCCTCGCGATAGACCATGACCGCGACGCCGGAGACCTTGTCCTGCGGGTCCACGCCGATCACCAGCGTGATCGCCCGGTGCTTGCCGACTTCCTCGACCTCGATCGCGCGGCCGAGCCGGCGGTCGCCGGCGAAGGCCGTCGCCACCTCGTAGCTCGGCTCCCAGATCGAGGGCTTCAGGCCCCCGAGCCGCTCCGCGACGCGCTCCCGCAGCTCTGGGGTCGAAGCGATCCGCCGCCGCGCGAAGCGGTCGGCGTCGGGAAAGACGGCGCGCGGCGCTTCCGCAGCGCTCAGGTAGACCTGGTCGGCGACCGCGGGGGCGGCGGCGCTGAAAAACAGCGCCGCCGCCAGCCGCAATACTCTAGAAACCGAAGGCGGCACCGACCAGGACCGCGTGTGCCTTGTCGTCGTCCGAGCCAAGAAAGTTCGTCACCTCCGCGAGATTTCCCTGGTCGGCGTGCGTAAACTCGTAGGCGAGCTGGAACACGACCAGCGGTACCGGTCGGTACGAGCCGCCGATCGTGATCCGGTCGACGCGCCGATCGGCCTTCTCGAGCGCAGTCACCGTGCCACTATCGAACGTCAGCGTCTGGATGAGTCCATCGATCCATACCTGCTCCCAGCGCGCAACTGCGGTCAGCACCGGATCATCGAAAGTCCCTCCGAAGAGATCCTTCAGCCACGCCGGTCGGAAGCGCCAGCGCGGCTCGAGCCAGTAGCCGCGTCTCTGCTCGGCGAGGCTGTCTATCTCGAACTCGATCTCGGCCTCGAAGGTCGGGCTCGTCTCGGAGGGGCTGGCGGCCGACTTGTCGCGCGCCGTCCGGGCGAACGCGGTAGCGACGCGATCGACGTCACCGAAGTCGGAGAGCATGAATTCCCCCTCGAGCTCGAAGGGCCCCCAGATCGACAGTCCGTCGATCCCGAACGCCTTGATCGATTCGCTGGGCAGGAAATCAGGGGTGTAGCGTCCGTAGTAGAACGACCCCGCAATCTCTTGACCGAGCATCGGCGAGAACGCCAGGCGGCCCGTTACCGCCTTGTCGCTCTTGACGTCGTTGCCAAACGTGCCCGTCGACGGCGAGAACTTCGCCTCGAGCTCGAGCTTGTCGCGCCGCGGATCGCGGGCCTGGACGATCTCTTCAATCTCGGGATCGAGGGTAGCGCCGTTGACGACGTAGAGGCGGTAGTTCGCCGCGGCACTCTCGCCGATCTCCAAGTCGCCCGCCAGCCCCGCGCCCAGCTCGTCCCACGCCGACTTCACCGGCAGGACCGACACGCCCCGGTCCACCAGCGGCCGCCGCGGCAGGTCCCAGCGATTGTCGTCGTGATTGATGTTGAAGCGCCCGAGCGGCACGAGAAGGCCGCCGACCTGAAATCGCGCCAGGTCCGACAGCGCCCACTCGAAGTACGCCTGCTCTATGGAGATCTCCGACTGGTTCGTGCCCTCGATCTCCTGCTCGACCTTGAGCCCCCCGTCCACGACCTCCACGCCACGCTCGAGCTCGAGCTTGCGGAAGCGCTCGAACTCGAGCTCGAGATAGAAGCGCATCTTCGGCGCGATCGCGGCATCGGCGGTCAACACGAAGCGACGAAACGTAAACGTTTCGTGGGTGTCGTCCGCCGAGCTCGATTCGAAGCGCACCGAGCCGTAGCCCCCGATCTGCACGCGATCGAGGAGCTGGGGCTTTGCCTCGCTGGTCGCGGCCACGGTGGGTGGCGCTTCGGGGGCCGGCGCTTGGGCCGCCGGCGCGGTCGCCGCGGGCTTCTTCTTCGCCGCGGACTCGTCCTTGAGCTCGCGAAGCTCCTCCTGGAGCCCCCGCATCGTTCGTTCGATGCGATCGATCTTCTCCTCGCGGGTCTCGCTGCCGCGCGCGTTCTCGATCCAGCCGCCGGTCACCAGCGCCGCGGCGGCCACGAGCACGGCGCCGACTTTCGCGATCTTCCTTTCCATGGGCCTCCTCCTCATGAAATTGAAAATGATTCTCAATTTCCTATGAGACCGGGCGCGGCGCTGTCAAGGGAAACCTCGGGCAGCGGCCGTCGCGGCCCCGTCCGGCCACGGCACCTCGCGCGGCGCCACGGGTCAAGACGCTTCGAGCGAGAAGCGGCTCAGGATCCGCCGCGGCTCCGGGCGGGCTGGCTCGACCCCGCCCGTTCCATCTCGGCCACGATCTCGCGAGCCGCGGCCCGTGGATCCTTCGCGTCGCGGATCGGCTTGCCGACCACGATGTAATCGGCGCCCGCGAGGATCGCCTGCTCCGGGGTGAGCACGCGCTTCTGATCGTCCCAGCCGGATTTTGCCATACGCACTCCGGGGGTGACGATCAGAAAGCCGCGCCCGCACTCCCGGCGAATGCGTCCGATCTCCAGCGGCGACGCGACCACCCCGTCCATGGAGGCTTCGTGCGCGAGCCGAGCGAGGCGCACGACCTGGCTCTCGACCCCGGCCTGGACGCCGACGCGGCGTAGATCGTCGCGCGTCAAGCTGGTGAGCACCGTCACGGCGAGGATCTTCGGTCGCCGTAGATGCTCGCTGCGGCACACGCGGTTCACCTCGGAGACGGTCTGCTGCATCATCGCCAGGCTGCCCGAGGCGTGGAGATCGAACATGAGCGCGCCCATGCGCGCCGCCTCGGCGGCCGCCTTGGCTACCGTGCGCGGAATGTCGTGAAACTTGAGGTCGAGAAACACCTCGCCGCCGCGTTCGCGCACCATATGCACGACCGGCGGGCCGGCGTGCAGGAAGAGCTGCTTGCCGACCTTGAACAGACCCACGTCGCGCGCCAGCGTACGCACGAGCTGCTCCGCCTCGCCGAGCGATCCGACGTCGAGCGCGAAGATCAAGCGGCTCTTCGCCCCGCCCTGGCGAAGGCCGCTGAACGGCCAACCCAGCGTCATGTCGCCAGTCCCTCCCTGACGCTGTCCGCGACGCGTCCCGCCACCTCCCCGAGCGGCACCTCCTCGGCCTTTTCGGCCCGGCGCGGCTTGAGCTCCACGTTGCCTCGCGCAAGCGCCTTGGGACCCACGGTGACGCGCAACGGGACGCCGAGCAAATCGGCGTCCTTGAACTTCACCCCGGGACGCTCGTCGCGGTCGTCGAGCAGCGTCTCGACTCCTCGCGAGCGAAGCTCGGCGTAGATCCGCTCCGCCGCCGTCCACACCGCCGCGTCGGCGCGGTTCACCGGCACGACCATGGCCGGAAACGGCGCGAGCGGAATCGGCCAAATGATGCCTTGGGCATCGTGGTTCTGCTCGATCGCCGCCGCCATCGTGCGGGTGATGCCGATCCCGTAGGTACCCATCTCGATCACCTGCTCGGCGCCCGCCGGGTCGAGAAAGGTCGCGCGCAGCGGCTCGCTGTACTTCCGTCCGAGGTAGAAGACCTGACCGACCTCGATGCCGCGGTGGATCTCGAAGCGCCCTTCCCCGCAGCGGGCGCAGCCGTCGCCCTCGGCAACGGCCACCAAGTCGGCGAGGTCGACGCCCGGCGCGTCGCGATCGAGATCGAATCCGACGAGATGGGCGTCGGCTTCGTTGGCGCCGGTCACCGCGTCGCGGACGCCGCGAAGCAGCGGGTCGGCGAAGATCCGTACGCGCAAGCCCACCGGGCCGGCAAAGCCGATTGGCGCTCCGGTGACGCGCTCGACGGTCGGCTCGTCGGCCAGCGTGACGGCGACGGCGCCGACGGCGTTCTTGAGCTTCGCCTCGGAGAGCGTCCGGTCTCCGCGCACCAGCGCGACCACCGGCTCGCCGGCGTCGGTGACGTAGACCAGCGTCTTCACGAAGCGCTCGCTCGGCACCCCGAGGAACGCGCTCACTCCTTCGACGCTCCGCTGGCCCGGCGTCGAGACCTTCTCGAGCTTGCGGCCGGCGAGCCGCGGCGCGGGCTCCGCCTTGCCCTCGGCCTTCTCCACGTTGGCGGCGTAACCGCACTTCGTACAGCTGGCGATCGCGTCCTCGCCCGATTCGGCGAGCACTTGGAACTCGTGCGACTGTGATCCGCCAATCGCGCCGGTATCGGCCTCGACGGGTCGAAAGCGCAGCCCGCAGCGCTCGAAGACCCGCGAATACGCGCGGAACATGTTCTCGTATTCCCGCCGGCAGTCCTCCGCCGAGGTGTGAAAGGAGTACCCATCCTTCATCAGGAACTCGCGGCCGCGTATGAGCCCGAAGCGGGGGCGCACCTCGTCGCGGAACTTCACCTGGATTTGGTAGAGGTTCAGCGGGAGCTGGCGGTACGAGCGAACCTCGCGGCGCACGATGTCGGTGACGACCTCCTCGTGCGTCGGCCCGAAGCAGAAGTCGCGGTCGTGCCGGTCCTTCAGCCGCAGAAGCTCGGGGCCGTACTTCTGCCATCGGCCGCTTTCCTGCCAGAGCTCGGCGGGACAAACCGTCGGCATGAGGATCTCCTGCGCGCCGGCGCGGTTCATCTCTTCCCGCACGATCGCCTCGACGCGGCGCACCGCGCGGAGCCCGAGCGGAAGAAAGTCGTAGATTCCGCGTGCCACTTGCCGGATCATGCCGGCGCGGACCAGGAGCTTGTGGCTGACCACCTCGGCATCCGCGGGGTCTTCCTTGAGCGTCGGCGCGAGCAGTTGGCTGAATTTCATGATCGAAGGAAGCTCGCTCTCCCCGTGTGGACGAATGGCGCGCAGGCCGGGGACCGGCGCCGCGCTTCTATACCGTAGAACGCAGCATTCGATAAGCGTGCGGCGGCACGGCGATCTCGACTCGCTCGATGGGCGGTTCCATGCGAGCAGCGAGAACACCGGGGAGCACGACATCCGCCCCTAACGACCGGCGGCTTTGGCAAACGAGGGGACGTTCGGCTCGTCACCGCTTCATCGCGAAGCAGTGGCGCTAGATCTCGATCTGGCGAGGGTAAGAGCTCAGGCGAGAGCCTTGCGGCCCTTCTTGACGACCACGACTTCCTGGCCGTTCACGCGCACGGTGCGGCGATCGGTCGCCGGAGATGGCGCGGCGGTGGCTCCGGGGGGAGACAAGCCCGGCTTTTGCGACCGCTTTTCGCGCCAGAGCTTCAATTCCTTTTCCAGATCCTTGAGCATCTGGACCTCCTTTACAGACCTGCGGATCTCGGGGGTCGATTCGGGAAATGGGAGAGCCGGCAGCAGGCCGCGAATCAGTGCTGGGCGAAGGCTTCGAGGGACTTGACGCGCGACGGGTTGCGCAGCTTGCGCAACGCCTTCGCCTCGATCTGACGAATGCGCTCGCGCGTCACCGCGAACCGTTGACCCACTTCCTCGAGGGTATAGTCGGTTTTTTCGCCGATGCCGAACCGCATGCGTAGGATCTGCTCCTCGCGAGGGGTGAGGGTCGCCAGCACCTTGCGAGTCTGCTCCTCGAGGTTCAGGTACATGGCCGCATCGGCCGGCGAAAGACTCTGCCGATCCTCGACGAAATCGCCGAGGCTCGACTCCTCGTCGTCACCGATCGGCGTTTCGAGAGAGACCGGCTCTTTGACGATCTTCAACACCTTGCGAATCTTGTCGGACGGCATCTCCATCTGCTTGGCGATCTCGTCCGGGCTCGGCTCGCGGCCGAGCTGCTGCACGAGGTAACGCGAGGTGCGCAGCACCTTGTTGATGGTCTCGATCATGTGCACGGGAATGCGAATCGTACGCGCCTGATCGGCGATCGCGCGCGACACCGACTGGCGAATCCACCACGTGGCATACGTCGAGAACTTGTACCCGCGTTGATACTCGAACTTGTCGACCGCCCGCATCAGGCCGATGTTGCCTTCTTGGATCAGATCGAGGAAGCCCAAACCCCGATTCGTGTAGCGCTTGGCGATCGATACGACGAGACGCAGATTGGCCTCGATCAGCCGGCGCTTGCCTTCTTGCGCCTTGTATTCGCCATCGAGAATGCGCCGCAGCGAGGCAAGCATCGCGTCGCGGGTCATGCCGATCTCGGTCTCGACCTCGCCAACTCGCTTCTTGCCCGCCCGCACCGTCTCCGCGAGGCGCTGAATTTCCTCGACCGGCATCTTCAGCGCTTGGCTGGTGCGGCGCGCCACCTTCTTGTCACCGGCCCGCAGGTGAGCGCTCAAGCGGATTAGCTCCGCCACCGGCTTGCCGCTCTTGGCCTCGAAGTCGCGCACCGTGCGTTCGTGGGCGCGGATCAGGTCGGTCGCTTCCTTCAGCTTGTCGACGATCGCCGCGATGTGGCGCTCTCCGAGCTCGAGCGCGACCAACCCAGCCTTGAGCTTCTCATGTAGCGCCGACAGTTTCTTGTCGCGCTTGGCCGCTTCCTTGGCGCTCGCCTTCTTCGCCGCCGGAGCGAGCTGGGCGCGCTCCGCGGCGTAGCGCTTGAGCGGGCCGACGGCTTTCAGGAACACCTGGACCCGACGCTGTTCCTTCTCCGGAGAGTCGACTTCGTCGTCCTCATCGAAGAGCACCTGACGGGCTTCCACCTCGCCGCTTTTCAACTTCTCGGCCATCGTTATCACGTAGTGGAGCGCGAGCGGGGCCGAGAACACCTCGTCGGCCACCTGCATCTTGCCGGCCTCGATCTGCTTGGCGATCGCCACCTCTTCTTCGCGGGAAAGGAGCGGCACGCCACCCATCTCCTGCAGGTACATGCGCACCGGGTCGGAAGTGTCGCCGAAGGATCGCTCCTCGGGCTCCGGGGGCTCCGCCTCGGGCTCGGCTTCCGCCTCGGCCTCGGCCTCGCGCACGAATCCATCTTCTTCCACGGACTCGACGACTTCGATGTCCATGTTGCCGAGCATCGACATCACGCTGTCGAGCTCCTCGGGGGTAGACCCCTCGCGAGGGACGGCTTCGTTGACCTCGGTAAAGGTGAGGTAGCCGCGCTCTTTACCCAGGTCGATCAGCTTGCGGATCTTCTTCGGATCTTGCTTCTTGTCGCCTGCGCTGGGAACGCTTGCGGCCTTGTCCGGTGCCAGCGCCTTAACCGGCGCGGCACCACGTGACGGAGCTTGTTTCGCCATGGACTCCTGCTTTCGAAACCTAGCCCTTACGACAGGGGAGCACGAGGCGCATCACGCGAGTTGCACGACGCGGTCAATAGGAGATCGTCAGAAAAAGTGAATCCCTCAGCGGGAGCGGAAGACGGGAGTACGGACGACAATCCACCAGACACTGTACGGACCGCTCCCAGACCTGTCAAGTAAAGCTCCCCCGGCGCTCCGCGTTCAGCGCCCTCGCTTGTGTCGTTCTTCGCGCTGGCGCAGATCCACGCGGCGGATCTTCCCGCTCACCGTCTTCGGCAGCTCCTCCACGAACTCGATCTCGCGGGGGTACTTATACGGCGCGGTAACCCGCTTCACGTGGTCTTGGATTTGCTTTACGAGGTCATCGTCCCCCGTGCGCCCCGGTTGCAGCTTGATGAACGCCTTGACCACCGCGCCCCGGATCAGGTCCGGGCTCGCCACCACCGCCGACTCGAGCACCGCGGGGTGGGTCAGCAACGCGCTTTCGACCTCGAACGGTCCGATGCGATAGCCGGCCGATATGATGACGTCGTCCGCACGCCCCACGAACCAGAAGTAGCCTTGCTCGTCGCGATACGCGCGGTCGCCCGTGAGGTAGTATTCGCCGCGCCAGCACGCGCTGCTCTCCGCGGGATTCTTCCAGTACTCGAGGAACAGCGACGGTGTGCGGCCGCGCAGCGCGATCTCGCCGACCTCGCCGACCGGAGCTTCCTCTCCCGACTCGTCGATCACGCGGACGTCGTGCCCAGGCGCGGGCTTACCCATCGATCCAGCCCGCACCGGCAAGCCGGCGAAATTTCCGACCAAGATGATCGTCTCGGTCTGCCCATAGCCGTCGTGGATGGTTAGACCGTAGGCCTTCTTCCACTGCTCGATCACCTCGGGATTGAGCGGCTCCCCCGCACCGACGCAGTGACGGAGCTTGGAGACGTCGTAGCGGCCGAGATCCTCCTTGACGAGCAGACGGTATTCGGTGGGCGGCGCGCAGAACGTGGTAATCTGGTATTTGTCGAGAAGCTGGAGCTCTTTCTTCGGCTCGAAGCGCCCGTCGTACATGAAGACCGGAACTCCGAGGTTCCACGGTCCGAAGAGCACGCTCCAGGCGGCTTTCGCCCACCCGGTGTCCGAGGTGGTCCAATGCAAGTCGGTGCGCCGCACGTCGAGCCATGCCTCGCCGGTCAAGCGATGCGCGAGCGTGTACGCATGGGAATGGAGCACCGCTTTCGGGTCCTTGGTCGTGCCGGAAGTGTAAAAGCAGATTGCCGGGTCGGCGCTGCGCGTGCGCACCCTCTCCAGCGAGCGCCGAGCACCGCGCATCGCGTCGTGAAACCCCGTCCATCCCTGCGGCGCTTCGCCGACCGCGATCAGCGCGCGCAGCGAAGGGCATTCGCGGCGCACGCTCTCGATCAGCCCCCGATTCTCGGCGATCGTGACGATCGCCCGCGCCTCGCTGTGGTTCGCTCGATAGACGATGTCTTTGGCGCGGAGCTGCGTGGTACAAGGAATGACCAGCGCACCGATCCGCAGCGCGCCGAGAAACGCGATCTGCCACTCGGGGATCCGCGGCAGCAGGATCATCACCGAATCGCCGCGCCGGATGCCGAGCCCGAGCAGCACGTTGGCAAAGCGGCGACTCTTCTCCGCGAAGTCCCAGAACGTGTAGCGAGCTTCCTCGCCTGCTTCGCTCTCCCAGACCAACGCGAGGCGGCTGCGGTCCTCGGCGTAAGCGTCGATCACGTCCCACGCGAAGTTGAACTCCTCGGGGATCGACCAGCGAAACTGAGTGACGCGATCTTCGTAGAGCATGGCGCGCTCGGCCCGACGCCGCGCCGGCCAGACTAGACATCCGCACCGCCAGTGGCAACAGTGCTGGTCTGACGATGCCGGCCGACATCACCACGACCGAGGGCACCGCCGCCCGCGAAGCTCGTCGGCGATCACCGGCGACCCCGGCCGAGCTTTTTCGCGGGCTGACGGGTCGTTCGCGGGTCGCGTTCCTCGACGGCCGGGCCGGGCTCGCGCGCGCGCCGCACTCCGTCGTCGCCTGGGATCCCCGGAGCGAGCTGCGCATCGGACCGGACGGTCGGGCGCGCGTCGACGGCGCACCGTACCCCGGAGCGGATCCGCTCGACGTGCTCGACGGGTTCGTTACCGCCGAATCCGCGCTGGGTCGGACCGTCATCGGCGCGCTCGCCTACGACCTCGGGCGCTGGATCGAGCCACGCGTCAGTCGCCGATCCGACCTCACGCTGCCGCTGGCGGTCCTCTCGTCGTACGAACAAGTGGCAAACTTCGATCACGCGCGCGCGCGTTGGACCGTTCCACCGCCGCTCGTGCGTCACGCGCCCGGGGGGACGTGCGAGGTCGGTTCGTTCCACCCCGAGACCAGCGAGGCCGGCTACGCCGCGCTCTTCGAACGCGCGCGAAGATGGATCGCCGCGGGCGACGTGTACCAGGTCAACCTCTCCGTCGCCTTCGAGGCAAATCTGCGGGGTGATCCCGCCGCGCTCTACGAGCGGCTAGCGAGCCGACACCCCGTTCCGTTCGGCGCCTATCTCGACTGCGGAGACTTCCATCTCCTCAGCAATTCTCCAGAGCTCTTCCTCGAGCGACGCGGAGCGCGAATCGCCACCCGCCCGATCAAGGGGACCCGGCGCCGAGGACGAACGCACGACGAGGACGCGCGGCTGCGCGAGGAGCTGCGGCATGACGTGAAAGAGCGCGCGGAGCACGTGATGATCGTCGACCTCGAGCGCAACGACCTCGGGCGCATCGCCGAGCCGGGAAGCGTGCGCGTCGAAGAGCTCGAGACCGTCGAGACCTATTCGTCGCTCCACCATCTCGAGTCGACGGTCCACGCCAGGCTGCGCCCCGCGCTGCGCTTTTCCGAAATCCTGCGGGCGACGTTCCCGGGCGGATCGATCACCGGCGCGCCGAAGATTCGCGCCATGCAGGTGATCGACGAGATCGAAAGCGGCCCGCGCGAATTCTACACCGGCGCGCTGCTCGTTCACCCACCGGACGGCAACTTTACGATGAGCATCGCGATCCGCACGGCGACGGTCGTGGATGGAACCATCCGCTATCGCGCGGGCGGGGGAGTGGTGTGGGACTCGGTGGCCGAAGCCGAGTATCGAGAATGCCTGCTCAAGACTCAGGCGTTTCTCGACGCGGCGAGTCCGCTATGAGCGACGTCCCCGGGGCCGTATTTTTGAACGGCCGCCTGGTCGCCGCCCAAGCGGCGAAAGTCAGCGCGTTCGACCGCGGGCTGCTTTACGGCGACGGAATCTTCGAGACGGTTCGTCTCTATGCCGGCGAGCCATTCGCGCTGGAGGAGCACCTGCAACGCATGCGACGGGCCGCCGAACGAATCCGGCTACCGCTGCCCGAGCCCGCGGCTTGGTGGCGGCGCGCGATCGCCTCGCTCGTCCGCCGCAACGGCCTCGGCGACCGCGACGGCTCGGTGCGGATCACGGTCACCCGAGGGGTCGGCGGAGAAGGGTTGTTGCCAGCCCGCCGCGCCGCGCGAACCATCCTGATCAGCGCGCGCCCGCTGCCGCGTTCGTTGCTCCGCTGGCAGCGAGACGGCGTGGGGGTGATCCTGCTTCCCTTCCACGCCGGTCTGGGCGGCTATCTCGCCGGTCTCAAGACCACCGACTACCTGACGGCAGCGCTCGGCAAGTGGATGGCGCGGGAGCGCGGCGCGTTCGAGGGTATCTACCAGACTCGCGCCGGAGAGATCCTGGAGGGCACCACCAGCAACGTCTTCGTGGTGCGCGACGGGCGGCTCGAAACCCCACCGCTCGCTCGTGGCGTCCTCGCCGGCATCACGCGGGCGCGCGTCCTCAGGCTCGCGCGCTCGGCGGCCCTTCGGCCTCGCGAGGCGCGTCTGCGGGCTCGGGATCTGCTGGCCGCCGACGAAGCGT
The DNA here is from genome assembly GCA_963708955.1 of uncultured delta proteobacterium. GTDB lineage: Bacteria > Desulfobacterota > Binatia > JACPRU01 > JACPRU01 > JACPRU01. Next base: position 14,301 of record CAVPWJ010000091.1, read on the forward strand.
TCCTAACCGCCAGCACGATCGGGATCGTCCCCATCCGGCACGTCGATGACCACCGCGTGGGCGGCCGCGGTTATCCCGTTACCCGACGCCTTCAGTACCTATTGCTGCCGGACAGCCGTCGCGGTTGATCGCTGACGTTTCCGCACCGCGACTGACAATTCTCGTCGCAGGAATGCAAACTGTTGCGGCCTAGTATCTAAAAGGATTCTCCAAAGTGCTGTCCAGAATTCAAGATAATTTTCCATAAGCATGTGAAAAATAAGTCGGTTCGGTCGTGGGCCAAAAATTGGCAAACTTATTGCTTTCACATCCTTAGGTCGCAATGAGCGATACGAGGAGTAAAGCGAAAATGGCGCAGGATCTACCCGAACCCGCAGACCCGCCAGCGTATGCCAAGTTGGAGCCGGACTTAGTTCTTCCCGAACAGTTCTTCGCCGAGCAGCAGCCCTATTGGTCCGGGGAGCTTTCTTTGTTGTGGGCGGTATTCAGCGACGGCATCGAGACGTTCCGCAAAGAAGTACAACTCGGGCGCGAAGGCAGCGAAGCGTTCGTGGAAGCCCGCCAGTGGATCGAGACGGTCGACGAAGAATCGATCTTTTCCTTCGACCAGCTTTGCGAGCTGTTCCGTCTCACCCCCGTGAAGGTACGGCGGTCGTTGCTGAGCTGGCGCGAACGCCAGCATCGGTTGGCGACGGCCCCACGCGCCGCCTAGCGCCCTGTTTAGAGTCATCGTTCTCCTGCCGCGTCCGGCCGTGGCAGTCCCCCACCGAGAACAGCAACGAGAAGAAGGCGCGCTCGTCGCGGGGCGAACGCGCCCGCTGAGCCGATTTGACGCGCCGCGATAAGAAAAACTAATAATAATAAAAAGAGTTTTTCATTAGCTTTTTGATGCGGCGCATCGGTATTGTTCCCAGCATCGGCGACGGGGGTCGTTCCCACCCGCAGCCGGGAGTCGGGGGACGGGGGATGTTGGTCGGTGTAACGAGAAGGAGTTTTCAATGCGTCAGTCTGTGGTGAGCCTGTTCGAGCCAGATACGCTGCTGCCGTCGCAGTTCTTCGCGCACTTCCGGGGGCACGGCGCGACGACCCGTGGCGAGAAGCGCCTGATGCTCGCGGTGCTCGAGGATGCGGTCGACTGCTATCAGAAGTTTGCTTTCTCGCGCGAGCCGCGGGGACGTGAGTTGTTCGCCGAGGCCGAAGAGTGGCTCTTCTCCTCGGACAATTCCTGGGTCTTCGCTTACGAGAACATCTGTCACACGCTCGATCTGAATGCCGATTACCTGCGTCGCGGCCTACAGGAATGGAGACAGCGGGCGCGCGCCAACGGCGGCCAGCCACCCAGCCCCACGCCGGAAACGGCCGTCGACGTCGAGCCGAACCGAATCGCCGTCTGACGCTCCGCGCATATTCAGCCGAGCCTTCCCGAAGGCCGCGAGATCCGTCTCGCGGCCTTCTTTTTTTGCCGTCTTGCCCGCGACGTCGAATTTCATCAAAACGGTGCGCGGGCGGAGAGTGGTCGGGGTGAACGGACTGAATCGGGAGCAGCGGAGCGCGGTCGAACACGGTGAGGGGCCGGTGCTCGTGCTCTCCGGAGCCGGCAGCGGCAAGACGCGAGTCCTCACTCACCGCATCGCTCACCTGCTGCGCTCGGAACGGGCGCACGCGCCACAAATCCTCGCGGTCACGTTCACCAACAAGGCGGCGGGCGAGCTGCGCGAGCGTCTCGGCCGCTTGGTCGGCGGCCCCAGCAGCGACGTGTGGGTGGGAACGTTCCACTCGATCTGCGCTCGCCTGCTGCGCAGGCACGTCGAAGCGCTCGATCTCGGCGTTCGGCGCTCGTTCGTGATCTACGACGACCACGATCAACTCGGCGTGCTGACGGCGGCCATCGAAGGACGCTCGTTCCCCCTGCCTCCCCAAGCGCTGCTCGCTCGAATCGACCAGGCGAAAAACGAGGCTCGAAGGCCGGAGGAGATTCGCGCGCTTGCCGAGACATCGGTCGACGTGGCCGTGGCGGAGGCCTACGCGCTCTATCAGGCGACCCTGCGGCGAAACAACGCGGTTGATTTCGGCGACCTTCTCCTGCTCGCGCTCGAGATCTTCGAGCGCATCCCGGACCTTCGCGACCGCTATCAGGACACTTTGCGCTACCTGCTCGTCGACGAGTATCAGGACACAAACCGCGTCCAATACCTGTGGCTGAAAGCCCTTGCCGCCAGGCACCGCAACCTCTGCGCCGTCGGCGACGAAGATCAATCGATCTACGGATGGCGTGGAGCGAATATCCGCAACATTCTCGACTTCGAGAAGGACTATCCGGAAGCCGTCGTCGTCCGCCTGGAACAGAACTACCGCTCGACGCAGAGCATCCTCGCCACCGCCGGGGCGGTGATCCGCAACAACCGTGATCGCAAGGGCAAGACGCTATGGACCGCGAATCCCGCGGGCCCGCTCCCGGTTCTGCATCACGCTCGCGACGAGCACGCCGAAGCGCGATTCGTAATCCAGGAGGTCGCCCGCGCGTCGCGGAGCCGACCCCTCGGCGATTTCGTGGTCTTCTATCGCACCAACGCGCAGTCACGGGTCTTCGAGGAAGAATGCCTGCGTGCCGGCATCGCGTATTCGCTGGTGGGAGGAACCAAGTTCTACGAGCGCAAAGAGATCAAGGACGTTCTCGCCTACCTCCGGGTAGCCGCCAACCCCGACGACGAGTGGAGCCTGCTGCGGGTGATCAACGTCCCGGCGCGAGGGATCGGCGCTTCGACGGTGGCGAAGCTCGTGGCCGCGGCACGCGCGAGCGGCCGTCCGCTGTTCGAAGAGCTGGCGAGCCCGCCGGCGTCCCTGTCGGCCGGCACGCGGGCGAAGGTGGTCGAATTCACGCGCATCCTCGCCACGCTGCGCGAGCACGCCGCGGGCGGCGCGATCGGCGCGCTCGTCGAGCAGGTCTTCCGCCTCACCGGCTACGTCGACGCGCTACGCGCGCGCGCCGCTCCGGACGGCGAGTCCCGCCTGGAGGATCTCCACGAGTTCGTCACCGTGGCTCAGGAGGCGGACGCCGAGGGCAGGAGCCTCGGGGAGTTTCTCGAGCAAGTCGCGCTCGTCGCGGGCGCGGACTCGCTGATCGAGTCCCGTGATCGCTTGACGCTGATGACGCTGCACACGTCTAAGGGCCTCGAGTTTCCCGTCGCGTTCCTGGTGGGAATGGAGGAAGGGTTGTTTCCTCACCGCCGCTCGCTCGGCGATCGCCAGTCGATCGAGGAAGAGCGCCGACTCTGCTACGTCGGCATGACGCGCGCCCGCGAGCAGCTCTTCCTCAGCCGGGCTCGCCGCCGCCATCTGTACGGCACGGAGACCGAGAACCCTCCCTCCCGCTTCCTGAGCGAGATCCCCGCCGAACTGCTCGAGCTACGGGATCCGACTGAGTCGGAACGGAGGCTCGATCGAGGCTGGGCCGACGAGCCGCAGCACGGGCCGCGCGGGCGGGTGATCGATTACAGCGCGTCGCAGCTCGACGAGCCGGATCGCCAAACCCACGGCTCCGCCAAGCGTGCCGCCGCCGTCTTCACCGACGCCTCCCGGGCCTCGTTCGCCGTCGGCACTCGCGTACGCCACCCAACGCTCGGCACAGGCGTGGTGCGGGCCACCGAAGGCAGCGGTGACCGAGAAAAGGTCACGGTGATGTTCGGCGGCTTCGGCATCCGCAAGCTCGTCGTGGCCGTGGCCCGGCTGGAAACGGCGTAGAGAGCGCGCCGCCGGCGAGGGACGCGGGCTAGTAGCTCGGCGTGGAAAGCGTACGAATCTCCTCTGCGCCGTGG
>CAVPWJ010000092.1:0-3532 GCA_963708955.1 uncultured delta proteobacterium
CTTGGCCGGTCATGGCGTCGGCGACGAGCACGATCTCATGCGGCGAGACCGCGCTCTTCACGTCCGCGAGCTCCTGCATGAGCTCCTCGTCGACGTGCAGCCGACCCGCGGTATCGAACAGGCAGACGTCGTAGCCGTGATTGCGCGCGACCGTCAGCGCCTCACGACAGATGTCGACCGGATTCTGCTCGGCGCTCGAGGGATGAACGGCGCAGCCCACTTGCTCGCCGAGAATGCGGAGCTGCTCGATCGCCGCCGGACGCCGGACGTCGGCGGGCACGAGATATGGAGTGCGCTTCTTTTCGGTCTTCAGGTAGCGCGCGAGCTTGGCGACCGTCGTCGTCTTTCCGGATCCCTGCAGGCCGACCAGCATCACCGGAACCGGCGGCGCGGCCGACAGGTCGAGCCCGCGATCCGCCTCGCCCATCAAGCGAACGAGCTCCTGATGGACGATCTTGACGATCTGTTGGGCCGGCGTGAGCGACTGCAGCACTTCCTGGCCGAGCGCCTGGCGACGGATCGCCTCGGTGAACTGCTTGACGACCTCGAGGTTGACGTCGGCTTCGAGCAGCGCGACCCGCACTTCACGCAGCGTCTCTTCGACGTGCGGCTCGCGGACCCGCCCGTGGCCACGAAGCTTCTTGAAGATGCCTTCGAATCTGTCGCTGAGGGATTCCAGCATGCTCAGTCGGAACGCGCGCTCGACAATCGGCCGACGGTATAGAAGGCACCGAACCTTGTCAACGCGCCCGCTCGCCCGGGGCCAAACGCGGAGAGCCTCTCGGGAAGGCTCCCGAGAGGCTCTCCATCGGTCATCTGACGCAACGAGCGGGAGCTACATCATCCCGCCCATGCCCCCCATGCCGCCCATACCACCCATGCCGCCCATGCCGCCGCCCGGAGGCATCGCCGGCGCCCCCTTCTCCTCGGGCTTCTCGGCAATCATCGCCTCGGTCGTGAGCAGCAGGCCCGCTACCGACGCGGCGTTCTGCAGCGCCGTGCGCACCACCTTGGTCGGATCGATGATGCCCGCCTTCATGAGGTCCTCGTATTCCTCGCTCGCGGCGTTGAAGCCGTAAGAGCCCTTGTTGTTGCGGATGCGGTCGAGGACGATCGAGCCTTCGACGCCGGCGTTCGTGGCGATCCAACGCGCCGGTTCCTGTACGGCCTTCTTGATGATGGCCACGCCGACCTGCTCTTCCTCGGGCACACCCCTGAGGTTCTCGAGCGACGCCATCGCCGAGCGGATCAGCGCCACGCCGCCGCCCGGCACCACGCCCTCCTCGACGGCCGCGCGGGTCGCGTGCAGGGCATCCTCGACGCGCGCCTTCTTCTCCTTCATCTCGATCTCGGTCGCGGCACCGACGCGGATCACCGCCACGCCGCCGACCAGCTTGGCGAGCCGCTCCTGGAGCTTCTCGCGGTCGTAGTCGGAGGTCGTCTCGTCGATCTGCGCGCGGATCTGCTTCACGCGGCCCTCGATGTCGGCCTTCTTGCCGGCAGCCGTCGATGATCGTGGTGTTGTCCTTGTCGATCACCACCTTCTTGGCCTTGCCGAGATCCGCGAGCGTCACGTTCTCGAGCTTGATGCCGAGCTCCTCGGCGATCACCTTGCCGCCGGTCAGGATGGCGATGTCCTCGAGCATGGCCTTGCGACGGTCGCCGAAGCCCGGCGCCTTGACCGCGACGACATGCAGCGTGCCGCGGATCTTGTTCACCACCAGCGTGGCCAGCGCCTCGCCCTCGATGTCCTCGGCGATGATCACCAGCGGCTGGCCGCTCTTGGCGACCTGCTCGAGCACCGGCAGCAGGTCCTTCATGTTGCTGATCTTCTTCTCGTGGATGAGGATGATCGCGTCCTCGAGCGACCACCTCCATGCGCTCCGGGTCGGTGACGAAGTAGGGCGAGAGATAGCCGCGGTCGAACTGCATGCCCTCGACGACCTCGAGCTCGGTCTCGAGGCCCTTCGCCTCTTCGACCGTGATGACGCCTTCCTTGCCGACCTTCTCCATCGCCTCGGCGATGATCGTCGCCGATGGTCGAGTCGTTGTTCGCCGAGATCGTGCCGACCTGGGCGATCTCCTTCGGATCCTTGGTCGGCTTGGAGAGCGTCTTGAGCTCCTCGATGATCTTCTTCACCGCGCGATCGATGCCGCGCTTCAAGCTCATCGGGTCGTGCCCGGCAGCGACCATCTTCGCGCCCTCGGTGAAGATCGCGCGGGCCAGCACGGTGGCGGTGGTGGTGCCGTCGCCGGCGACGTCGGAGGTCTTCGAAGCGACCTCCTTCACCATCTGCGCGCCCATGTTCTCGAACTTGTCCTCGAGCTCGATCTCCTTGGCCACCGTCACGCCGTCCTTGGTGACCGTGGGGGCTCCGAACGACTTGTCGAGGACGACGTTGCGTCCCTTGGGTCCGAGCGTAACCGTAACCGCGTCCGCGAGGATGTTCACCCCGCGGAGGATTTTGTCTCTGGCTTCCTGTGAAAACTTGACTACCTTCGCTGCCATCTATCCTCCTTGCCCTCTGTTGAGGAGCTGCCCCCCGGGGTGCGCCCGACCCGTTGGGGCCGTGCTCCGATGGGCGAACGATTCGTTCTTACCCTTCGATGATGCCGAGGATGTCTTCCTCGCGTAGAATGAGGTGCTCCTCGCCATTCAACTTGATCTCACTGCCCGAGTATTTACCGAACAGGATGCGGTCACCGGCCTTGACGTCGAGCGGAATCACCTTGCCGTCTTCGCCTGTCTTGCCCTTACCAACCGCGATCACCTTGCCCTCCTGAGGCTTCTCCTTCGCGGTGTCGGGAATGATGATTCCCCCCTTGGTCTTCTCTTCTTCGGCGACACGCTTGATCAATACACGGTCACCCAGCGGCCTGATCTTCATGACTGGAACCTCTCCTTTCGTCTCTGAAAGCGCCCTCGGCGTTCGTTACTGATGTGAGGTATTTCGGGGAATTGACGTTGTTTCGGTTGAGCGCCGGCAAAGCTAACCACCGGCGATTATTTGTCAAGGAAGGTGAAACAGCAATCCGGAGAAACGAAGTTTCATCCAACGCGGTGAGTCTCGCGACAAGACGGCTCAGCCCTGCACTTTGCGTATCTCCTCATCCATGTATCGGCGATAGAGAATTTCCCATTCCGCCGTACCTGGCGGAACCCTTCGAGGTATCCTCGATCGCACCACCGGGTCAAGTCGGTCCTCGAGCTGGAAGCACTCGGCGAGCACCCTCTTGACCTCGAGCAGAGCCCGCCGCTCGTCGCGGATCTGCCCCGCCGCGCGCACCGCCTCCAGCACCCGCCGGGAGAGATGCGAAACGCGGTCGTCGGAAAGTCGGGCCATCTCAGCGCGACCTCACAGCCGAAGACTCAGAGCACGAAGCCGCGCTCGCGCGCGAGCTTTTCCTTGATCTTCAGAAGCAGGACGCGCTGATCCATGCCGGCGGTCTGCCGGCGGTTCTCCTCGAAGATGCGCTCGGCCTCGCGCTGGATCTCCGCCTCCTCGCGGAAGTTCACTCGAATCGCCTCCGT
>CAVPWJ010000093.1:0-18197 GCA_963708955.1 uncultured delta proteobacterium
TTTTCCACGTATTGCTCTTTCCGGTGGCCGCCATCAACTGTGCGTCACTGATTGACGGCATAGCCGCATGGGTCGTCTTTACCTTGGAATAAGAAGTTGCCGAAGTGGTGAGGCCTTTCTTCAGCGCGGAGGCGAAGGCTGGAAATTCCGTAGGCGGGACCGACACTTTAGATGCTTGAACTTGCCCCGCTGGAGACGGGTCGAGAGACGCCAGAGGGTCGCAAGCTCTATTAGCAGTTGTAGTCATGGTCTGAATTTGGTAGTTGTACTGTTTGGTGGCGTCCAGACCGCTGTCCACGAAATACGGCAGACAGGTGATCGCAATGATGTCGGTCTCGGTAGTCCCGTCCATGCTGAATGGATCACTAGTTGTCCGCGTAATAACTCGAGGCGTCTTCACCGTCCCGAGGAACTGAATATAATCGGTTCCCCCCGCCGCTGACCCAATGACCGCCGACTCCACGGTCGTGGAATCTTCGTAGTTGTTGAAGTAATAGGACAGGTTTGCAAGCTCGTTGCCTGAACTGTCGTTGGCAACGAGGGAAATAGACGTTTGCGGGTTCGGAATCGTCATTGAGATGGATGCTGACGATGCGACTTGAGTCCCGTATAGGTCATAGGCGACATAACTTGTCGCTCCTGCAACGGCGGTGTACGTCAACGTCCAGCTGGCTGCTCCGGGTGTAAGACCAATGACTCGAGCGGCGGGTAGTGCGGATCGAGCGGCGGACGTCGGAGCCGCCGCCGCCGACGTTTGAGCTGTGGTTAGGGAGGTGCCCACCAGCGTTATCGACTTCGTCTCACTGGCCCACATCTGGAGGTAATGGCGGAGTGAACTCGCCCCACCTATGGCTGCGGCCGGCCCCGCAATCAGTGATACACCTCGCTTGGCGTGAGCCAGGAAGGCTGCCAACGGAATGCTTTCCGGCTGATCGGAGGGACTGGCATAGACGGCGTTGGCAATATTTCCCGTTCCTGTCGAGCGCACTGCCATGTCCTCGGTCGCCTGATCGAGTTCAGCGGTATCTTGATAGTCAACGTTCGCAACTTGATCGTCCGCAATTGCGCTTCCGATCGTCATGGCGGCGCCCACAATGGTTATCGGATCCCCGGCGTACGCCGTGAAGAACGTTTGCGTTGCGCTCTGGCCCACTTGTGCGGCCGTCGTAACGACTAAGCCTCGATCCACCGGTCGGCTCGTGTGAGCGCGGTGGCCCGGGTTTGGTCTGAGTTTCCTGCTGGCAGGCATGGTGAAGGGCCGGCCTTGCTGCCGGTGATGTTCCTGGTCCGGTTGCGCCGTTCGGCTGGGTGGTCAGATGGTCGCGGTTCTTGGTGGGCCGCAGGCCGCCGTGAACAGTGTTATCCACCCGGCTTGCCAGGGCCAGCTGCTTGGCAGATGCAGCACGATCTTCCTGGCCGAGGTCGAGATACGGGCCGGGATCTGGACGAGTTTGCGGCGGATGGTGCCACTGCGCGCCTTGCCGAGCTCGGTGCCGGTGAGCGTGCCTATGGCGCGGGAGAGGTTGAAGGCGATGGTGGCCAGCACCAGCCAGGCCGCATTCGCGGTGAAGTTCCCGGAGGGCAGGTGCGCCAAAGCGCTGTCTTTCAGGTCGGCGTTGACCTGCTCGATGATGGCGTGCTGACGGTGCGTCTTGTCGGCCGTGACCGTGTCCAGATCGGTGGTCGTGAAGAACGCGTGGAAGCGGTGGGTGTCGAACAGGGTCGGTTGCCCGTCGCCATCAAACGGGTTCAGTTCCGGGATCCGCCGAACAACCAGGCGCCCGGGAATGCGTTCGCTGGTCTTGCGCGAGCTGAACGCCGTGAATGGTATCTCGGCCACTTCGGCGCAGGAGATCCAGGTTCCGGTCGTCTCATCCCGGATCGCATCCGTGTAGTTGATCGTCGTCCAGGCGTCATCGCTGATGGTGGCGATGGCACGTTTCACGGCCGGGTCCATCCGGACGGTGATCGACACTCTCGCGCCGGCCCGATGGGCCGCTGCGACGACCGCGTGGCCATAGAACGCACTGTCAGCGCGCAGCAGCACCAGCCCGGACGCAGTCTTCGAACGCAGACGACCGACGGTCGCAAGAACATCACCGACGAACTTCCCTGCCCCGCGAGGGGACCCGGCTGCGCCCTTGCGCAGCCGGGAGCCGACGATGATCGGTGCTGTCGTCGCCGTGGAGACGATTCCGAGCAACGCGTTCAGCCCGCGTACTCCGGAGTAGCCGTAGCCGGATCCCTGCTTCTGGTAACCGTGGACTTCCTTGATCGTGTCGTCGATGTCCACCAGCGCATACTCGTCGATGCCGGCCGTGATCGGGGCGACGGCGGCAACGCCGATCAACCATCGCCAGGCGACAGCGTCGAGCTGGCGGACGTGGCCGAAGGTGAACGCCCGCAGGAACGAGCCCAACGTCGACGGGGCGTAAGTCCCGGCGAACAGCTTCTTCATCCCGCCGTGGCGGAGCACGGCCATGTCATCGATGGAATCGGCGCCAGCCAGCATCCCCGCGACCAGCGCGGTGACTTTCAACCCGGCGTTCGCGCCGAAGTAGCCAGGCAGTGTCAGCCAACGGTCGGCCAACTCGCCCAGACCCGTCGAGGCGGCCAACAGCATCGCCGGGACCAGGCCAGCGAACGACACGAGATTCGTATCGTCGAAGGACGCCGACACCCGGCTGGATCTATGGAAAACTTGCATCTACGAGATGTCCTCTCGAGCTGGTCAATAGCTGTTGTGGTAAACACTATTTTCCCTGATCAAAAGGACATTCTCTGTTTAACGCGCCGTAAGGACCCCAACCCGACCGGTGGATCGAGGCTAAGGCGAAGCCGTTTGCGGCTGCATAGTTGGCACCGGAGGAGAGTTCGGCGGGAGTTCCGCCGTCGACTACAACGAGGTGAGCGAACGTGCCCTGGGCTGCGATCAAGGTCGAGCGGGTGAAGTCATCGTCCTCAAGGATCGACGCGGGCACGGTGACGGAGGCCTGAATGCTCGATATGAAGCCCGGCGTGAACGAAGTGGACGTTCCGACGATGATTGCTTGGGTTGCACCGAGTGCGGTTAATTCACTTAGCGAGGAAGTCGCGTCGCTTGCGGAAGCGCTCAAGACAAGTGCAATGCCTTTATTAGCCGCTAGAGCGGCAGCCTGCGCCACCACTGTGCTGGAGCTGGCGGGCGCAACGACCACATTTGAACTGCCGGTCGGAAAAGCGGCCGTGTCGATCGAGGCCGCCAGGTCTGAAAGATTGCCGGCAGTCACTGTAGACGTTGTACTTGCGGAAGCGGGTGGTGAATTGAATTGGCTAATCGCCATGAACATCGCCGCCGCTACGAAGGCAGCTGTGACAGACGCAACGCGACGTACTCTTAGTGCCTTAGATTCGAACAACAATGTCCGCCCATCTGTAAAGATCCTTCGGATTTCATCTGAGGGTACACAGAATGGTCGGTCTAGGGCAAGGGGTGAAGGTTCACGTTCACTTGCACGTCGTGTTGCAGGCTGCTTGAACCTTCTGTATCCCCTCGGGAGAACCCCACCAACGACGGTTTTGGTTGTTCACCTTCTCGGACGCAACGATCCCGTAAACCCCAAGGTTCGCTACGTAGTAATCCCGCTTATCCGTGTTTGAGGCAACCCCGTGGCCTCGGGAGAGCGTCACCTTAGGCACCCGAAGGGAGCCGCCATCAGGAAATTCGACGCGCGCTCCGTAAAGGCTGCAGGCGGCCCTTTTCTGTTTGTTAAGCGCGGCGACTGGGATATGTGCAGGAATGGTGTTGCACACGGGAATGCGGGAATCGCTTGAGTCCAGGATGATTGCGTGCGCGCATCCCGCCAGCGCTGCAGAAATCGCTACAGCAATTACTCCGAGAAGGGCCGCGAGCTTTAACTTGATCCTCATGTGACTGTGACAACTCCTCGGAAGTTTATTGGCATCAATCTAGTACCGCTCGAAGCATCGGAGTTTCATCCCCGCGGCGGTTTTCGGCGCGAATAATTCGCGTGCCGTCGAGTACCCACAAGCGCGAATTTGTCCCAATCAGGGGCGTTCTGGAAGCCAGCAAGGTCTACGCCGACGGCGACACGGTGATGGGATGAGGGGGACCGAACGAGGTCGCCGCCGTATCATCCCGGTGGGCTCCAACAACAGCAACATCATTACCTCCTACCCCGCCAACGGCCGCTCGAGCGACCCACACTGCTGAGGAAACCAATGACTGACCCGTCCTCCCTTGCGCTCTTCCATCGAGAGCTGTTCGTCTGGTTCGCGCATCGACCAGACGTGCGCCACGTCGACTACGAGGACGCCGAGCTGACGATTGCACCGAACGAACGGCGGAAGGAGGACGGGTCGGCTTGGCCGGCGCTCGTCCGGGTGAAGATTCCCCTCGATGAGCTTGCGGCAGCATGGCCGACCCTTTGCTCCGGCGCCGAGGCACTCGGACTCCACAAGAACACCGACCTCGCCGAGATCGGGGTGTTCTCGCTCCTGGATGTGCATCTCGACGAGGCGGTGAACTCTTTAAGAGAGCCAGGGCCTAACGGCTACCGATACGCCAACGCAACATTCCGTGGCTATTAGTATCGTGCGCCGGGAGTTCGTTGTAGAAATCGTTTGGGGATTCGAGGATCAATCGGCTTCCGCCCCGGCCACTCCGAGCACCATCGCGATCACCGAGGACGGCCCAATCGTGCTGACGGCCCGCTGAGGCCTCGATCCAGCGGGCATAAGGCGCATTCTCGCGTTATTTTCGGCCAGAATAATGGCCCAAAAACGGGCTACCATCGGGCCATGCACACAATGTCTGTCAGCGAAGCGAAAGACAAGCTCTCGGCCCTGGTGGAGAGTGTCGAATCCACCCACGACACCGTGGTGATCACCCGCCACGGCAAACCCGCCGCGGTGCTCATCTCCCCGGAAGACCTTGATTCGCTCCAGGAAACGCTGGCGTGGCTCTCTGATCCCAACCATGCCGCGGAGGTGGCCGAAGCCGAGGATGACATCCTGAACGGGCGCATGCTGTCCCTCGAGGAAGTGCGCGCGCAACTGGCGAAGCGGTGACGGCCGAGCCCTACCGGATCGAAGTTTCTCGGCCGGCCGCGCGGGCTCTAGGGCGCCTGAGCCCCAAGCTCGTCGAGGCGGTGCTTCGTTTTCTTGACGGTCCCCTCACGGAGAACCACCTTCGGGTCAATCAACAAGCTCTATTTTCCCTGATGAGAAAGGCATTCTCCGTTTACCGCGCCGCCACCAAATCAAGCCGCATCGGTGGATTCAGGCTAAGGGCCGGACGTATCGGCTCTGTCCAGGGTTGGAGCGCTGACTATCCTCTTCGCCTCGACGGAAAACATCCGCCTCCGCAGACGTTTCGGGTTCGACTGGACATGTCCGAGGTGTAGCCGAATCTTTAGGAGATGATCATGGCCCCGGACAGGGAACACCTCGACGAGTTGCTTGACCAGTCGAGTCCTCGAACCACTCCGATCACGACCGACGTCGCGGATGAGATCACGCGTCTCCAGACAGCCACCGAAGCGTCATGGAGTAGCGCAGCGCGCCGAAGTCGGTGGGTGCGACCGGTGGTGGCTGGGTTCGCGGCGGTGTTGCTTGTGGGTGGGGTGGCGACCGCGGCAGCGGCGGTAACCGGCCACTGGACGCTCCCGTGGGCATCGAATCACGCTGTTGCATCGTTCAGCAGTACCTCGTAGAACTCCGGGCAGTTCTTCATCGCGAGCGCTACGCGATCACCGCTTTTCAACGAGAGCTTTTTGTTCAGACCGGAGGCGAGGCGGGCGACGCGGCTGGCCATCTCGCCGTACGTGCGTACCGGTGTCTTCCCGAGCGCGAGCGCCGGCCGGTCAGGCAGCCAGCGGGCGCTGCGCAGCAGGAGATGGACGAGGTTCATGCGTTAAAGTCGCCCGCGGTCCTCGGCCGCGAGATTGACGTGATCTTCTCATCGAGCATCGGGGCTACTCCTACCAGATTTGTTTGACGAAGAGGCTCTCCTTTCCGAGTTTCCATGACTCCTTGCTCCGTCTCCGCCGTCTTCGGCCGCGGCTTGCGCCGCGTCCGTCGTGCGGCTATCTCACGCCCGCGGAGGGTCGGCCATGCCGAGCGCGCGCTGTAACGGAGTGGAGATCGCTTACGAGGAGATCGGCGCGAAAGACGGCCGTCCCATCGTGCTGATCATGGGGCTCGGCGTTTCGTTGGTCTTCTGGGACGACGACTTCTGTGCGCTATTGGCCGAGCGCGGCTACCGGGTGATTCGTTTCGACAACCGCGACGTCGGACGCTCGACGAAGCTCGACGCCCTCGGCGTGCCGAACGTTCTCCAGGCGATGATGGCGCTGATGATGCGCCGGCCGATCGCCGCGCCGTATCTCCTCTCCGACATGGCGCGCGACACGGTCGGCTTGATGGACGCGCTCGGCATCGAGCGCGCGCACGTGGTCGGCGCGTCGATGGGAGGCATGATCGCGCAGACCCTGGCGATCGAGCACCCTGAGCGGCTCTTCTCGCTGACATCGATCATGTCGACGACCGGCGACCCCGCGCTGCCGCAGCCCGAGCCCGCGGCGATGGCCACTCTCCTGAGGCCGCCGCCCGCCGAGCGTTCCGCCTACCTCGACCAAGCGGTGCGGGTGTGGCGCACGATCGGCAGCCCCGGCTTCCCCTTCGACGAGGAGCGCGTGCGCGTGCGCGCCGCCGCGCACTTCGACCGCGGCCACCATCCGCCCGGCGTGGCCCGGCAGCTCGTCGGCATCCTGGCCTCGGGAGACCGCACCGCGGCGCTGCGCCAGGTGACGGCGCCGACGCTGGTCGTCCACGGCGTCGATGATCCACTGATTCCCCTGCGAGCCGGCGAGGCAACGGCCGCGGCCATTCCCGGAGCGGATTCGGTGCTGATCGAGGGCATGGGACACGACCTGCCGCGCGAGGCTTGGCCGCGGATCGTCGGCGCGATCGCCGATCTCGCCGCGCGGCGCTAGGCTGCTGGGCCCCGGGGTGGGCTTCTGCCATACTGACGGGTCGGACGTGTATCCGTGAGTCGCAACATCAAAGAGCTGTCGTTGGAAGAACTGACCGCCTGGCTGGGCGAGCAGGGGGAGCCAGGCTATCGTGCCCGGCAGATCGCCCAGTGGCTGTATGCCCGCGGTGCGGAGTCGTTCGCCGCGATGAGCGATCTGCCGCACGGGCTGCGCGAGCGGCTCGATGCGTCGTTCACCATTTCCCGGCCGCGGGTCGTGCGCCTTGCCCGCGCCGAGGACCGCACGCGGAAGCTCTTGCTCGCGCTCGATGACGGCGGGCGGATCGAGAGCGTGCTGATTCCGGCGGAGCTCAGCGACCGGCTCACGCTCTGCATCTCCTCGCAGGTCGGCTGCGGCATGGGCTGCGCGTTCTGCGCGACCGCGACGCTCGGGCTCGAGCGCGGGCTGCGAGCCTACGAGATCGTCGATCAGGTCATCGAGGCCCGGCGCGAGCTGCGCGCCGACGTCGAAGCGGGCGAGCCGCAGTCGGAGATCACCAACCTCGTCTTCATGGGCATGGGCGAGCCGCTGCACAACTACGACGAGGTCGTACGGGCGATCGGCGTGCTGACGGCCGAATGGGGGCTGGCGATCTCGCCGCGGCGGATCACCGTGTCGACCGTCGGGCTCGCGCCGCAGATGAAGCGGCTGCTCGACGACACGCGCGTGCACCTCGCGGTGTCGCTTTCCGGGACCACCGACGCACAGCGCGGCCGGCTGATGCCGGTCAATCGCAAGTATCCGCTCGAGGTGCTGCTCGGCGCCTGCCGCGAGCTGCCTCTGCCGCGGCGCAAGCGCATCACGTTCGAGTACGTGATGCTCGCCGGCGAGAACGATTCGCTCGAGGACGCGCGGCGACTGGGGAAGCTGTTGCGGGGCATTCCGTCGAAGGTGAATCTCATCCCGTTCAATCCGTTTGCCGGGAGTCGCTTTGCCCCGACGCCGAGGCCGGCGATCGAGGCGTTTCGCGCGGCGCTGCTGCGGCAGGGAGTGCATGCGACGATTCGGGAGAGTCGGGGAAGCGATATTCAGGCGGCGTGCGGGCAGTTGGCGGCGGCGCCGGCCGCGTAGGCTGGGGGATGGCGCGCCTCGCGCCGCGCCGCCGCCGAAGCGGCTACTCGCCCTCGTCGAACGACGCCCGGTAGCGCTCCTTCAGCCGGTTCTTCTCGACCTTGCCCATGGCGTTGCGCGGCAGCTCGTCGGTGAAAAACACGCGCTTGGGCGTCTTGAAGGCGGCGAGCTCGCGGCGCGCGGCGCGCACGATCGCTTCCTCGCTCACGTCGGCTCGTCCCGGCTCGCGCTGAACGACCGCCACCACCGCTTCCCCGAAGTCGGGATGCGGCACGCCCACCACCGCCGACTCGACCACGCCCGCCACGCGGTCGATCACCGCCTCGACCTCCTTGGGGTAGACGTTGAGTCCGCCCGAGATGATCAGCTCCTTGGACCGTCCGACGATGTACACGTAGCCGCGCTCGTCGATGCGCCCGAGGTCGCCGGTGACGAAGAAGCCGTCGGGACGAAAATCGGCGCGCGTCTTCTCGGGCATCCGCCAGTATCCCGGGACCACGTTCGGTCCACGCACCTCGAGCACGCCGATCTCGCCCGGGCCGAGCACGGTTCCGTGCTCGTTGGTGACGCGGATCTCGACGCCGGGGAGCGGCGGACCGACCGACCCCGGAATGCGCTCGCCGTCGAGCGGGTTCGAGGTGTTCATGCCGGTCTCGGTCATGCCGTAGCGATCGAGGATCGCGTGGCCGGTGCGCTCCTGGAACCGCCGGTGGGTCTCGGCGAGCAGGGGCGCGGAGCCGGAGATGAACAGCCGCACGCGCGCGCAGCGCTCGCGCGTGAGCCCCGGGTGGGCGAGCAGCCGCGTGTAGAACGTCGGCACGCCCATCAGCACGGTCGCGCGCGGCAAGCGCTCGATCACCGCCTCGGCGTCGAATCGCGGCAGGAACAGCAAGCGGGCCCCCGCGAGCAGCGTGCAATGGAGGGCCACGAACAGCCCGTGGGCGTGGAAGATCGGCAGCGCGTGCAGCAAGACGTCGTCGGGCCCGAAGCCCCACAGCTCGCAGAGCGTGAGGCCGTTGGCGGCGAGATTCCCGTGCGTCAGCATCGCCCCCTTGGCGCGTCCGGTCGTGCCCGACGTGTAGAGGATGGCGGCGAGATCGCCGGCCACGATCGGCGGCCGAGCGACGTCCCCGGCGAGCCCGACGGAGCGCTCGAGGAGCGAGCCGTCGCCTCGCGCGCCGAGCGT
Source organism: uncultured delta proteobacterium (assembly GCA_963708955.1). Lineage (GTDB taxonomy): Bacteria > Desulfobacterota > Binatia > JACPRU01 > JACPRU01 > JACPRU01. The sequence continues at coordinate 9,292 of CAVPWJ010000093.1, forward strand.
CAGCAGATGCGGTACGCCGAGCTTCCGGCAGAGGTTCGAGAACGGCTCCTCCGCCTCGGGACGACAGACGAGCAGCCGGGGCTCGGCGTCGGCGAGGAAGTATTCGACTTCGGCGCGCGTGTAGGCGGGGTTGAGCGGCAGGTAAACGGCGCCGGCGCGCAATACCGCCAGATAGAGGTAGACGGCTTCAGGCGACTTCTCGACCTGCGCGGCGACGCGGTCGCCCCGGTGCACGCCGGTCTCGGCGAGCAGCCGGGCGATGCGCGCCGTCGCGCGATCGAGGTCGGCGTAGGAATCCACGCGCCCGTCCTCGCGCTCGAGAAATGGCGCGCTTGCCTCGGACGGAAAGCGGGAGCGGATCAGCGCGTAGAGACCGGCAGGCATGTGGCGGGGCGGCGGCGAGGCACCGCTGGCAGTGGATCGCCCGTTCGTCGTTTCTCGCGACCGGACCCCGTGACCGGCGGGGCCGGTATGGATCTGTCCTCGTACCGCCGGCGAGAAAGAATATCAAACGGCGCACGAAGCGCCTTTACCGACCCCAGATTCGCTCGCGAAGACCGGTGATGCGCCGGGTGGGCGTGCGCACGGCGTGCTCGACGACCGCCGCCGGGGCCAGCAGCGTCACCGAGCGGCGCGCCCGCGTGACCGCGGTGTAGAGGAGCTCCCTCGTCACCACCGGCGAGGCGCGGTCGGGCAGCACGACGACCACGTCTTCGAACTCCGAGCCCTGGCTCTTGTGCACGGTGATCGCGAACGCGGTCTCGACCGGCGGCAGCCGCGCGGTCGAGATCAGACGCCAGCGGGATGCGCTCTCGCCGTCCGCTTCGGCGGCGGGAAACAACGCTTTTTTCGAGCCGTCGGCAGCTCGCACCACGAGCCCGACGTCGCCGTTCGAGAGGCGCGTCGCGGGATCGTTGCGCGTGACCAGCAACGGGCGCCCGAGGTAGTCGGGCTCGGAGACGGCGAGCCGGTACCGCTCGGCGAGCGCGCGCTCGATCCCCGCGTTCACCGACTCGACGCCGTCGGGCCCTCGGCGGTGCGCGCAGAGGACGCGAAAGCGTCCGAGCGCCGCCAGACGAGCGTGCGCATCGATCTCGCGCAGGCTCGGCGCGTAGCCCGCGGCGGCGAGCTCGGCGATGCGCTCTTCGAGATCGCCCGCCGGCTCGACCAGCACGGCGTCGCGATGGCTCGGCGAGCGGAGCACCTCGAGCACGTCGGCGACGCGACCTTCTTGGATCGCGCGCGTGAGCGCGACGATGCCCGCCTGCTCACCGAAACGGTGGCTCTCGGCGAGCGTGACGATCGCGTCACGCACCGCCGGCCCGTCCGCGCCTCCGACCGAGACCGCGTCGCCGGTGAGTTCGGCGATCTCGCGCGCGGCGTCGGGCGAAAAGCCGCCCGGCGAGCCGCCGCCCTCGCCGCAGAGGTCGGCGAGCACCGATCCCGCTTCCACCGAGGCGAGCTGGTCGCGATCGCCGAGCAGGACGAGCCGCGCCTCGTCGGGGACGGCGGCCACCAATCGGCTCATCAGCGCGAGGTCCACCATCGAGGCTTCGTCGACGATGACCGCGTCGGCGACCAGCCGCGAATCGGCCCCGCGGCGAAAGCGACCGTCGGGCGTGGCGCCGAGCGCGCGATGAATTGTCGAGGCGTCGTCGGGTATCGTCGCTCGCACCGCGGGAGAGCACGGTAGCGAGGCGCGGCTGTCGCGGATCGACTCGCGAAGCCGCGCCGCCGCCTTGCCGGTGGGAGCGAGCAGGTGGATGCGCGGCGGGCGGCCGAAGCGCTCGAGCCATTGCTCGGCGAGCAGCGCGACGATGCGCGCCGCCGTCCACGTCTTGCCGGTGCCCGGGCCGCCGGCGATCACCGTGAAGTACCGCAGCAAGGCGACCGCCGCCGCGACCCGCTGCGCGCTCGGTCCGCCGGGAAACAGGCGGCCGAGGCCGTCCCGCAGCCGCGCGGCGTCGAGGTCGTCGGCGCGCCGCGCGCCGCGCGCGTGGATGCGGCGCGCGAGATCGGTCTCGTAGTCGTGATGGCGGCGGAGGTAGAGCCGACGGCCGTCGAGGACGAGCGGCGCGGGGCCGCCGGCGCCGCGCGCGAGCGGGCTGGTCGCGAGATCGGCGAGCCACTCGGTGAGGGGAGGGAAGGCGCGGCCGGAGAGCTCGCCGGCCTGCGCCGCGCCGGGCAGGTCGACGTCGGACCGCGGCTCGGTGCCGGCGATCTCCGCTAGGTCTAGGCAGACGTGCGCTTCGCTCACCCGCCGCGCGGCCAGCGCCGCGGCGACGAGCACCGTCTCGCGGACCTCTCCGCCGATCCGCCCCAGGCTGCGCGCGAAGTGCTCGTCGAGCGCGGCGACGACGCCGCAGCGCCGGAGCAGATCGAGCGTCGGCGGCGTCACGCCGCAGCCTCCCCGGCGGGCTGCTCGAGGAGCCGCGACAGCGCCTCGATCCGCTCGGCTGGCGGGCGGTCGGCGAACACCCCGGCGTCGCCGCTCCCGCCGATCACGCCGCGCACGAACACGTAGAAAACGCCGCCGACGTGCGTCTCGTAGCGATAGCCGGGCAGCCGCGCCGTCAGGTGGCGGTGCAGCGCGGCCAGATAGAGGTGGTACTGCAGGAAGTAGTGGTCGGCCGCCATCGCGCGCGCGAGCGCCGCCGGGCGATAGTCGGGCGCCGCCGCGCCCAAGTGGTTCGACTTCCAGTCGACGACGAAGAAGCGACCTGCCTGCTCGAACACCAGGTCGACGTAGCCGCGTAGGAACCCGGCAACCGAGGCGAAGCCGAGGTCGTGCAGGCGAGTGGCGTAGTCGCTCGGCAGCCCGGGCGAGGGATGGCGCTCGAACACGGCGGCGAGCGCCGCCGGCGTGAGACGAGCCCGGTCGCTCGGCGAGCCGAGCGGCAGCGTGAACTCCATCTCGTGAACGCGTCGTTCGGCCGGGACGTCGGCGAGCCGGGCGGCAAACCCGCCGACGCTCCAGCGGGTGTCGAGCACGCCGGCGATCGCTTGCTCGAGCGGATCCTTCCACCGCGGATCGAAGCCGAACGCGCGCAGCCGGCCGTCCACCACCCGCCCGAGCTCGCCGGGATCGGAGCGCGCGAGGTCGATGCGCTCGAAGATCTCGTGGACGAGCGTGCCGGGGCGCGCTCCGGCCGGGAAATCGGCGAGCGGCAGGCGCTGCGCCACGGCCGCGGCCGCGATCACGCCGGGCTCGGAGGCGATCTCGTCGCGGTCGCGACCCTCGGTGCGCGCCGCGCCGAGGCGCGCTTCGCTCGCTGCCAGCGCGGTGAAGCTCGAGGTGCGCCACGATTCGTCGAGCTTCCCGCGACGAAACGCGCGCGGCGCGAGACCGCCAGCGGCCGGGGTCGCGGCGCGAAGCGGCGGCGAAGGCGCGAGCGACAATCGCCGCAGCGCGATGCGGCCCGCCGAGCGCACGCACAGACGATCGAGGCGCCGCACGATCGCCTCGTCGTCGTCGAGATCGACTCCGGGGGCGAGGAAGCGGCCGAGCGGCGAGCTCTCTGCGTCGCGAAATCCGCCCCACACGATCGAGCACTGGTGGCGAGCGCGCGTCAGCGCGACGTAGAGGAGGCGGAGGTCCTCGGTCCTGCGCTCCTCGAGCGCCCGCTTCACGGCGGCGCCGTGCTCGGCGGAGCCGAGGTCGAGAGCGCGCCGCCCCTCGGCGTCGTGGAAAGCGACGTGCTCGCTCTCTTCCTGGCGCAGCCACGAGCGGTCCCACAGGGAGGGGCAGAAGACGAACGGCCACTCGAGGCCCTTGGCCTTGTGGATCGTCGTCAGCGTCACCGCTCGAGCGTCGCTCTCGAGCCGGATCTGCCGTTCCTCGGACGCGAGCCCGCCCCCGAAACGCTCGACCTCGTCGATCTCGCGGCCGAGCCAGCCGATCAGCTCGTATGGACCGCGGTGTCCGGTGACCGCCGCCTCGTGGAGCAGCTCGCCGAGGTGGAGGAGATTGGTCAGACGCCGCTCGCCTCCCGGCAGCGAGCGCAGCCGGACCGCGACCTTGCCCCGGCCTTCGAAGTCGGCATCGAGGAAGCGGCGGAACGCGCTCATGAATCCGGCGCTGGTCCACCGATCGCGGAGCTCGGTGAAGCGCGCGACGGTCTCGTCCCAGCGCTCGTCGTCCTCGCCGGCGGCGACCAGACCGGTGGCGCTCACGCCGACGAGCGAGGTGGCCAGCGCGGCGCGCGCCAGCCGCGGATCGGCCGGATCGGCCATCGCGCGCAGCAGCACGCGCAGGTCCTGCGCTTCCTCGCTCTCGAACACGCTGCGGTCGCCGCGCAGCACGGCCGGCACGCCGAGCCGCTGCAGCGCCGCTTGCACCCGGCGGGCTTCGGCGTTGGTGCGGCAGAGGACGGCGACGTCGCCGGGACCGACCGCGCGCGGTTCGTCCCGCGACCGGGGAATCTCGAGCCCGGCTTCGAGCAGTCGGACGATCTCCGCGGCGACGGCGCCGGGAAGGTGCACGTCTGCCTTGTCCCGCACGATCCTTCCTTGCGCGCCCTTCACCTCGTCTCCGCCGAGAAACAGGATGCGCAGCGGCGCGGTGATCTCGCTCGCGTGATCGAGCGCGTCGGCTCGTCCCGGCGCGGGCGCTACCGGCACGTAGTCGATGCCGCGGGTCGCGAACGGATCGGCCGCCTCGGCGAAGAAGCAGTTCAGCGCGTCGATCAGGCCCGGGTCGGAGCGGTAGTTGACCGTCAGCGGGTAGCGATTCTCGGCGTTCTCCTGGGCGCGCAGATAGGTATGCACGTCGGCGCCGCGGAACGCGTAGATCGCCTGCTTGGGGTCGCCAACGAGGAACAGCGGGGCGCCGGCACGCCGCCACACGCGATCGAAGATCTCGTATTGCACGGGATCGGTGTCCTGGAACTCGTCGATCAGCGCCGCCGCGTGGCGGCCGCGGATCCGCTCGGCCAGCCGCGCGCCGTCCTCGGCCCGCAGAGCGCCGCGCACGCCGAACAGCAGGTCTTCGAACGACGAGCAGTTTCGCCGTCGCTTGCGTTCGGCCGCCTCGTGCCGCGCCTGCGAGCACAGCGTGAGCTTCAGCGCGAGCAGCCGGCGGTCGAGCTCGGCCGCCAGATCGCGGTCGAGCTGCCACAGTCGCTCGCAGAGCGTGAAGAACGGACGATCGGGCGTGGGGTGGCGCGCCTTCGTTCCCTTCGCCAGCGCGCCCGGCGTCAAGCGCTCAAGCCAGGAAAACCGCTCCGGGAGGGACGGGGGAGCCGCAAGCGCCGACTCCATCTCATCGAGCCACGATCGCACCCGGTCGACCCGGTAGCTCGTCTGCTTGAGGCCCGGCGACTCGAGCGCGTGGCGGATCTCCCGCTGGTCGCGGCGCCATTCTTCGCGCGCGGCGTCGCGCGCCTCCTGCCAGGCGGACAGGATCTGGTCATCGGCCGCGGGAGTCTCGCTCGGCAGAAGGCGGAGGTCGACGTCGGCGAGCGCCTTGCCGACCAGGCTCGCCAGGCTCGACGGCCGCACGCCCTTGTGGTCGAGATGTCGGAGGAACATCTCGTCAGCGCTCACGAGCTCCCGCACCCAAAGATCGTGAACGATCTCGTCGCGCAGCGCGCGGGCGTCGGTCAGCAGCTCGGCGGCGAACGATGCCCGCGTCTCGAACGCCTGCTCCCGCAGCAGGCGCTGGCAGAAGCCGTGGATCGTGGAGATCGCCGCCTCGTCGAAGCCGCGCAGCGCCGCGTCGAGCGCGTAGCGGTCCTCGGCTGCCGCCGCGATCCGCCGCTCGAGCAGGATGCGGAGGTCGGCATCGTCTTCGCGCAACGAATCCGGCCGCCCGCAGGCGCGCGCGGCGGCGGCGAGGCGCGCGCGGATGCGCTCGCGGAGCTCGGCGGCGGCGGCGTTGGTGTAGGTGACGACGAGGATCTGCCCGACCGCGAGCCGCTTTTCGAGGAGCAGGCGCACGAACAGCGTGGTGATGGCGTGCGTCTTGCCGGTGCCGGCGCTCGCCTCGATGAGCTGCGTGCCGTCGAGGGGAATGTCGAGCGCGCTCACCGCCAGCCCTCCTCGCGATGTTCGAGAAGCGGCTCGAAGACGCCGAGCGCGAGCGCGGGGAAGCGGGGATCGTCGGTCGGCGCCGCGGCGCCGAACAGCTTCTGCACGTACGGGTCCTCGCGCTCGTGGGAATCTCGAAACGTCCGTGTCGCGACGCTCGCCGCGCGCGCTCTTGCCGGCTCGCCGCCGCCGGCTTCGCGGAAGCACTGCGCGTACGCGCGCGAGGTCCTCGGCAGGAGCGGCAGCGGCTGCTCGAAAGCGGAGCGGTAGACGGCGAACAGCCGATCGAGGATCGCGCCCGCATCCTTCACCGGGCGGAATTCGGCCGCGATCTCCGAGCCTTCCTCGGCGGGCGAGCCGACGAAGCGGGTGCGCCGCGCGACGCTCTGCGGGGCCGCCAGGTGCAGCAAGAGATGGCGAAGCCAGAGGCAGGTTTCGTGCCGACCGCCGAGGCGCGAATAGCGCCAGTCGATCTGCCCCCGCGGGCGGATGCCGCGCAGGAAGCCCGAGAGGCGGACGCCCGAGCGCTCGAGGGCGACGGGGATCGGCTCGAGCGGCGGATCCGCGGCGAGCCGGCAGGCGGCGGCGGCGAGACGGGCGGCTCGCGGCGCGATGCTCGCGTAGGCGACCTCGCCGATCGCCGCGGGGGGCAGCAGGCCGCTCGCGCGCACCGTCGCCAGCGCCTGCTCGACGCTCGCTCCTTCGACCATCCGCGCGAGCACGTGGTTGCCGATCGTCCACGCCTCGAGGCCGTCGAGCTCGAGCGGCTCGCGATCCTCGAGGCGACCCGCGCCGGGATCGAGCTCGAGGCCGAGCCGACTGCGGCAGAACCAGCGAGCGGGGTGGTCGAGGAAGCGCTCGAGCTCTTCGATCGACACGGCGACCGGCGTATCGGCGGGCGGCGGCAGGCGACCGTCGACGAATGCCGGCGGCGGCGGCTCCGAACGCCGGTCGCTGCGCGCGGCGTCACACGCGGTGATCGAGTAGCTGAACAGCCGCGGATCCCGCCGCTCCGGCCGGAAATACTCTTCGCTGAACGCCTGCAGCGGATGGCGGACGAGCAGGCGCTCGACGACCGAGCGGCTGCCCGCGGGCGCCTCCCGACGCTGTACGGCGGTGCTGGCGAACGAGCCCGCGATCACATCCAGGATCTCGCTCACCACCACCGCCGGCGGGATCTCCGAGTTGTCCTGGACGCTGCGGCCGACGTAGCTGAGCAGCAGCCGGTCGCGCGCCGACAGCAGCGTCTCGAGAAACAGCATGCGATCGTCGTCGCGGCGGGTGCGGTCGCCGCGACGCGGCTCGGCGATCGTCAAGTCGAAGCCGGGGGGATGGATGATACGCGGAAACGCGCCGTCGTTCATGCCGAGCACGCAGACGACGCGGAAGGGGATCGCGCGCATCGGCAACATCGCGCAGAACGTGACGCCGGCGGAGAGAAACCCGGTGGCCGACGCGCTCTCGGCGAGATCCTTCTCGAGCTCACGAACGAGCGCCTCGAGCGGCAGCGGCTCGACGAAGCCAGCCGCGGCGGCGCGCTCGGTCATGCGCTCGAGCGCGCGGCGGATGCGGCGGTGCTGCTCGGCGTCGTCGCCGCGCAGCGCGATCATGCGGTCGAGCAACCGGCCGAGCTCGCGCTCGTGCTCGGCGGCGGCGCGCGGGCTTTCCACCAGGCGGCGGAACGAGAACAGCGTCGCGCAGAACTCCGCCAGCGCGCCGACCTGCTCGCCAGCCTCGCCCTCGACGCCGCCGACCGGCAGGACGCCGCCGTAGAGCGGCGAGCCGTCGGCCGGCAGCGCGAGGCCGAGCAGCAGCCGGTCGAGCCCGAACTGCCACGTGTTCTCGGCGATCGCCGGCTGCCCCTCGCGCGCGCGGTGCTCGGCATCGATGCCCCAGCGGATGCCCGACTCGTCGATCCACTCTCGCAGGCGGTCGAGGTCCGCGGTGGCAATCGCGAACCGCTCGCGGACCACGTCCATGCCGAGCAGGTCGAAGACCTCCGACGCGGCCATCCGTCCACGCAGGACCTCGAGGATGCGCAGGAACGCGTCGACTACGCGCTCGGCGCTGCGCGGCCCGCGGTCCGCGACGTGGTAGGGGATTCGCGGCCGGCCGTGATCGGCCGAGAACACCGCGTCCACGTAGGGGGCGTACTCGTCGATCGACGGCGCGAGCACCACGACGTCGCGCGGCTCGAGGTCGCGCTCGGTCTCGAACAGCGCGAGCAGTTGGTCGTGCAGCACCTCGACCTCGCGCATCGGCGAGTGACAGACGTGGACGCGGACCGATTCGTCGCCGGGCGGAAGCGGCAGCGGATCGGCCCGACCCTCCGGGCGGCGATCGCGAAGGTGGAGGATGTCGGACTGCAGCACGGCGAGCACGGACGAGGCATCGGGCGACGGAGCCGGATCTTCGAATAGGTCGTGATCCTGGTCGTAGCCGATCTCCTCGAGCATCTGCTGGAAGTCGACGCCGAGCTTGCCGAGCGAAGCGACCAGCGGATGGCCGCGCTCGAGATGCAAGTCGGCTTCGAGGGGCAGCTCGAGCTGCTGGCGGCGGAGCTTCGCCTCCTGCCGGGGCGTCACCAGATCGCCGAGGAACTCGCGCGACGGTGCGAGCAGAAAAAAGTGCACGTCGATCGAACGGGCGAGGGCGGCGAGCGCATGCAGGTAGAGCGGCGCGAGCGTCGAGAGCCCAAACACCGAGACGCGCTCGGGAAAGCCGCGGAGATCGGCGGGCCCCACCCGCAATCGCTCGATCAGGGCGCGCACGCGCGCGGCCAGGTGCGCCGGCGGCGCGCCGCCGCAGAGCGCGCGCCACAGCGCCGGCTGCCAGCCGTCTCCGCCCCCCCTCTCCCAGCCGGCGATCATCTCCGGCCG
>CAVPWJ010000094.1:0-16279 GCA_963708955.1 uncultured delta proteobacterium
GCTTCGGTCCGCGGGTATTTCCCGCCTCGCTCTGCGTGTCGATCAACGAGGAGGTCGTGCACGGCATCCCGGCGGCGCGCGCGTTGAAGGAGGGGGACATCGTCGGCCTCGACTTCGGAGTGGTGATCGACGGCTACTACGGCGACGCGGCCGTGACCGTGCCGGTCGGCAAGATCTCGAAAGAGGCCGAGCACCTGCTCTTGGCGACCCGCGAGTCGCTGTGGCAGGGGATCCGCACGGTCCAGGTCGGCAGCCGCCTCGGAGATCTCTCGCACGCCATTCAGAGCTATGCGGAAGGAGCGGGACTGTCGGTGGTCCGGGAGTTCGTCGGCCACGGCATCGGCCGGCATCTCCACGAAGAGCCGCAGGTGCCGAATTTCGGCGAGCCCGGCCGCGGGCGGCTGCTTCGCGAAGGCATGGTGCTGGCGATCGAGCCGATGCTGAACCTGGGGGAGCCGGGGGTTCTGGTGAAGGACGACGGTTGGACGGCCGTGACGCGCGATGGGAGCCTGTCCGCGCACTTCGAACACTCGGTGGCGATCACCGCCGAAGGCCCTGTGGTTCTCACGGCGCCATAGAGCTATACTAGGAAGGATATGCCGAAGGGAGAAGCGATTGAGGTCACGGGCGCAGTGCTCGAATCTTTGCCGAACGCCATGTTTCGCGTGGCGCTTGATAACGGCCACAAGGTATTGGCCCACATCTCCGGAAAGATGCGCATGCACTACATCAAGATTCTTCCCGGGGACAAGGTGACGGTGGAGCTGTCGCCGTACGACCTGACCCGCGGCCGCATTACCTATCGACAGAAGTGAGAAGCTCATGAAAGTTCGCGCATCGGTCAAGAAAATCTGCAAGGACTGCAAGGTGATCCGTCGCCAGGGTGTGGTGCGCGTCCAGTGCAAGAACTCGCGCCACAAGCAGCGGCAAGGATAGAGGGTCGCACGGTATGGCACGCATCGCAGGCGTCGATCTCCCCAAGAACAAGCGCATGGAAGTGGCGCTCACGTACATCTTCGGCGTCGGCCGGAGCTCCGCGCGCCGGATCCTCGACGAGGCCAAGGTCGGTCTCGACACCCGGACCGACGTGATCACCGACGACGAGATCGCCCGCATCCGCATGATCCTCGACCGGAGCTACAAGGTCGAGGGCGACCTCAGGCGCGATGTGGCTTTGAGCATCAAGCGGCTGATGGACCTCGGCACGTACCGAGGTCTGCGGCATCGTAAGAACTTGCCGGTGCGCGGCCAGCGCACGCACACCAACGCGCGGACGCGCAAGGGGCCACGGAGGACGGTGGCGGGGAAGAAGCCGCCGCCGCAAGCCAAATGAGTAGGGCGGCGTCGGCTCATCGGATGGAGCGGACGAGCTTCGCTCGCCGCTCATCCGGGTGGGCGGCGGAGGGAGCCCCGGCGGGGCGGCTCATCCCCCTGGGGTGGCGGGTCGACTCGACTGAGAGCGTCAGAACGAAGAAGCCAGCGACGACGAGAGGGACGGAGTACTGATGGCCAACGAAGAAGCACCGGAAGCGAAACCCGAAGGCCAGCCGGAAGCGAAGCCGGTGGCCGAGGCCGCGCCGGCGGCCGAGAAGACGCCGCGCAAGCGCAAGGTCAAGAAGGCGGTGCCCGAGGGGATCGTCCACATCCATTCGACGTTCAACAACACGATCGTTACGATCACCGACGCTCAGGGCGCCACGCTGTCCTGGGCGAGCGCGGGCACAGCGGGCTTCAAGGGGTCGCGCAAGGGCACTCCGTTCGCGGCGCAGCTCGCGGCCGAGAGCGCGGCGCGCAAGGCCCAGGAGTATGGCATGCGCTCGGTGCAGGTCTTCGTGAAGGGCCCCGGGGCGGGACGGGAATCCGCGCTACGGAGCCTGCAGGCGGCGGGCTTCCAGATTCACGTGATTCGCGACGTCACGCCGATTCCGCACAACGGGTGCCGTCCGCCGAAGCGAAGAAGGGTGTGAGGACTCATGGCTAGATACACCGACCCCGTCTGCCGTCTCTGCCGGCGCGAGGGCGTCAAGCTCTTCCTGAAGGGCGAGCGCTGCTACACCGACAAGTGCGCCATCGAGCGGCGCAACTATCCTCCTGGCCAGCACGGGCAGGCGCGCGCCAAGTTCTCCGAGTACGCGATCCAGCTCCGCGAGAAGCAGAAGCTGCGGCGCATCTACGGGGTACTCGAGCGGCAGTTCCGCCGCTACTTCCATTTCGCCGAGCGCGGCAAGGGGGTGACCGGCGAGACGCTGCTGGTGATGCTCGAGCGGCGGCTCGACAGCATGGTCTACCGCATAGGCTTCGCCAACTCGCGGGCCGAGGGCCGACAGCTCGTGCGCCACGGCCACTGCGCGGTCAACGGCCGCAAAGTCAACATCCCCTCGCTTCTGGTCAAGGCCGGGGACGTGATCACGGTTCGTGAGAAGAGCCGCACGGTCGCGCGCATCGGTGAGGCGCTCGAAGCATCGCAGCGGCGCGGCATCCCCGACTGGCTGGATGTCGACCGCCCGGCGTTCACGGGACGCGTGAAAGCGCTGCCGATGCGCTCGGATCTGACGACTCCCATCAACGAGAAGCTCGTCGTCGAGCTCTACTCGAAGTGAGCCAACCCCGCGAGGGAGGTCATATGTTTCAGAGAAACTGGAGGAATCTCATCAAGCCGAAGCGGGAGGTCGAGGAGAAAAGCCTCGCCGCCAACTACGGGAAGTTCGTCGCGGAGCCGCTGGAGCGGGGATTCGGCATCACGATCGGCAACTCGCTGCGCCGGATCCTGCTCTCGTCGCTGCAGGGCGCCGCGATCGCCTCGGTGCGGATCAAGGGGGTGCTGCACGAGTTCTCGACGGTTCCAGGCGTGCGCGAAGACGTGACGGACATCGTTCTCAACTTGAAGGAGATCCGGGTCCAAGTGACCGAAGACGTGCCGCAGGCCGCGCGGATCGACGTGAAGGGCGAAAGGACCGTCACCGCCGCGGCGATTACCCACGGTCCGTTGGTGGAGATCCTCAACCCCGAGCAGCACATCGCCACGCTGTCAAAGGACGCGCATCTGGAAATGGACCTGGCGATCCGTGTGGGCCGCGGCTACGTGACGGCGGAGCGCAACAAGGAAGAGGGCGCGCCGGTTGGTACCATCCCGATCGACGCGGTGTTCTCGCCGATCCGCAAGGTCAACTACACGGTGACCAACGCGCGGGTCGGGCAGCGCACGGACTACGACACGCTGACGATCGAGGTGTGGACGGACGGCAGCGTGCGGCCCGACGATGCGGTCGCGTACGCGGCGAGGATCCTGCAGGACCAGCTCACCATCTTCATCAACTTCGAGGAACAGCCGGAGGCCGAGGCGGAACCGGCGGTGACGCAGAAACGCTGAACGAGAACCTCTTCCGGCCGGTCGAGGAGCTCGAGCTCTCGGTGCGCTCGGCGAACTGTCTGCAGAACGCGGACATCAAGTTCATCGGCGAGCTGGTGCAGAAGAGCGAAGCCGAGATGCTCAAGACCAAGAACTTCGGCCGCAAGTCGCTGAACGAGATCAAGGAGACGCTCACCGCTCTGGATCTGTCTTTCGGTCTGAAGCTCGAGAGCTTTCCGCCGCGCGAGGAGCTCGAGCGGCGGCGGCTGCAAAAGGAAAAGGAAAGCGCCTGAGCCATGCGACATCAGGTTTCCGGCCGTAAGCTCAACCGCTCGGCGGCGCACCGCAAGGCGCTGTTCCGCAATTTGGTGACGGCGCTGATCCACCACGAGCGGATCCGTACGACCGATGCCAAGGCGAAAGAGTTGCGTGGGTTCGCCGATCGGATGGTGACGCTCGGCAAGCAGGCGACGTTGGACGCCAAGCGCCGGGCATTCGATCGCATTCGGGATCGCGAGGCGGTGAGGAAGTTGTTCGAGGAGATTGTGCCGCGGTTCAAGGACCGGCCGGGAGGGTATACGAGGATCACCAAGATCGGCATTCGGCATGGGGATGCGGCGCCGGTGTCGATGATCGAGTGGACGAGCGAGGCGGAGAAGGCGAAGAAGAAGCCGCGACGGAGGAAGGCGGCTAGGGAGGCCGCGGCGGAGCAGCCGAGGAAGAAGGCGGCGGCCGGGTGAAGTGTTCCGCCGGCGTTCGCCGGCGGTGGGTGGACTACGCGAGTCGCGCTAGCCTTCGGCCGTCACACCCGCGCGGTGATGGCGAGAGGACGCGGTCGCATCGAAGGGAACTCATGAGTTCCCCGCAGGCGCCGTTCTTCCAGGCATGTGAGCGCGTCGTGGAGCGATCCGGAGCCACGCCCAGCCCGGACCCTCGCCATTTACGCGGGTGGAGCGAATCGTCTAACATCCCTCGTCGCGATGTCCCCCGAAATCCAGCGCGCCGGCGGCGTGGCGTCCGAGACCCGACGCGAAGAGCCGCCCGTGAAGCGCGGCGAGCCGCGCTCCAAGTCGGTGGTTCGCGAGTACGGGGAGGCGCTGGCCGTCGCCCTGCTGCTCGCGCTTTTCATCCGCAGTTTCATCGTCCAGGCGTTCAAGATCCCCTCGGGCTCGATGATCCCGACGCTCTTGATCGGCGACCACATCCTGGTCAACAAGTTCGTCTACGGCGTCCGCCTGCCGGTGCTCGGCACGGAGATCCTGCCGGTCGGCAAGCCGCACCGCGGCGACGTCGTCGTCTTCATCTATCCGCAGGACGAGGACAAGGACTTCATCAAGCGCGTGGTCGGCGTCGAGGGCGACACGATCCAGGTGCGCAACAAGCGTCTCTACGTGAACGATCAGCCGGCTGAAGACACGCACGCGCACTTTGTCGAGGACGACGGGCGCAACGTGACACCGCGCGACGACTACGGCCCGTTCCTGGTCCCGCCCGGCTACCTCTTCGTAATGGGCGACAACCGCGATCGCAGCTACGACAGCCGCTTCTGGGGGCCGGTGGCGCTCGACAAGGTGAAGGGCAAGGCGTTCCTCATCTACTGGTCCTGGGACGGACCGAGCCACTGGGTACGCTGGGGCCGGATCGGCGAGCTGATCTACTGACCGCCGGTGGGCGCGGCTCGCGGCGATGCGTCCACGTCGCCCCTGACCGACGTTCACATTGACTTTCCGATCCGCGGCCGTATAACCAGACGCAACCTTTAAGCTGGTCCCGCGAGACCAGGAAGGTCGAATGAATCGACGACGGTACTCAGCATGCTGCGCGCCTGCTCGAAGCTCGGAGGAGGCGTTTTTTTTCGCCCGCCGGCACGCTGAGGGCGAGCGATGAGCGGCCGAGCCGCTCCAGCCAGGGTCGTGACCGTGCTCGACGCGGCCGCCGTGCGGCGCGCGATCACGCGCATCGCCCACGAGATCCTCGAGCGCAACAGGGGCACCGGGGGGCTCGCGCTGATCGGCATCCGCTCGCGCGGCGTGCACATCGCCGACCGCATCGCCGCGACCATCCGTTCGATCGAGGGCGTCGACGTGCCGCGCGGCATCGTCGACATCACCCTCTATCGCGACGACCTCTCCCGCGGGGATCAAACGCCGCAGGTGCAGGGCACCGAGATCCCGTTCTCGATCGAGGGCGAGAAGATCGTGCTGATCGACGACGTGCTCTACACCGGGCGGACGATCCGCGCCGCGATGGACGCGCTGATGGATTTCGGACGCCCCGAGAACATCCAGCTCGCGGTGATGATCGACCGCGGCCATCGCGAGCTGCCGATCCGCGCCGACTATGTAGGCAAGAACCTGCCGACCTCGCGCAACCAGCAAGTGCAAGTGAGGCTCGTCGAGGTGGACGGCGTCGACGACGTGGTCTTGGAGGGATGATGAGCGGCGAGCGAAGCGAGACGCCGCGACGGGTCGTCATGGCGCCAGAACCCGCGCAGGCAAGGGGCGCATGAGTTTCACGCGTCGACACTTGCTCGGCCTCGAGGGCCTGCCCGCCGAAGAGATCCTCCACGTCCTCGACGCTGCCAAGTCCTTCGTCGAGATCTCCGAGCGCGACATCAAGAAGGTGCCGACGTTGCGCGGCAAGACCGTGATCAACCTCTTCTACGAAGCGAGCACGCGCACGCGCACCTCGTTCGAGATCGCCGCCAAGCGGCTGTCCGCCGACACCATCAACATCTCCGCCTCGACCTCGAGCGCGCAGAAGGGCGAGACGCTCGCCGACACCGCCCGCAACCTCGAGGCCATGCGGCCCGACGCGATCGTCATTCGCCATCCCTCCTCCGGCGCACCGCATCTGCTCGCTCGCGCCGTGTCGAGCCCGGTGATCAACGCGGGCGACGGCTCCCACGAGCACCCCACGCAGGCGCTGCTCGACCTGTTCACGATTCGGGAGAAGAAGGG
The DNA here is from genome assembly GCA_963708955.1 of uncultured delta proteobacterium. Lineage (GTDB taxonomy): Bacteria > Desulfobacterota > Binatia > JACPRU01 > JACPRU01 > JACPRU01. Next base: position 6,310 of record CAVPWJ010000094.1, read on the forward strand.
GCGCATCGAAGGCCTCGATGTGGCGATCGTCGGCGACGTGCTGCACAGCCGGGTGGCGCGCTCGAACCTCTACGGCCTGATGGCGCTCGGCGCGCGGGTGCGGCTGGTCGGCCCGCCGACGCTCTTGCCCGAGGGCTTCGGCGGCTTCGGCGTGCCGATCCATCACGACCTGAAGACCGGCCTCGCCGGCGCCGATGTGGTCATGGTGCTGCGCATCCAGCACGAGCGGCAAAGCGCGAACTACTTTCCCTCCGTCGAGGAATACTCGCGGCTCTTCGGTCTCGACCGCGCGGCGCTTGCCGCCGCCAAGCCCGACGTGGTGATCCTGCACCCCGGGCCGATGAATCGCGGCATCGAGATCTCGAGCGAGGTGGCCGACGGGCCCTACTCGCTGATCCTCGACCAGGTCACGAACGGGGTCGCCGTGCGCATGGCGCTCCTCTATCTGCTCGCGGCGCGCGGGCGGGGCGAGGTGGATCGCGAGGCGGAGGGGAGAGCGTCATCGTGAAGACCGAAGGGGCGATTGCGATCGAAGGCGGACGGCTGATCGATCCCGCGGCCGGGCTCGACGGGCCGCGGGATCTCTTGCTCGACGGCGGAGTGGTGCGCGCCGTCGACAAGCCCGGGGCGTTCCGCTCGGCCGAGGTCGGGTGCCGCATCGACGCGCGTGGGCTCTGGGTGGTGCCGGGTCTCGTCGATCTCCACTGCCACTTGCGCGAGCCGGGGTACGAGTACAAGGAGACGGTGGCAACCGGTGTCGCTGCCGCGGTCGCCGGTGGCTTCACCGCGGTCGCGTGCATGGCCAACACCAACCCGGTGAACGACAGCGCCGCGGTCACCCGCTTCATCCTCGAGCGCGCCGCCGCGGCCGGCCTCGCGCGCGTCTATCCAATCGGCGCGGTGTCGCAGGGGCTGCGCGGCGAGCGGCTCGCGGAGATCGGCGAGATGCGCGGCGCCGGCATCGTCGCCGTCTCCGACGACGGCAAGCCGGTCGCCGATGCGGCGCTCATGCGCCGCGCGCTCGAATACTGCCGGATGTTCGGCATCGCGGTGATCGACCACGCCGAAGCCCCCGGCCTGTGCGCGGGTGGCGTGATGCACGAAGGGCCGACGTCGCATCGCCTGGGCCTGAAGGGCATTCCGGCCGCGGCGGAGGAGGCCATGGTCGGCCGCGACCTGCTGCTCGCGCAGCTCACGGGTGGAAGGCTGCACATTGCCCACGCGAGCACGCGCGGCACGGTCGAGCTGGTACGCGCCGCCAAGGCGCGCGGCGTGCGCGTCACGGCCGAGGCCACGCCGCATCACTTCACGCTTACCGACGAGGCGGTCGCTGAGTACGACGGCAACGCCAAGATGAACCCGCCGCTGCGTACCGCAGACGATCGGCGGGCGCTCGCCGAGGGCCTGGCGGACGGTACGATCGACGCGATCGCCACCGACCACGCGCCGCATCACCGCGACGAGAAGGCGATCGAGTTCGAGAACGCGGCCTTCGGCATCGTCGGGCTCGAGACCGCGTTGCCGCTTTCGCTGCGTCTGGTAGAAGAGCGCGTGCTCGGCCCGGCGCAGTGGGTGCGTCGGCTGTCGACGGCGCCGGCCGAGATTCTCGGCGTCGCCGGCGGAACGTTGCGCGCGGGCGCGCCGGCGGACGTGGTCTTGGTCGACATCGGCGCCGAGTGGAAGGTCGAGGCCGCGGGATTGCGATCGAAGAGCAAGAACAGCCCGTTTCTAGGGTGGGCGATGAAGGGCCGCGCGGTCTGCACGATCGTCGCGGGCCGCGTCGTCTACGAGCACCCGACGCCCGCGGCGAGCGGGCGGAGGGAAGCGTGATCGACGGCCGGCCGGCGATCCTGGCGCTCGCCGACGGGACGGTCTTTCGCGGCGGTTCCTTCGGCGCCGAAGGCGAGACCGCCGGCGAGGTGGTGTTCAACACCTCGATGACCGGCTACCAGGAGATCCTCACCGACCCCTCCTACCACGGCCAGCTCGTGTGCATGACGTACACCGAGATCGGCAACGTCGGCATCAATCCCGAGGATGTCGAATCGCGCCGCCCGTTCGTCGACGGCTTCATCGTGCGCGAATACTGGGCCGAGCCGAGCAACTGGCGCTCGCAGGAGTCGCTCGGCGGCTACCTCGCTCGCCACGGCATCGTCGGCATCACCGGCATCGACACGCGGGCGCTGGTGCGCCGCCTGCGCACGACCGGCGCGCAGACCGGAGTCGTCTCGACGACCGATCTCGACCCCGAGCGCCTGGTCCGCAAAGCGCGGGCCCATCCGGCGCTGGTCGGCCGCGACCTGGTGCGCGACGTGACCTGTGTGGCTCCCTACGACTGGCACCAGGGCCTGTGGACGCTCGAGAGCGGCTACGAGACCGTACCCGACGCCGGCCGCTTCGTCGTCGCCTACGACTACGGGATCAAGTGGAACATCCTGCGGAACCTGGCCTCCGCTGGCTGCCGGGTGCGGGTGGTGCCCGCGGCGACGCCCGCCGAGGACGTGATCGAGATGCACCCCGACGGCGTCTTCCTGTCCAACGGCCCCGGCGATCCCGACGCCGTCACCTACGCGATCGAGAACGTCGCCAAGCTGGTCGGCAAGAAGCCCATGCTCGGCATCTGCCTCGGCCACCAGATCCTCGGCCTCGCGCTCGGCGGCAAGACCTACAAGTTGAAGTTCGGCCACCACGGCGGCAACCAGCCGGTAATGGACCTCACCACCCGCAAGGTCGAGATCACCGCGCAGAACCACGGCTTCGCCGTCGACGTCGATTCGCTCGAGGGCCTCGCCGAGCTCACCCACGTGAACCTGAACGACCAGACCGTCGAAGGCCTCCGCGTCCCTGCCCAGCAGGCGTTTTCCGTCCAGTACCACCCCGAAGCGTCCCCGGGCCCGCATGACGCCAACTATCTCTTCCAGCGGTTCATGCACCTCATCGACACGGGGAAAATGTGAAGAAGAGAGGAGCAGCACGGGCGCGGGTGGCGACAGGATCCGCGCCACGAATGCCCGCACCACGATCTGAGACATGCCGAAGCGCGACGACCTGAAAACCATCCTCATCGTCGGCGCTGGTCCCATCGTCATCGGCCAGGCCTGCGAGTTCGACTATTCGGGCACGCAGGCCTGCAAGGCGCTGAAGGAAGAGGGCTACCGCGTCGTGCTCGTCAACTCCAATCCGGCGACGATCATGACCGATCCCGAATTCGCCGACCGCACCTACGTCGAGCCGATCACCCCCGAGGTCGTCGAGAAGATCATCGCCGCCGAGCGTCCCGACGCGCTGTTGCCGACCGTTGGCGGCCAAACCGGCTTGAACATCGCGCTGGCGCTCGCCGAGCGCGGCGTGCTCGAGCGCTACGGCGTCGAGCTGATCGGCGCCGACGTCGCGGCGATTCGCAAGGCCGAAGACCGCGATCTCTTCAAGGAGGCCATGCTGGCGATCGGCCTCGACGTGCCGAAGAGCGGCTTAGCCTCGAGCCTCGACGAGGCCTCGGCCGTGCTGCGCGACGTCGGCTTGCCGGCGATCATCCGCCCCTCGCGCACGCTCGGTGGCACCGGCGGATCGATCGCCGAGACCGCCGCGGAGTACGAGGCGGCGGTCGCATGGGGCCTCGACGCCTCGCCGATCCGCCAGGTTTTGATCGAGGAATCGATCGCCGGCTGGAAGGAGTTCGAGCTCGAGGTGATGCGCGACCGGCGCGACAACGTTGTCATCATCTGCTCGATCGAGAACTTCGACCCGATGGGCGTGCACACCGGCGACTCGATCACCGTCGCCCCGGCCCAGACGCTGACCGACAAGGAATATCAGATCATGCGCCAGGCGGCGCTGGCGATCATCCGCGAGATCGGCGTCGACACCGGCGGATCGAACATCCAGTTCGCGGTGCACCCGCGGACCGGTCGCTTGACCGTGATCGAGATGAATCCCCGCGTGTCGCGATCCTCGGCGCTCGCCAGCAAGGCGACCGGCTTCCCGATCGCCAAGATCGCCGCCAAGCTCGCCGTCGGCTACACGCTCGACGAGATTCCCAACGACATTACGCGCGAGACGCCGGCCTCGTTCGAGCCGACGATCGACTACGTGGTGACGAAGATTCCGCGCTTCACGTTCGAGAAGTTCCGCCAGACGAAGGACGTGCTCGGCACGCAGATGAAATCGGTCGGCGAGGCGATGGCGATCGGCCGCACGTTTCAGGAGTCACTGCAGAAGGCGATCCGTTCGCTCGAGGTCGACCGCTACGGCTTCGAGCCCGAGGCCGCCGAGGAGACGTCGCGGGCCGAGCTCGAAGCCAATCTGCGCGTGCCGAACGCACGGCGGCTGTGGTACCTCGGCGACGCCTACCGCCGCGGCTTTACCCTCGAGGAGATTTTCGCGCTCACCAAGATCGACCCGTGGTTTCTCGAGAACGTTCGCCGCATCGTCGCCGAGGAGGCCGCGATCGCCGCCGATCTCGAGCCGCTCGACGCCGAGCGGCTGCGCTCCTGGAAGCGCATGGGCTTCTCCGACCGTCGGCTGGCGGCGCTGCGCGGCAGGAGCGAGTCCGAGATCCGCGCCCGGCGAATCGCGCTCGGCGTGCGCGCGGTCTACAAGACCGTCGACACCTGCGGCGCGGAGTTCGCCGCGCACACGCCGTATCTCTACTCGACGTACGAAGGGGAGGACGAGTCGGGGCTCCTCGGCACCAAAGGCAAGCGCAAGATCATGATCCTCGGCGGCGGGCCGAACCGCATCGGCCAGGGCATCGAGTTCGACTACTGCTGCGTGCACGCGGCGTTCGCGCTGCGCGAAGACGGTTTCGAGACGCTGATGGTGAACTGCAATCCCGAGACCGTGTCGACCGACTACGACACTTCCGACAAGCTGTTCTTCGAGCCGCTCACGCTGGAGGACGTGCTGGAGATCGTCCACCGCGAGAATCCCGAGGGCGTGATCGTGCAGTTCGGCGGCCAGACGCCGCTCAAGCTCGCCGTGCCGCTCGAGAGGGTAGGCGTGAAGATCCTCGGCACCTCGCCCGACTCGATCGATCGCGCCGAGGACCGCGAGCGCTTCGAGGAGGTGCTCTCCAAGCTCGAGCTCCTGCGCCCCGCCAACGGCCTGGCGCGCTCCTCCGCCGAGGCCGTGGCCGTCGCCGAGCGCATCGGCTACCCGGTGCTGGTGCGGCCCTCCTACGTGCTCGGCGGCCGAGCGATGGAGATCGTCTACCGCCGCGAGGATCTCGAGCGCTACATGCGCGAGGCGGTGCGCGTCTCGCCCGAGCACCCGGTGCTGATCGACGATTTTCTCGAAGACGCCATCGAGGTCGACGTCGACGCGGTCGCCGACGGCAGCGACGTGGTGATCGGCGGCATCATGGAGCACATCGAGCGCGCCGGCGTGCACTCCGGCGACAGCGCCTGCAGCCTGCCGCCGAAATCGATCTCCGCCGCGGTGCAGGACGAGATCCGCCGCCAGACCGTCGCTCTGGCGCGCGAGCTCGGCGTCGTCGGCCTCATGAACGTACAGTTCGCTGTCAAGGATTCGACCGTCTACATCCTCGAGGTGAATCCGCGCGCCTCGCGCACCGTGCCGTTCGTCTCCAAGGCGACCGGCAGGTCGCTCGCCAAGATCGCCGCGCGGGTGATGGTGGGGCGGAAGCTCCGCGACCTCGGTGTCACGAGCGAGATCGTGCCCACGCACGTGAGCGTCAAGGAAGCGGTGTTCCCGTTCCTCAAGTTCCCGGGCGTCGACACGCTGCTCGGGCCGGAGATGAAGTCGACGGGCGAGGCGATGGGCATCGACGTGTCGTTCGGCATGTCGTTCGCCAAGGCGCAGATCGGCGCCGGCACGGTGCTGCCGCTCTCCGGCAAGGTGTTCGTCTCGGTGCTCGACGCCGACAAACCGGCGACGGTCGCGATCGCCCGCCGGCTCGCCGCCTGCGGGTTCTCGCTGGTCGCCACCGACGGCACCGCGGCCTCTCTGCGGCAGGCCGGCTTGACCGTCGAGCGGGTCAACAAGGTACGCGAGGGCCGCCCGCACATCGTCGACGCGCTCGAGGGCGGCGGGATCGCCATGGTGATCAACACCCCCGAGGGCGCCGCCGCCTCGCTCGATTCGTTCTCGATCCGCCGCACCGCGCTCGAGCGCCAGGTGCCGTACTTCACGACCGTCGCCGGGGCCGCCGCCGCCGCCGAGGGTATCGAGATGCTGCAGCGGGGGGCGCTGACCGTGCGGGCGCTGCAGGACTACCATCGGACGGCGTGAGGCCGCGCCACGATCGAGCTTCGAGCTCGAGCCCACGGGCCCCGGGCAGCGGCGCCACGGGGCGCCTGCAATTGACATTGCCGGCGGCGTTCATCAAAAATCGTCGGATCTATGGAATTTCAGCGCATCAAGCGGCTTCCCCCGTACGTGCTCGCCGAGGTCGTCGAGCTCAAACACCGGGCGCGGGTGGCCGGTGAGGACATCATCGACCTCGGCATGGGAAACCCCGACGGGGCGACGCCGCCGCACATCGTGCAAAAGCTCGTAGAAGCGGCGTCCAAGGGTCCAAACCACCGCTACTCGCTGTCCAAGGGGCTGCCGAAGCTCCGCCTGGCGGTCTCCAACTGGTATCGGCGGCGGTTCGGCGTCGAGCTCGATCCCGATTCCGAGGTGGTGGCGACGATCGGCGCCAAGGAAGGCCTCTCACACCTCGCGCTGGCGCTGCTCGGGCCGGGCGACATGGTGGTGTGTCCGAGCCCTGCGTACGCCATTCACCCCTATTCGGCGATCATCGCCGGCGCGGACCTGCGCATGCCGCCGATGCTGCCGGTCGAGGACCTGCTCGGGCGCCTGGAGGCCACCGTTCGCGAGTGCTGGCCGAAGCCGAAGCTGCTCATGCTGTCGTTTCCCAACAACCCGACCACGGCGGTCGTCGATCGGCCGTTCTTCGAGCGCATCGTCGAGTTCGCCCGCGAGGTCGGGATGCTGGTGATTCACGACTTCGCCTATGCGGACCTGACGTTCGACGGCTACGAGCCGCCGAGCTTCCTGCAGGTGAGGGGCGCGAAGGACCTCGGCGTAGAGTTCTTCACGCTTTCCAAGAGCTACAACATGCCGGGGTGGCGCGTCGGCTTCGCGGTCGGCAACCGCGAGATGGTGGGCGCGCTGGCGCGCATCAAGAGCTACATGGACTACGGCATCTTCGCGCCCATCCAGGTAGCGGCGATCCATGCGCTGAACGGGCCGCAGGAGTGCGTCGCCGACATCCGCCGCACCTATCAGCGGCGCCGCGACGTGCTGTGCGACGGCCTCACGCGCGCCGGCTGGCCGATCGAGCGGCCGAAGGCGACGATGTTCGTCTGGGCACGCATTCCGGAGGAGTTCCGCGCGGCGGGCTCGATCGAGTTCTCCAAGCTCCTGCTGCGCGAGGCCAAGGTGGCGGTCTCTCCCGGCATCGGCTTCGGTGAGTACGGCGATGAGTACGTCCGCTTCTCGCTGATCGAGAACGAGCATCGCACGCGGCAGGCCGTGCGCGGCATTCGCCGCGTGCTTGGCGGTACGTCGGCGGGAGAGGGAAATCTCGCGGTCGCGCGGTGACCGACTCGGCGGCCGTTCGGCTGCGCAATCGCATCGTCGGGATGTCCCGCGTCGGCCGCCCTCCGGTGCGCCGGCGGCATGCTGAAGGGCCGCTTCCAGCCCTCCAACGCCGAGGAAAGCGAACCGCCTGGCGGAGGAGAGTCTACCACTTCCCCGCTCACTTGGGCGGCGGATGCTCCGTGCTGGCCTCCGTTATGGCGGTGACCATCAGTATGCGGCTCCCCACATAGAGCCGCCCCTCGATGATCAGCGGCACGCCCTCGAGCTTCGGGGCTTGCAGCCTTCGAAGTAGCGCGTCCGGGCCCACCAGCCGCACCTGTGGAGGGAGCAGGCCCTGCAACAGTCGCCAGCCGTCGAGACTGGAGCCCGTGATTTTCTCCACTTTGGTGAGGCACAACAGCTTCTCTTGACCCCTGATGGAGACCGTTAGCGTGTCCAGGCCGCCATGCCACTTCGCTTCGAGAGGCTGCAAGGCGCCGGTCAGGCGTACCTGTGGTGGCGGTTCAAGCCGGGGGATGTGCTGAGCGAACGCAGGGGTGGACCAGATGGCAATGATCAGCAGGACGACGACGGTGAGCTGCCTCGACATGGTTGCCCCCTCGTTGCCTCTCTCAGCCGCGCCACGAGCGGCCTTGCGAGAACGCACCGTGGGCGGTGAGGGGCGCGGTGCGGGTAAAGTCACTCTCTCTCTTTCCCGGGTGGAATGCTACCAGTCGATGCCACTCGAGAGCCGGCCGAGCGACTGACGCGGACGCCGGGACGGGAAATTTCACCGGCCGCTGACCAGCGCGGAGTCGAGGCCACTTTCGCCGCCGCAGGCTCTCCCGGAAGATCGCCGGCGGCGGCTTTGCAAAGGCGGCGGTTCCAGCTAATTTCCCCGCCAGGCGGAGCGATACGTGGGGCGCTTCCTCGACCGAGAGACGATCATGACCAAGCGCGAGTGGCTGCAGAAGAACTACCCGACGAAGGAGCGGCTGTCCCGCTTCTCCACGGTCTCCGACATGGAAGTCGATCCCATCTACATGGCGGACGAGCTGCCGGCCGCCGGGGAGATCGGCGAGCCGGGCGAGTATCCCTTCACGCGCGGACCGTACGGCACGATGTACCGTACGCGACTGTGGAGCATGCGGCAGTTCGCGGGCTTCGGCGGACCGGAGGACACCAACCGGCGCTTCAAGTACCTGCTCGAGCACGGCCAGACCGGGCTGTCGACGGCCTTCGACATGCCCACGCTGATGGGCTACGACGCCGACCACCCGCGCTCGCTCGGCGAGGTCGGCCGCGAAGGCGTGTCGGTCTCGACGCTCGATGACATGCAGCGACTCTTCGACGGCATCCCGCTCGATCGGGTGACGACGTCGATGACGATCAACTGCTCGGCCTCGGCGACCCGAAGTTCTCCTTCATGGGATGCCATACCCGCTCCGGCGTGCCGTAGGGGGCGGACTCGGGAGCGGGGGCCAGGCCCAGGTGGAAGGCCGCCAGGTTCTCCGCCAGCCGGTCGATATGGGCAGCCGTAAGGCGGCCGGTTTCCAGCAGGTGGTCGAGGCGGATGTCCTGGGGAAAGCGCCGCATTTTCAGGGCGTAGTCGAAGGCCTCTCCTTCGCCGCCCAGGAGGGGCTTCTCCGGCGGACGCCGGCGAGGGGCAGCACCTCCAGGTAGACATCGGGAGCGAGGCGGCGGTTGAGGCGCAGTTCCTCCTCGCAGTAGAAGCGGCGCTTGTCCAGGGTGGAGAAGTCGAGAAAGCCGAAATCCACCGGCTTCTTGAGCTTGTAGGCGAAATCCCCCGCCAGGAGCACCCAGGAGATGTGGGTTTCGATCAGCTCCACCGAATCCGCCGCATGGGGATAGGCCGCAGGGGCCAGCAGGGCGCGGATGAAGGGGGGGGTCGCGTCGGTGGGCATGGTAAGATGCGGGCCGTTGAAGTGTCTTGAGTGTAGCAAACCCCCGCCATAGAAGGATGACGCCATGAAGCCGGCCGAGAAAAAACTGCTGGAATTGTTCCGCACCCTGCCGGAAGCGCGGCGCGAGACCCTGCTGGACTTCGCCGACTTCCTGGCCTCCCGCGCCGGCCCCGCCGAAGCCGCCCCCGTCCCCACCGAACCTCTGCCCATCCCCCGCCCGGAACAGGAAAGCGTCATCGCCGCCGTCAAACGCCTGCGGGCCACCTACCCGATGATCGACCCCGCCAAACTGCTCAACGAAACCGCTGGCTTCATGACCAAGCACATGGTCCACGGCAAGCCGGCGAAGGAAGTGATCGACGAGATGGAAGCGGTGTTCGCCCAGCGCTATGAGGAGCACAAGGGTGGAGGGAACGAATCGTAGGTTGGGCTGAGCCTGCGAAGCCCAACAAAGGGCCGCCGCCTACTGGTAATGGGTCCACATCCTGATCTGGTGGGCT
>CAVPWJ010000095.1:0-10188 GCA_963708955.1 uncultured delta proteobacterium
AAGGGCGCCGCCGAGGCGCTGCGCGGTCAGGGCGCTCGCGTGATCGTGAGCGAGATCGACCCGATCAACGCCCTGCAGGCGGCGATGGACGGCTACCAGGTCACGACCATCGACGACGTGCTCGGCGAGGTCGACATCTGGGTGACCGGCACCGGCAACGAGAACGTCATAACCGTCGAGCACCTGCTCGGGATGAAGCACCTCGCGATCGTCGCCAACGTCGGCCATTTCGACAACGAGATCGACATCGCCGGCCTCGAGTCGCTTGCGGGCGCGGTCAAGGTCGAGATCAAGCCCCAGGTGCACGAGTGGCGCCTGCCCTCCGGCCGCAGCGTGCTCGTGCTCAGCGAGGGCAGGCTCATGAACCTCGGCAACGCGACCGGGCATCCCTCGTTCGTGATGAGCAACTCGTTCTCCAACCAGACGCTCGCCCAGATCGAACTGTGGGCGAACAACGCGGACGGTCGCTACCCGACGGCCGTGTACGTTGCCCAAGCACCTCGACGAGAAGGTCGCCCGGCTGCACCTCGACAAGATCGGCGTGAAGCTCACCAAGCTCAGCCCCGAGCAGGCGGCCTACATCGGCGTCAAGCCCGAGGGGCCCTATAAGTCGGACCACTACCGCTACTGAGTGCCCGGTGGCCGAGCGTGTCGAAACCGGATCTCGACACACCGATCACCGATCACCGATCACCGATCACCGATCACCGATCAGCCGCGGTCGGGTGACAGCGCGCGTAGCTACGCTGCGGAGGGATAGTCGGCGAAGTTCCACGGTGCGAGGCCGCGCGATTAACCATCTAGCGAGGCGTCCAACCCTCGGGCACGAGGTAGAAGTTGTAATCCTTGCCTGGCTCCTCGACGTTCGCAGGATGGAGCGTACCGTCCGCGTCGAGTCGACAAAGCGAGTACCGGCGAGGTTGTGCGAATTCTTCAAGGAAAGCCGCGTCCCGAGCGAGATCGTTGGACTCGATCTGGATCAGCGGACGGTGATGCTCGATAACACGCAACGCTCCCGCTAAGAACGACGCTTCGTGGCCCTCAACATCGACCTTGATGAAATGGCACGCATCGAACTGGTCGGCGTACTCGTCGAGCTTCTGTAGCCGGATGGTGATTGTGGTCTGTGGTCCCGAAAGCGCCTCGACGCTTGCGAGCGCCGGTTCCGGCAACGACCCCATCAGGATCGGAACATGAAATTGAACGCTCGCCGCGCTCTGGTCGGACAGCGCGACCTCATGAAGAACGACCTGAGGGTAGCGCGCGAGGTGACGCTTCAAGACATCGAACACCTGAGGTATCGGTACGGTAACAGATGGCGGAGCTCGGCGCGCACCAGGAAGATGTCCTTGCCCAGCTCGTCCTCCGCACCGATGCCGCGGATCGAGCGGAAGCCGCCGAGGCTGAACAGCCCCTGGTTCGGAATCGTCCCGCGGCCGGTTGCCGCGCTGTAGCCGTTCAACACCTGGGCGGCTACCACCGTGTCCTCCCGCAGCGGGAACCTGTAGGTGAGGCTCCCCCCGCCCTGCACGAAGTCGAAATCGCCGCCGAGCGAGCGGTCGTAGCCGTCGAAGAACAGGCGCACGTGGTGCGAGCCTGCCGGGTTCAGGTACCAGAACGCGTCGTAGGAATTGAAGCGCAGGCCGAAGCCGCCGAGACGCCCGCGCGTGTGCAGCGCCGGCGCCTGCCTGTTCTCGAACGTCGAATCGAGCTCGGTCAGCGAGTAGTACGCGAACAGGTTCTGGCGGTAGAGATTGGCGTCGATCGGCGTTCCGCCGTGGAGCTGGAAGCCGGCGTCCACGCCGTAGCCTCGGCTGGTGTAGAAGCCGGCCACCGCGAGGTCCTTCTGGTAGTCGTAGCGGCGGCGGCCAACGAGCAGCGAGGAGACGCTGAACTCGGTGGACGAGACCTCGACGTCCGCACTATCGAGGACGAGCTGGTAGCGCGACGACACGCGGTCGTCGTCGAGACGGGTCTCGACCGTGCGCCGCTCGGGGTCCAGCGTGACCGCGCGCACCGATGAGGTCGTCGATCGCTCGACCGGGGTCGAATCGCCCTCGAGGTCGACGAACGTTTTTTCCGGGCCGCCGTCGTGCTCGAAAGCGACCTCGAGCGTGTCGGGCCTCGCCTCGGCGCTGCGGCGCTCGATGCGAAAGCGCGCTCCGGGCTTGCCCCGCGGATCGCGCTCGACGTCGGCGAGCGCGTAGTTCACGGCGGCGTGCGGCCGCAGCCAGGCGTCGAGCAGCCGCTCGGCGTCCTCTCCGCCTGCCTCGCGAACGAGCGAGCGCATCGGTGCCCCTCCCTGGCGGTAGCGATCGAGGACCGCCGCGAAGCGTTCGGGGCGCAGCCGCGCCTCGAGCTTGTCGAACAGGAACCGCCCTGGCGGCCGATCGTTCCACGGCGTCTCGAGGCGCAAGCACAGCGGATCGTCCGAAGTCGTCACGGGGAAGAACGGGCGTACGAACGGGATCCGCGGCGCCGTCTCGAATCGGTCGACGATCGCGAACACGTTGAAGAGGCGAATCCAGTCCTTGACGTCGAGGCCCTCGCGGAAGCGGCTGCGGTAGAGCGCCTCGGCGCGGCGCCACGCGAGCCCTTCGGCGACCCACGCGGCGTCGGCCGGCGGCTCGCGCGTGGCAGCCCGCTGTCGCTCCTCCGCGAGGAAGATCGCGTAGGCGAGCTCCCGCTGATGGAGCGGGCGAAGCGGCGGAAAGATCTCGAACAGGCGGTCGGAGACGAGCACCATCCCCGGCACCACGGCCGACGGATACCAGCGCAGCGGCAGGCGCACGAGCACGATCTCGCGCTCCTCGCGCGACTCGGCGAGGATCGGCCGCAGCGTATCTCGCAGCGCGTCGAGCGGAGTGTCGTTCGGCGAGATCCGATGAGCGATCTCGCCGTTCGGCGCCGAGTAGATGCGGACGGCGTGCTTGCCGGCGCGAAGCCGATCTTCGGCGAACGGCTCGCGGGACAGCACGAGAGCGAGGGGATCCCCGGGCTCGCCCGACACCTCGACGCTCGCGGCGCGCTCGAAGCGCCGGCCGTCGATCAGCAGGTGAGCCCCCGCGGGCACGGCCAAGCGCGCCCGCACCCGCGCCAGCTCGAGCCGGTCCACGGCGACCCCGGCGCCCGGCGAAGACAGCGGCAGCGGGTACCAGCCGCCTTCGGCGACCACCAGGCCGTCGTCGGCGCCGAAGACGTCGAGCAGGTTCGGCAGCCGGGTATGGAACCGCACCGTCACGCCGGCTTCTTCGCCGACGGGGAGCTCGCGCCCGAGCGGAACCGTCACCACCGTGCCGGCCGGCAGCTTGGGGTCCGGCTCGGACGTCCACTCGAGCGCTCGGCCGTCTTGCTCGACCGCGACGATCTCCGTGCCGCCCGGCTGATAGCTCGCGCCGGCGATGAGAAAATGGTCGGCGAGGTTGTTGCGCGAGTCGAGCGAGCGAAAGCGGTTGGCGAAGAGAAACAAGCGCAGCGCGCGCACCGGCCGCGGTCCGGTGTTTCGCCATCGAATCTCCACCGTGCCCTCGATCTGCGGCGATTCCCAGCCGAGTCGGGCGTCGATGGCGACCTCCGCGGCGGCTGGAGCTCCCGCGGCATCACCCACGGTGAGTGCGGCGAGCACCGCAAGCGCGGCAAGAAAGGCGACTCGATCGGCTCTCAACGGCGTCTACAGAACAGAGGGTAGGAAGTAAATCAACCGCACCCGTCGCGGCGGTGTGCTCGGTTGACTCTTCGTTCCCCGTTCCCTACGCTGAGCGCGCTGATGGAGACTCTCGGCGCCGCGCTGCCGGCGCTCGGCGCTCTGGTCGCGCCGGACCGGCGGGGAGACCGTCGAGGGATACGTCGTACGCGGCGCCCGGTGCGAGCCGCTGCTTTCCGGGCGCGTCCGGCCGGTCAACTCCGCAGACGGCCTGGCACTGCTGGCGGGACGGTCGTGGCCGCGAGTCGAAGCGGCGGGCTGCGTGTTCCTGGACTCGTGACGCAGGTAATTTCCACGGGGTTTGGCCTGGCTCGCTTCGGCACCGAGAATCACGTCGGCACCGGTAGGTTCGAGCACTCGCGGCGGCGCGAGCAGAAAGGAAGTACGTCATGAACGCAAGACGGACCCTCTCGTGGGCGGCGGTCCTGTGGCTAGCGACGATCTTCTCGGCTCACGCCGCGGGGCTTCCGCTGGTGGTGGAGGTCGACAACTCCCGGGGCCTGCGCGAGGGCGATGCGGTGATGTTCGAAGGGCGCCGGATCGGCCAGGTGATGGGCGTCGGCTTCGGCGACCGCGACAGCGTCGAAGTCCGCGTCACCATCGACTTCAAGGAGCGCGAGCGCGTCCGCAAGAGCGGGCTCTTCGTGGTCAACGAGGCGGTGGGCGGCAAGCGGCCGAACATCGAGTACTTCGTGATCGATGTGAAGAGCCCGCCGGCGGAACCGAGCGCGCGCATGTCGGGAGCTCGCTCGGTCGCCGAGGTGTGGCTACGCCGCGGGCGCATCAGCGCCGACGAGCTGTCGCGGTCGATGTCTCAGGGTGTCGACCAGCTCCGCCGCAACCTCGACGAGCTTCGCCGCTCACCGGAATGGGCGAAGTTCAAGGACCAGGTCGCTCACCTCTCGGCGCAGCTCGCGGTCACCGGCACGGAGTTGGCGAGGCTGTTGAACGAACAGCTTCCCAAGTTGCAGAAGGAGCTCGACGATCTCTACGCGGAGTACCAGAAGGAGATCGACAAGGCCGAGCGGCTGCGCACACCTACGCCCTAAGTACCCGCGGACAGAAATACGGCGGACGTCAGCCCATCAGGCCGAGCAGCCCCAGCCTCTGGCGCAGCGCTTCGTGGCCGACCAGGACGGTCGCGGTGATGGCGAGCGCGCAACGAGCGGTCAGGCTTTCTTCACAGCCCGCTCCGCGGATGTTAGCCTCCAGTCGATGTCGGATCAGCGCGCCTACAGCTCGGATGCGTTCAACCGCCTGCCGTTCCGCGATCAGCTCGACGCGCTCTACGGCGTCTCGGCACGCGATCGGCGGGACTTGATCCTCGCCGCTCCGAACGCGCAGCGGCTGGTCCGCTCATTCGCGGCCGAGAGCCTGTTCCACACGCTGAAGGAGATCGGCCTCGAGGACTGCGCCGAGCTGCTGGCGCTCGCTTCGGGGGAACAGGTCTGCGCGCTCGTCGATCTCGACTGTTGGAAGAAGGATCGTCTCGAGACCCAGGGACTGCTCGATTGGCTCGAAGCCATCCTCGAAAGCGGCGACCGAGCGACCGGCGAGTTTCTCCACTCGGTCGATCGCGACTTGTTGGTGTTGCTGCTCAAGCGCTTCGTGCGGGTGCATCGTCGCGATGATCCCGAGGAACCCGAGGAAGACCTCGAGGGCTCGGAGGTGTTCGAGCTCGACGAGCACTACCAGGTCGCCTTTCACCGGTGGGACGCGCGCTCGCCGCTCGTGCGCCGGTTGATCGAGGCGCTCTACGAGCGCGACTACGGCTATTTCGTCACGGTGATGGAAGAGATCTGGTGGGGCGTGGAGAGCGACCTCGAGGAAGCGTCGTTCCACCTGCGCAACGCCCGCCTGCAGGATCGCGGGTTCCCCGATTACTACGAAGCGCAGCAGATCTATCGGCCGATCGCCGTCCGCGAGCTTCCCGAGCGATCCGAGCCGCTCGGCCGCTCCTCCTCGGAAGGCCCGGGGTCGCTCGTCCCGGACCACGCGCTCGTCCTGCCCGAGGCAGGGGCATCGCTCCTCTCGCAAGTGTTGAACACGGGGTTCTCCCGCGAGGCGGCGAGCGAGCTGCGCCACGAGCTCGCCTACCTGGTGAACCGCGTGCTGGTGGCAGACGGCGTCGACTTCGCCGACCGCAAGCGAGTCGCCGAGAAGATCCGCCTCGCGCACGACACGGTGAACCTGGCTCTCGAATCGCTGTCGGGCGTCGATACCCGTGCGGCGGTCGAGGTGCTCGAGCACCGTTACATCCAGCACCTCTTCCGCGTGGCCTGGGGAATCCTGCTCGGTTTGCGCCGCTCCGCGAAGCGGGCCGTCGCGCGGCTCGGCAACGACGACGCCGCGACCGAGGTCGCGTTCCTCGACACCCCCTACCGCGAGGCGCTGGCCGGCTTCCTGCGCGCCAAACCGGAATACTACGAGGGCGTCGACCGTCCCGGAGAGATCCGCTACCGCCCGTTCACGTTTCTCGCCGACCTCGAGCGCGCCGAACGGCTGCTCGCCGACGTCGGCTCGCTCGACGAGGTCTGCGACCGCCTGCTCGGCCAGTCGCCGGCACAGATCGCTCGGCTGCGGCCGCGCGACGCCGACGACTTCCGCATCAGCGCCGCGCTGCTGACTGGCTTCGCGCACCTCGCTCTCGGCCAACCCGCGAGCGTCGAGCCGCTCGGTCCGAAGGAGCTCGTCGAGCTTCGCGAAGCGACGCTCGACCCCGCCACCGGCGGACTGCTCGTCGAGATCCGCCAGCGCTTTCTCGCCCTAGCGCCCCGGCACGGCGGTTTCGTCGAGTTCAGCCTACGGCGCTTCGAGGAAGAATTCCTGGCCATCGCATCCGACCGCCCGCTCGATCCGCGCTTCGTCACCTGCTTGATGATCCGCATCAGCAACCGAGCCCGGCCGCCTTCGCCGGACGGACTTCGCTTCTCGTGAAGCAACCGCCTCGGGCTCTCCCGTCCTGCCCGCACGCCCCGCGCTGCACCCCCTGCCCGCTCCGTGGGCTCGGCTACCGGGAGCAGCTCGCGCGCAAGCGCGAGCGGGTGGCGAGCGCCGTGGCGCGATACCCGAGCCTGGCCGGCACGGAGATCGAAGACGTCGTCGGCTCGCGCGACCTGTTCGGCTATCGTAACGTGGTGAAGCTCGCCGTGCGCGGCCACCAAGACGGGTCGCTCCGCGCCGGCGTGTACTCGCCGGCAAGCCACCGCCTGGTCGATGCCGAGCGCTGCGCCGTGCAGCATCCCGCTCTGGGAGAGGTGGTGGCGGCAACGCTCGACGCGGCGGTCGAGCTCGGCATCGAGGCTTACGACGAGGGCAGCGGCGCGGGCGAGCTCCGTTACGTCGTCGCCCGCTACAGCGCGCGGCAGCGCCGCGTCCAGCTCGTGCTGGTGACCGCGCTCGCCGACGCCACCCGGCCGCGCGAGCTCGCCCGGCGCTTGGCGCGGCGCTGCCGCGGCCTCGGTGGAGTCCTCCATAACCACAATCCCGACCCGGGCAACGTGATCCTCGGCCGCCGCTGGGCGACGCTGCGCCCGCCGGCCGAGCTGGTCGAGCGACTGGGATTTCTCGATATACAGGTCAGCCCCGCGTCGTTTCTGCAGCCGAACCTCTGGACGGCGCGGCGGATCTACGAGGCCGCGCTGGAGCTCGCGGCGCCGACGACGAACGACTCGGTAATCGATCTCTTCTGCGGGATCGGCCCGCTGTCGCTCTACCTCGCCACTCGCGCCGGGCACGTGACCGGCATCGAGGAGGCGCCGAGCGCCGTTCGTGACGCGCGCGTGAACCAGCGGCGCAATCAGCTCTTCAACGTTCGCTTCGAGGAGAGCCGGGTCGACGAAGCGTTGCCGGCGCTGCGCGCTCGGGGGGCTCGCGCGGACCTCGTCACGCTGAACCCGACCCGCAAGGGCGCCTCCGCGGCGGCGCTGTCGGAGATCACCGCGCTCGGCCCGCGCCGGGTCGTCTACGTCTCCTGCGACCCGGATACGCTCGCCAGCGACCTCGATCGCCTCGCTCGGCTGGGCTACGCTACCCGGCTCTTGCGGCCCTTCGACATGCTGCCGCAGACCGAGCACGTGGAAGTCGTCGCCCTGCTCGAGCCGCTCAGCCCGTCGCCGTGACGCCGGCGGCCAGCCGCGCTTCCAGGCGTTGAATCTCGGCATGGGCGGGGCCGCGCAGCACGCGCGACCCGCGGCCGTTCCCGCCGTCGAGGCTCACGTAGCCGAGCTCCCGCAGCCGCTGGAGGGCGTTTTGCAGCGTGACCGTCGTGTTGCCCTCGGGCTTGCCCAGCACGCCGAGCAGCAGGTTCACGCGATACGTCCGCTGCATCTCCGCGACGAGCGCGCGGTCCCTCGTGCCGGCGGGGTCGAGCGTGCGGATGGTCTTGGCGGCTACCCAGTAGGCCTCGCGAAAGTTCTGCAGCAGCGAGGCAGCGGCGGCGAGCCGCGGGTCGCGATCGCCGCCGGCGGCCGGCCAGCGCGCGAGCAGGTCGCCCACCCGGCCGGCCAGCGCCTCGCGCTCGGGCAGCACGAACTCGTTGCGCAACAGGTCGAGCCACCACCACAGGTCGTCCTTCAGCGTCTCGCGCGAAACGCCACGCTGCAGCGCGTGCGCGGCCAGCGAGAGCAGCACGAACAGATGAATCGAATTATTCTTGTAGAAGTCGAGATTGATCCGCTTCTCGTCGGGCACGTGGAGGATCGCCCCGTCCGCGTCAGCGGTGCACACCACCAGCCCGCTCGCCTCGAGGAAGCCGAGCGTCTCCCCGAAGCTCTCGCGGTCCTTCTGCAGCGAGTCGCTGAGCCGCGCGCCCTCGCGCTCGGCGTGCTCGAGCAGCGTGCGAGCGATGCTCAGGAAGTCGGGCAGGCGGATCGCCTGATACGGGTGGGAGAGCAGCACGCTAGCGGCGATCGACGGGGCGGTCACCACCGCGACGGCGTTGACGTCGGCGAGCAGTCGAAAGCCGAGCTTCAGCGTGAAGTGGCGCTTTTCCTCTTCCACCGCGGGATCGTCGGGTACCCGCTGGAAGCGCTCGCGCAGCGGCCCGAGCGCCTGGTTCAGCGACACCGGCTCGGCGAAGTCGACGAGGGCCTTGCCGTAGTTCGCGCGCAACACCGAGCGCGCGCGGAAGAGAGCGCGCAAGTTCTCCTTCTCCCTCTTCGCACCGAGCAGCTCCCGCTTGTAGGCTTCCTCTTCGACCAACCGCTCATAGGTGATCGATATCGGCACCAGGTAGAGGTCGCGACGGGTGCCGTGCAGGAACGCATCGACGATCGCCGAGAGCATGCCGAGCTTCGGCGTGAGGATCTTCCCCGAACGACTGCGGCCGCCCTCGATGAAGAACTCCTGCGTGTAGCCCTCGCGGATCAGATAGGCGAGGTACTGACGGAACACCGTCTTGTAGAGATCATTGTCGCCGAACGTGCGCCGGATGAAGAACGCGCCGGCGCCGCGGAACAGCATGCCGAGCGGAAAGAACGACAAATTGATGCCGGCGGCGATGTGTGGCGGCGACAGACACTGCGCGTGGAAGATGTAGGAAAGGATCAGGTAGTCGAAGTGACTGCGGTGGCACGGCACGAGCACCACGGGGTGCTGGCGGATCCGCTCCGCGACGCGGTCGAGCCCGGTCGTCTCGACGCCGCGGAAGATGCGGTTCCAGACGCGGCGGAACACGAAGGCGAGGATCGCGAAGTACATGCCGTGGAAGTTGGACGCCATCTCGTCAAAGTAGCTCCGGGCTTCCCGGCGCACCGCTTCCAACGACGCCGCACGCTGCTCGGCGATGCGCTCGATCGTCCGCCGCATCTCGGGCTGGCCGAGCACCCGCTCGCGGACGACGCGCTTCGGCAGCAGCGGCGGCCCCCACACCACCCGCTCTTCACGGTAGAGAAAGATCTGCAGGACGCGCCCTAGGCGCCGCACCATCGAGGCGGAGCCTTGCGCGCCGTAGCGCTCGATGAATTGCCGGAGGTCGATCTCTTTGCCGATGGTCAGCGACAGCTCGCGCCGGTTGAAGAGAAACATGACGAGCTTCTTCAGCTCGTTTGGCGCCTCCTGGACGCTGTAGACCAGCGTCGCGAGGCGGGAGCTGCGCTTGCGGTATCCGCGGCCGCGAAACGGGGCGAGGGGCACCACGTAGACGGGCCGGCGGCCGGCCGTCGCGAACACCTCTTCCAGATACGGGTCGCCGATGCGCTGCGACTCGAGAGCGCGCTCGGGCCGCAAGAAGCCGAGCACGCCCGCCGCCTGCGCGCGCAGGAACACGAGCACGGGACGGCCGGCCGCGACCAGCGCGAGCGCGGTTTCGCGGTCGGCCCGTTGTCGCTTGCCGCGCGCGAAGAGCTGGGGACGCGACAGGCGATCGACGACGCGCGCGAAGATCCAGCGCAGCGGCCGAAACCAGCCGATCGCCAGGTCGTTGGCAAATTCCGGCGTGGGGAGACCCTCGCGCCGCAGGGTGGAGTCGACCAGCAGATAGTCGG
>CAVPWJ010000096.1:0-11788 GCA_963708955.1 uncultured delta proteobacterium
ATCAGTAGCTCGTGAAGATCCCAGTCGAGCCGGTAAGGAAGCATGTGACGGATCTCGGCGCGCACGAGAAAGATGTCCTTGCCGAGTTCCTCCTCGGCGCCGATGCCGCGGATCGAGCGAAAGCCGCCGAGACTGAAAAGACCCTGGTTCGGGATCGGTCCGCGCCCCGTGGCCGCGCTCAAGCCGTTCAGTACTTGGCCCGCGAGTACCGTATCGTGGCGGAGCGGGCGCGTCACCGCAAGGCTCACTCCGCCCTGGACGAAGTCGAAGTCGCCGCCGACGGCGCGATCGTAGCCGTCGAAGAAGAGCCGTAGGTGCTCGTTGATCGAAGGGTTCTCGAACCACGAGGCATCGTAGGAATTGAAGCGCAGCCCGAAGCCGCCGAGCCGTCCGCGCATACGTACACCCGGCGCCTGCTTGTTCTCGAAGCTCCCGTTGAGCTGCTCGAGCGAGTAAAAGGCGTAGAGATTCTGGCGGTAGACGTTGGCATCGAGCGGCTCGCCGCCGTGCAGCTGGAAGCCCGCGTCCATGCCGTAACCGCGACTCGTGTAGAAGAGCGCCAGGGCGAGATCCTTCCGGTAGTCGTAGCGCCGTCGGCCGATCAGAAGAGTGGAGTAGCCCACCTCGGTCGAGGAAACCTCCACGTCGGTGCTGCCCAGCACGAGTTGCAGGTCGGCAGGCTGGCGTCCGTCGTCGAGCCGCGTCTCGACCGTGTGGCGGTCCGGATCGAGGGCGACGGAGCGGACCGGTGCGTGGGTCGGCAGCCGTACATCGGTCTCTCTTCCCTCGAGATCGACGAAGGCGCGTTCGCCGCCGTCCGCCTCCTCCAGGCCGATCTCGATCGTGTCGGGTCGGGACTCGCGGCTCTCACGAATGACCCGGAATTCCGCACCCGGGCGTCCGCCGGGGTTCAGGCGCACGCCATCGAGCGCGTAGTTGACGGCAACGTGTGGTCGGAGCCAGGCGATCAGCAGCGACTCCGCCGGTTCACCGCCGACCGATCGGACGAGCAACCGCATGGAATCATCGCCCGCACGGTAGCGCTCGATGAGCGTCCCGAAGCGCTCGGTCCTGAGCTTCGCCTCGAGCTTGTCGAAGAGGAACCGCCCGGGCGGTCGCGCGTCGCAGCGAGTCTCGAGCCGAATTCGCAGCGGATCGTCTGAAGCCGTGACGGGGGAGAACGGCCGGACGAACGGAATGCGCGGCGCGGTATCGAAGCGATCGACGATCCCGAAGAGGTTGAAGAGCCGGATCCAGTCCTTGACCTCGCGCCCTTCACGAAAGCGGCTCT
This sequence comes from uncultured delta proteobacterium, assembly GCA_963708955.1. Taxonomy (GTDB): domain Bacteria; phylum Desulfobacterota; class Binatia; order JACPRU01; family JACPRU01; genus JACPRU01. The sequence goes on from CAVPWJ010000096.1 coordinate 1,292, forward strand.
CGTAGAGGGCTTGGGCGCGGCGCCACGCCAGGCCTTCCGCAACCCAGCCGGCATCCTCGGCCGGCTCGCGCGAGCGAGCCGCACGCTGCTCGGCGGCGAGGAAGATTGCATAAGCGAGCTCGCGCTGATGGAGCGGTCGGAGGGTTGGGAAGATCTCGAACAGCCGGTCGGAGATCAGCACCATTCCCGGCGCGGACGCGGAGGTGTACCAGCGAAACGGCAGTCGGACGAGAGTCAGATCGCCGTTGATGATCGCCGGCAACGTATCGACGAGAGCGCCGAGCGCCGCTTGGTTCAGCGAGACGCGATGGGCGAGCTCGCGCGATGGCGCCGAGTAGATCTGCACCGTTCGCCGACCGACCCGGAGAGATCGTACCGAGAAAGAGGACTTCGAGAGCACGATCGACAACCGATCGTCTTCGCCATCGGCGAGGTCCGCGTTGGCGATCTGCTCGAAGAGCCTGCCGTTCAAGAGGAGAGCGCTGCCCTCAGGGAACTCGAGTGCGGCGTGCGTGCGCGAGCGCTGTGGAAAACAGGCGCCGGCCGTGGAGTCGCGCGCGAGCAACTGCGGGTACCAACCGCCGTCAGCGACCAACAGGCCGTCGCTCGACCCGAAGGTATCGAGCAGGTTCGGCAGGCGCGTTCGGAAGTCGATCGTTGCCCGTGCTTCCTCCCCCGCAGCGACCGGTTGCCCGAGATCCACCGCCATGACCGTGTCTCGTGGCAGCGCGCCGTTCTCCTCGAATCGCCATGCGAGAGAGCGTTCGCCATCTCGCACCGCAAAAATGTCGCTTCCGCCCGGGCGGAACTGTCGGCCCGCCACGAGCAGGTGGCGCTGCAGATCGCCGAGCCCATCGATGGTGCGGAAGCGGTTGGCGAAGAGCACCAGCCGGAGCGTTCGGATAGGCTCCGGCCCGGGATTTCGCCAGTGGATCTCCACCGCGCCTCGAATTTCGTGAGCGACGAAGCCGAGCCGCGCCCGTACCTGAACTTCCGGCAACGACGAGGGGGGGCTCGCGTGCGCGACCTGGAGGAGCGTGACCGCCGCGAAGACGGTGAGAAGCGAGAACGAGCGGAGTTTCAACGCTGGCTACACACACAGAGGAGCGACCGGAATCGACTTCGCGGCGGGCCGGCGTTGCCGGCGCCGCCAGGATTTGGCGGCACCTTACTTTCTCATCGATTTGTTGAACACGGCCTCAGCCCGCTGTGCGGCGGCTTCGGTGCCCTGCGCTACGGCCTCGGCCCGCAAGGCGACGACATCTCCCCTGCCCCCGTTCGCGGCACAAGCCTGACACGCTGACGTATCGAGTTCTTTCGAGCAGCCCGTCGCCATCATGAGCGCGAAGAAACTAGCGGCTACAATGGTCAGCCCCATCGCATTCCACGTCGCCCTCATCGAGCATCACCTCCTCAGTTCTAGTTCTGACCGATGCGTGCGCCCAGTAAGCATCACGGCCTCACTTTCCTTCATATAGGGGCCTTCCCTGATAGATGCTGCGACGGCTCTGGGCTAATTCTAAAAAAGGTGGAGCGGTGACGCCCCGAGGTTCCGTGCCCGGAAGGCCGGAAGCCGACTAGCGGGAGGAGGCCGCAAGATGACGATCGAGCACGCGAACCCGGCGCCCGGCGCCTTCTCTTTCACGATCGGCGTGATGCCTGTCGATCAGCGACTACGGCGGGTCAGCTACGGGTGACTCGAACTCCTGCCAGAGCCTCTACACTCGTCGACCTTCTTCGCTCGCGGGCGCTGCAGCAGCCAGAGCAGCGGATCTACACTTACCTGATCGACGGAGAAATAGAGGGAGCGCATCTCACCCATGAGGCATTGGACGAGCACGCACGGGCTATCGCCGCGCTGCTCCAAAGCTATGGAGCAAGCGGAGAGCGTGCCCTGTTGCTCTATCCAGCAGGCCTCGAGTTCATCCCCGCCTTTTTTGGATGCCTATATGCCGGGGTCATTGCCGTCCCTCTCCCGCCGCCGAATATGGCGCAGCCCCAGCGGACTCTCCCGAGGCTTCGCATCATCGCAGGCGATGCTCAGCCGATTCTGGCGCTGACCACGTCGGCGATCCTCTCCAAGGTCGGGGACCTGTTTACACAAGCCCCAGAGCTGCAAACGCTTCACTGGGTGGCGACCGACGAGGTGACGAATAGTGCGGCGCAGGAATGGCAGGACCCCGTTACGGCCGCCGACACCGTGGCTTTGCTCCAATACACTTCGGGCTCTACATCCGTGCCGCGGGGCGTAATGGTCAGTCACGCTAACCTTCTCCAGAACTCCGCCTACATCAGCGAAGCGCTCGATGTCGGGCCGGATGCTGTATCCGTAACGTGGCTACCGGCATTTCACGATATGGGACTTACGAATGGCATCGTCCAACCTATTTTTGGAGGACGTCAGTGCGTTCTCATGCCCCCACAATCGATTCTTCAGCGGCCGATGCGGTGGCTTCAGGCTATTTCACGCTACAAAGCCACGGTTAGCGGAGGCCCTAATTTTGCGTATGAAATGTGCGCTCGCAAGATTTCTCCAGAGCAGCGCGACGGTCTCGACCTCAGCAGTTGGGAGGTAGCTTACACCGGCGCAGAACCGGTCCGCGTCGATACCTTGAAACGGTTTGCTGCGGCTTTTTCATCCTGCGGTTTTCGACCGAGCGCCTTCTACCCTTGTTACGGGCTCGCCGAAGCTACCTTAATCGTTTCTGGCGGACCTTTGACTGCCGAGCCTATCCTCTGCACGACGCGGGTCGCAGCGCTCGAGCGGAACGGCATCGTCGAGGCCTCGGACGTCCAAGAGAATGTACGGACACTGGTGGGATGTGGGCGCGCGATGCCGGACACGCGGATTGTCATCGCCCATCCCGAATCGATGACCGCTTGCGCGCCCGACGAGGTCGGGGAGATTTGGGTATCAGGTCCGAGCGTCACTCGGGGGTACTGGAACCGACCCGAGGACACCGAGCGCCTCTTCAACGCCCATCTCACGGATACGGGCGAAGGGCCGTTTCTTCGAACCGGGGATCTCGGATTCTTGAGAGACGGGGAGCTGTTCGTTACGGGCCGGCTGAAGGATATGATCATCATTGGCGGACGCAATCTCTACCCACACGACATCGAATTGACGGTCGAACAGAGCCATGCGGCAGTGCGATCAGGGGGTAGCGTTGCGTTTTCGTTCGATGTCGTCGACGAGGAACGGTTGATCGTCGCCGTCGAAGTCGAGCGCCGCTACCAACCCGAGCAGCAACCGTCGGACCTCGATGCTGTGGTGCGATTGATTCGGCGAGCGGTGGCGGAAGAGCATGACGTGCGGGTGCATTCAGTCGTGCTGCTCCGGATGGGAGGCATTCCGAGAACCCCTAGCGGCAAGATTCAGCGCAGCATTTGCGAAGCGAGATTTCGCGACGGGACGCTTGAACCCGTTGCGAAGATTGAGTGATGAACGGAACTCGCATTGACGCCGCTTTGCAGCACGACACGAAGCGGAACGGAACACGTGAGAAGAGCAATTCCGGTCCCGGCGCGGAGGCAATCCAGGCTTGGCTCGTATCCAGACTTTCTGAGCTGTTGGCAATCCGAGCGAGCGAGATAGACGTCGCGGAACCATTTGCCAGCTACGGGCTGGGGTCGACGGAGCTGGTCAGTCTTTCTGGTGACGTCGCAGACTGGCTGGGACGTCAGCTTCCGGCCGAGCTGGCCTACGAGTGTCCGACCATCGCAGATCTCGCCCGCCGCTTGGCAGACTCCTCCAGCCCGCCGCAGGCGGCCACCGCGCTGAGCCGGGTTCCGGACACCAACGCGGAAGCGATCGCGATCATCGGGATCGGGTGCCGCTTTCCTGGCGCAAAAGACGTACGCGCTTTCTGGAATCTCCTTCGCGACGGAGTGGATGCAATCCGGGAAGTTCCGGCGGAACGCTTCGACCTGCACGACTTTTTCGATTCCGATCCGGCCGCCCCGGGTAAAATGGTCACGCGCTGGGGTGGTTTCATCGAGCAGGTGGACCAGTTCGATGCACATTTCTTCGGTATCTCGCCGCGAGAAGCTGCGCGCATGGACCCGCAACAACGCCTATTGCTAGAGGTGACTTGGGAAGCGCTGGAAGATGCCGGACAGGCGCGGGATCGACTGGCGGGTACGTCCACCGGTGTGTTCATTGGAATCTCCAACAACGATTACGGCCGGATTCAATTCAATGATCCAGCTCGTATCGACGCGTACGCTGGAACTGGCAATGCGCTGAGTATCGCGGCAAACCGTATCTCCTACGTGTTCGATTTCCGGGGACCGAGTATTGCGATCGATACTGCCTGTTCATCATCACTAGTTGCGGTCCATCAAGCCTGCGGCAGCCTGAGAAGCGGAGAGTCCACCCTGGCATTAGCCGGGGGCGTGAACCTGATCCTGTCGCCCGCGATTACGATCAATTTCTCCAAGTCGGGAGCCATGGCTCCCGACGGGCGCTGCAAAGCCTTCGACGCGCGAGCTAACGGCTACGTTCGCAGTGAGGGCGCCGGGGTCGTCGTCCTGAAGCCGCTATCCAGAGCCTTGGTCGACCGCGATCTGATCTACGCCGTCATTCAAGGCAGCGCGGTGAATCAGGACGGGCGCAGCAATGGACTGATGGCTCCGAATCCTCTTGCCCAGGAAGCGGTTCTTCGAGAAGCTTATCGGCGAGCCGCGGTCTCGCCCGGCAACGTTCAATACGTCGAAGCTCATGGCACAGGCACATTTTTAGGCGATCCAATCGAGGCGAAAGCCCTGGGCGCGGTGCTGGCGCTAGACCGTCCCCCCGGGCGCCCGTGTCTACTGGGCTCGGTCAAGACCAATTTGGGTCACCTCGAGGCGGCGGCCGGTATTGCTGGATTGATCAAGGTTGCACTGGCGCTCCAGCATCAAGAGATTCCACCGAACCTTCATTTCGACGAGCCCAATCCTCATATTCCTTTCGATCAACTTCCTCTGCGCGTGCAAACGACGTTGAGTCCATGGCCTGTGCATGTGGGCCCGGCCCTAGCCGGGGTGAGCTCATTCGGTTTTGGTGGAACAAACGCTCACGTGGTCGTGCAACAGGCACCCCAATCCGATTCGGCAATGCATGCTGCGAAACACGAGACGGAAAATGGCGAGACACAATCCACATACCTGCTACCTGTGTCGGCACGCAGCCCGGTGGCCCTGCAGTCTCTCACACAAAAATACCAGGAATTCCTGATTGATCCGGACTCGACGGTGGCGCTCCGCGATATTTGTTACAGTGCGAGCGTACGGCGTAGTCACCACGAGTATCGTCTGGCCGTGACAGGCACTTCAGCGGCTCAGGTCGCGGATGGACTCGCAGCGATTGCGCGCGGAGAGCTTCGTCCCGGGCTGTCTTCCGGCCGCAAGCTTTCCGATCGCGGGAGAAAGCTCGTCTTCGTGTTTTCCGGACAGGGGGCTCAATGGTTTGGGATGGGGCGAGCGCTCTTGAAGCAGGATGCGGTCTTTCGCGAAGCCGTGGAGCGCTGTGACCGTGCGATGCGGCCCCACGGAGACTGCTCCCTGCTTCGCGAGCTCACCGCTACTGATGCGGCGCACTCCCGGCTGAACGAAGTCGACGTCCTGCAGCCAGCCCTGTTTGCGATTCAGGTGGCGCTTGCCGCCTTGTGGCGTTCCTGGGGAATCGAGCCGCACGCGGTGGTTGGGCACAGCATGGGCGAGGTCGCGGCAGCTCACGTCGCTGGCGCGCTGAGCCTAGAAGATGCGTCACGCGTGATCTGCAGCCGGAGCCGTATCGTGAAGCCGACGATCGGGCACGGAGCGATGGCTACCGTGGAGCTTTCCCTCGCCGACGTGCGGCGTGAGCTGGCCGGCTACGAAGATCGGGTATCGGTCGCCGCCAGCAACGGTCTCACATCGACGGTCTTGTCAGGAGATCCAGGAGCGCTGGAAACGATCGTCAGTCGATTGCAGCGTCAGGACATTTTTTGCCAAAGAGTCCAAGTTGATTTCGCCGCCCACAGTCCGCAGATGGAACCGCTGCGCGGTGATTTGGAGCGCGCACTGGAAGGAGTGCAGCCCCGACCCGCATCCGTGCCGATCTACTCGACCGTGACCGGCCAGCTTCGTAACGGATCGAGCTTCGACCCTCCCTATTGGGGCAGAAACCTCAGAGAGCCGGTGCTCTTTTCAACGGCGGTTCAGCACTTGCTGGAAGATGGACATGACCTCTTTCTGGAGATCAGTCCGCACCCAATTCTACTCAGTAGTATCCAGCAACACTTTCGTCATGGCGGTAAAGAAGGTGCGGTGCTCCCGTCGCTGAGGCGTGAGGAAGCAGAAGCCAAAGTATTGGCCGGGTCGCTGGGGACGCTTTACACCTTGGGATTTCCGATGGATTGGGGCCGTATCTATCCCGAAGGGGGCCGCTGCATTCCGCTTCCGTCCTACCCGTGGCAGCGGGAGCGTTGTTGGCTGGACGAGCCGGCGGACGATTTCGGCTATCGATCGCGGAACCTCTCGCGCGACGGAGCCGGGGAGCATTCTCTTCTGGGCCGGCATTTCAAGTCGGCGCAAGGGGACGCCCACTTTTGGGAGGGCGCTCCGGACAGGCGCGCGCTGTCTTATCTGAATGACCATCGCGTCGAAGGAGTCGCGGTGTTGTCCGCCGCGCTCTACGTGGAGATGGCATTGGCTGCCGCAGCCGAGGCGTTTTCGTCACGATCTTTCGTATTGAAAGACATGCACTTTCGCAGAGCGCTCTTTCTGCCCGACGGCGGAACGCGGACGACCCAAGTGGTCCTATCTCCCAGTGCGGACGGAACATCGTCCGTTCACATCTACAGTCGCCCGCACGGTGTAGAGCAGCCCGGTGGATCGTGGACACTGCATGCGACAGGACAGATTTGTCCTCAGCAGGGCCGTGACATGTTCCTGGCTATTGGCCAGGACGCGCTGGCTGAGGTCCAGGCTCGATGCTCAGAGCGGATCTCTGGACAAGACTTTTATCTGCGGCTTCGTGAACGGGGTATCGACTATGGCCCCGCTTTCCAGAGCATCACTCAATTGTGGCGGTTCAACGGTGAAATGCTGGGTGAAGTGAAGATTCCTGATGCACTGGATGGAGGGTTCGACGCCTGTCAATTCCACCCGGCGATTCTGGACGCTTGCCTACAGACGCTTGGGGCGGGTGTAGCGGCTCGAGCGACGGAAGATGGCGACCAGGGCACCTACATGCCCACTCATATGGATGAGATCCGCATCCACGGTCGACCCGGCCTGAATCCATGGAGTCACGCCCGTCTGCAGGCGCGGGAAGTTGATACCGCCAAGGGAGACGTGCGGCTCCTGGACCATGCCGGGCATGTCGCGGTGGAGATTTTGGGATTACGCTTCGAATCTCTCGCACGCGCGACTCAGGAGAATCCGGACGACTGGCTCTATGAGTTCCAGTGGCAGCCCAAGGATCGTCCTGATGGTCAGGACACAGTGGAATCAACCGTACCAGCGGGTTCAAGAACCTGGCTGATTTTTGCCGACCGCGGCGGCGTCGGAAAAGCGCTGGCAGCAGTCATCGACGCCGGCGGCGGAAGAAGCGTCGTGGTCGATCACGGACAGTCATACGAGCGGAGCGACGATACCCACTTTTGCATCCGACCCGAGCGTCCGGAAGATATTCGGCAGCTTCTCGATGCGGTGCTGGCAGCGGACCCAGCCATCTGCCGCGGTGTCGTTCACCTCTGGAGCCTGGACGCGTCCGTTCCCGAACAGATGACGGCAACCTCGCTCGAGGCAGCACAGCTTCTGGGGTGCGTCAGCGTACTTCACCTGACCCACGAGCTCGGCCGTGTCGAAGGGCGTGACGTCCCTCGCGTGTGGTTGATCACGGCGGGAGCTCAGCCAGTAGGGGAAGAGAACTTGCCCCTGAATACGGCGCAAGCACCTCTTTGGGGATTGGGACGCGTCATTGCTCAGGAGCACTCGATGTTCTGGGGGGGCCTGATGGACCTGGACCCCGGGGCTTCGCTGCACGACGATGCCGCTCGTCAGTTGTGGAAGGAAATCTCCGCTCCAGACGGCGAAGATCAGATCGCGTTCCGGCAAGGGCGGCGATACGCCGGTCGTTTGGTACGCAGAGGTCGATCGGCGACCCAGGGACCTCCTCTTAGCTTGCGCACCGACGGCAGCTACCTGATCACCGGAGGACTGGGGGCCCTCGGCCTTTCGGTCGCCCGTTGGATGGTAGACCAAGGAGCACGGCGGCTGATCCTCCTGGGACGCACGAACCTCCCTCCACGCATGCGCTGGGGCTCAGCAGAAGCGGGGAGCCGGCTGGCCCACCAAATCGCCGCTATTCGGGAGCTGGAATCCTTGGGAGCGTGCGTACATCTGGCCTCGGTGGATGTGGCGGATGAAGGCCAGTTGGGCGCCTTTCTAGATGAGTTTCGAGCCGAGGGGTGGCCGCCGATCCGAGGTACGGTGCACGCGGCGGGAGTGCTGCAGGACGGACTGCTGATGCAGCTCGATGTCGCCGCACTCAATTCGGTCTTACGGCCCAAGGTGATGGGTGGCTGGCTACTGCATCGCATGCTCGAGGACGCCCCCTTGGATTTCTTTGTCCTCTTCTCTTCCGCGGGTTCCCTCTTGGGCCAGCCTGGCCAAGGAAACTATGCTGCTGCCAACGCCTTCCTGGATGCCCTGGCGCATCACCGAAAAGCCCGAGGCCAGCCGGCCCTCAGCATCAATTGGGGAGCCTGGAGCGAATTGGGCTTCGCAAACACGACCGGAGGAAAACGCCTCGCCGCGCGCCTCGCGCTCCTAGGAATCAAGAGCGTCGCACCCACGCAAGCGCTGGAGGTGCTGGAAACACTTCTCCCGCAGAGCTCAACTCAAGTCGCGGTGGTACCCGTCGATTGGCGGCGGTATCGCCAGTTTCATCCCGCGGGCGCCGAATCACCGCTGCTCTCTGTGCTTGCACGTGAGGAAGTCGACAACCCGCCTCAAGCAGGCCACCCAGAGGAGAAAAGGAGAACGATCCTTGCCGCAGGACCAGCGGAGCGTCTCCAGTTGCTGCAGTCCTACCTGAGCGAGCAGGTGGCTCGTGTGCTCGGCCTGTCCGCATCCAAGGTGGACGTACAGCAGCCCCTGAGCAATCTGGGGCTGGACTCCTTGATGGCCATCGAGCTGAAGAACGTGATCGCGGTCGACCTAGGGGTGAATGTACCGATGGTGAAGTTTCTCTCGGGACCCACCATTGAACATGCCGCAGCGGAGCTACTTCATCTGCTTGGATCAGACTCTTTTACGCCATCAGCATCTCTTGCCTCGGCAGTTGCGCATCGCAAGAGCAAGCAGAGCAACAGCGGTATCGACGAGCTTTCGGATGAGGAAGTGAATTCATTGCTCACGGATATATTGGCTGAGGAAGAAGTTGGTCAATGAGCAGCACTTTCCAGCGGATCGCGGACCTGTCTCCAGTAGCAAAGCGTTCTCTGCTAGCCGAGCTTCTTCGGAACAAGACAGGCCAGTCCGCGTCGTCTCATCCGCTCTCCTACAATCAGCAAGGGATATGGTTTCTCTATCAACTCGCTCCCGAGAGCTCGGTTTACACCGTCAATTTCGCGGCGCGCATAAGAGCTGATATCGACGCGCCGGCGTTGAGGCGTGCGTTTCAGACGCTAGTCGATCGGCATCCCGCGCTGCGCACGACTTTTCCTGTGCGCCTCGGCAAACCGATTCAGCGAGTCCACGAGCGCCAGCAGGTCCACTTCCAGGAAGTGGACGGTTCGACCTGGAGCCCCGAGAAACTAAAGAGCCGAGTACTGGACGAGGCGTATCGTCCGTTCAACCTGGAGCGAGGGCCGCTGCTGCGCGTGACCTTTTTCAGTCGATCGACACGGGAGCACATTCTTCTGTTAGTCGTGCATCACATCGTCATCGACTTCTGGTCGCTTGCGATCATTCTCGACGAGCTCGGCGCGCTGTACCCGGCCGAAAAGACCGGCGCACCGGCGATCCTGCCTCCTCTCGCGCTGCAATACACGGACTACGTCCAATGGCAGGCGAAAATGCTGGCAAGCCCGGAAGGGGAGCGGCTGTGGGCATACTGGCAGAAGCAACTCGCAGGGAGGCTGCCGGTACTTCAGCTCAGAACCGATCGGCCTCGTCCCGCGATTCCGACTTATCGGGGGGCGTCGCACGACTTCACGATGGACCCGAAACTGAGCGCGAGGCTCAAGGCGCTAGCCAAGGCTCATGGGGCGACGCTGTACACGGTGCTGTTGGCGGCGTTCCAGGTTTTGCTCTCCTACCATACCGGTCAGCACGACCTGTTGGTCGGATCCCCGATGGTGGGCAGGAGCCGGGCCGAGTTCGAAGGCATCGTCGGCCTCTTCACGAACCCCGTCGTCTTGAGAGCGAACCTCTCCGGAAACCCGACGTTCGACGCATTTCTGGAGCAGGTTCGCCACACCGTGCTGTCTGCTCTCGAGCATCAGGACTACCCGACCGTTCTAT
>CAVPWJ010000097.1:0-4212 GCA_963708955.1 uncultured delta proteobacterium
GCCCGAGGTCAGGTCGGCGATCGGCACACCGGCGAGATAGGAGGCGAGACCGTTGAAAACGGCGTTGGCCGCGCGGCGCCACCAGTGGACCTCGGCGCGCGCGTCGCGCGCGCCGATCACCAGATCGTACTCGCCGAGCTTCTCGACCAGGCGCGCGGCCTCCTCGGGCGGATGCTGGCCGTCGGCGTCGAGCAGCACCACCCAGTCGGTGCGCGCGGCGCGCAGCCCCGTCTTCACCGCCGCCCCGTTGCCCTTGTTGTACGGATGGCGCACCACCTCGGCGCCCGCGGCGCGCGCTCGCGCGGCGCTCTCGTCCGCCGAGCCGTCGTCGACCACCAGCACCGGCGACCGCGGATAGAGCCGGCGGATCTCCTCGACCACCACGCCCACGCCCTCCTCGTTGTAGGCGGGAAGGACGAACGTCACCGCGCCGTCCGGCGTCACCTCGCCCCCCGCCCGTCGCCTCGATCGTCGCGCTCCGCCGAGCGGCGCTGCAGGTAGAGGATCTCCTCGGTCAATCGGCGGTTGGCGGCGATGGTGTCGCCGATTAGCCCGATCAGCAGCACCTGCACGCCGACGATCAGCAGCACCGCGGCCAGGATCAGCGACTGCACCTTGCCCTGGCCGAAGCCGAACCAGTAGTCGCAGAGGAAGCGCAGCCCGATCAGCATACCGGCGCCGAAGAACGCGAGGCCGAGGATGCTGAACGTCTTCAGCGGCTCGTAGTGCGTGTAAATGCGGATGATCGAGGCCGCCGAGCGCTTGACGTAGTCCCACGTCGTGGAGAAGAGCCGCGAGGGCCTCGTCTGGGGATTCGTCGTCACCGGCACGTGCGCGAGCGCCAGGCGCTGCTTCCCCGCCTGGATGATGGTCTCGAGCGTGTAGGTGAACTCGGTGACCACGTTCATGCGCAGCGCCGCCTCGCGCGACAGCGCGCGAAAGCCGCTGGTGACGTCCGGCACGTCGGTCGCCGACACCTTGCGCACCACCCAGCTACCGAGCCGCTGCAGCCAGCGCTTGGTCGGCGAGAAGTGCTCGACCGTGCCAACCTCGCGGTCGCCGATCACCATGTCCGCCTCGCCGGCGAGGATCGGCGCGATCAGCTTCGGGATATCGGCGCCGCGATACTGGTTGTCGGCGTCGAAGTTGACGATCACGTCGGCGCCGAGCCGCACCGCCGCGCTCAAGCCGGCCATGAACACGCGGGCCAGGCCTTGGCGCCGGCGAAGCCGCACGACGTGATCGACGCCCGCGGCCCGCGCGGCTTCCGCCGTGCCGTCGGTCGAGCCGTCGTCGATCACCAGCACCTCGATCTCGTCGATACCGGCGATCGAGCGTGGCAGATCGGCGAGCGCGCGCGGCAGGTTTTCCGCCTCGTTGAGGCAGGGAATCTGCACGACGAGCTTCACCGCGCTGGCCTTCCCTGAATCTCCAGCTCGGCGATCGACCAGTCGAAGCGCGAGCTCTCGCCGTGGTTCACCAGGCGCAGCGCCCGCACCGCGGTCGCGTTCACCCAGAGATCGAGGTCGCCGTCGGCGTTCTCCTCGGGGGCTCCGTCCTTCCAGCGAATGTCCTCCATCACGGTGGGCACTTCCTGTCGAGTCCAGCGCGCTCCGTCAACCGAAGTCTCGATGACGAGACCGCGCGCCCGATCGGTGGCGAGCCGGCCCATGCGGATCTTCAGCCACGAGACGTCGGTCGGCCGCGCGAAGGAGATCGTGAAGCTCATCCCGGGCCGCTGCGGAGCGTGGCTTCCCCAACGGGTGTCGAGCCGGCCGTCGACGGCAAGCCGCTCCGAGCCGCGACCGTCGCTCGCCTCGAGCGTCCAGTCCGCGGGCGAGAGCGGCGCTCCGGCCGGCCGCGGGCTGATCTGGTCGAACAGCACGGCGCCGCCGAGCTCGCGCCGCACCACGCGAGCGCCATAGGCCTCGAGCGCTCGTTGCCAGACGGCCGAGTCCGCATCGCCAACGAGGTATCCCATGCTCCGCCCCGCGACTCCAGAGGCGGGGCAGCCGACGCGCACCCGCCGCAACAGGAACCGGCTGCCGCCGAGCAGGCGCACGCCGTCGCCGCAGACGACGGCCGTCACTCTCGCCCCGTCGCGCTTCCAGAAGTCGTAGAGTGGATCGGAGCCGCGCCCCGCGGCGTAGCGGGTGATCGTGGCGGTATCCTGTGCGCTATCCAGGGGAAACCGGTCCTCCGCTTGGGCGAGCACGCTGATCCACCACGTCGGGTGATCGAGCGGCTCGAACTCCTCGGCGCCGGGGGTCTCGTCGAGCGGGTGGTCGACGGTGAGCGCGCCGATGGCCAGACCCTCGTCGATCCAGCGCCGGATGAGCTCGTGCTCGCGCTCGTAGTACGGCGGCCAGACCACCAGCGTCCTCACGCCGTAGACGAACTCGAGCGTCGCGCCGAGCAGGTTCCGCGCCGGACCGTCGCTGAGAAACACCACGTCCGTCCCTTTCAGGCTCTCGGCAAGCTCCGTGAAACGCCGGGCGAGCCCGGGATACTCGCGATGGCTGTAGAGATGATGGCTGCGGGCGAAGACCGCATGCAGCGCGGCGACGGCCGCCAGCGCGGCGGCGAGCGAGGCCGCCACGCGTACCCGACCGGTCCCCGCCGTACCCAACGTCGCCACGGCATAGCCGAAGAAGAGCAACACCATCGGCAGCGCCGCCGGTACGAAGCGGCGGGTCATGTAGATCTGGATCAAGTTCACGAACGTGAAGTGCAGGAACACCGCCGACAGCGTGAGCAAGATCCCGAGCACGAACAGGCTCTCCCGGTCCGCCCGGGTCCACAGGTAGTGAGCGAGTCCCGCGAAGCCGACGAGCAGCACGGCGGGGCTCACGTACCAGGAGAGCCAGACGAGCGTCTTCCCCTGCCCGGCGACGAGCCCGATGAGGTGCGGCCGGACCCAGTAGCCGAATGCGGCGAAGAGCACCACGCCGATCGCCAGGCCGCGCGCCAGCGGCCGGGAGAGCTCGCGGCGGGAGGACGCCGAGCGCAGCGCGAAGCCGATCCCGGCGAGAAGAGTCACGGCGAGCAGCCCCGCGACCATCACGGACCCGGGCATCGCCGAGAAATTCTTCGCCATGCGCCCTTGCAGGCTCGTGAACATGCGGGAGGCGTTGCGCACGTAGTCGGCCTGGAACAACAGCCAGCACGCCGTGGTCGCCGTCGCGGTCGCGCCGTAGGCTACCCAGAACGAAGCGCCCGGAATTCGCCGTCCACGCCAGGCCGCCGCCGCCGCATAGACGCCGAGCGGCGCGAGCAGCAGCGCCGCCTCGACCTTGGCGAGCAGCGTCGCGGCGAGCAGGAAGCCGGCCAAGCCACGGCCGAGGCGGTCACCGCGCAGGTACGCGGCAAAGCCGGCGAACAGCAGCATCTGGAGCAGGATCTCCGCCACCGGATACCGGCTCGCCCAGACCTCGATCAGATTGAGCGCCAGCAGACTTGCGCCCAGCGTGGCGGCGAGCCCCCCAACCAGCGAAGCTCCGGCCGCGAATACCGACCATACCGCGAGGACGCCGATGAAGTTGTTGGCCGCGAACGCGCCGCCGAGATCGAACGCGCCGTAGAAGATGGCGATCAGCGCCGGCAGCAGCGGCAGCCCCTGGGCGATGATCTCACGCCGATCGGCGTCGACGTAGTAGAATCCCGGGTACTTCACGAGCTGCGGCAAATGAATGCGCGGCAAGCGGGTGCGCTTCGGCTTGTCCGCGCGCTTCGCCTTGACGGGTCCCGAATAGAATCGCCCCATCGCCTCGTTGCCGATGAGCTCGGCGGTGTGATCGCGCAGCACCAGCGACCCCTCGCGGGCGAGCGCGATGCCGCTCACCGTGTAGACGGTCGCGTCCCGCTCCCCGAGCAGCATCTCGAAGGGCCGGCCGAGGAAGATCAACGACGCGAGCGCGCCGACGATCACGAAGCCAGCGCTCTCGACGAGCGAAGCGCGCCCGAGCGGCCAGACGAGTCGAAAGCGACCGGCGGCGGCGAGCGCGGCGGTCACGGCGGCCATGGCCATACACTCTGCGGCGAGCGAGTAGACGCGCATCGCGCCGAGCGCGACCGCCACCCCCCCGGCCAGGGCAACGCCGAAGGCGAGCCCGACGGCGACGCCGCGCGGCCACGGCCACGGCGCCGAGCCGCGGCCGCGGGCGCAGCCGAGCAGCACGAGCCCAGGCAAGCCGAACAGCGCGGCGAGCAGCA
>CAVPWJ010000098.1:0-19904 GCA_963708955.1 uncultured delta proteobacterium
CGCCACGTATTGCTGGCTTCGGAATCACGCCTCGTGGCGGAACCTTGAAATACTTACCCTCCCAAGAGAACGTCTCATTCGTCCAGCATCCGACGATCACGTCGATGGCCTCTTCCCACATCGCGCGCGCCTGTTTCGGATCGATCCCGAAACCTTCCAATTCAATCCGCGTTCCGGATCGACCGGTGCCGAATTCAAGCCTGCCGTCACAAATCAGATCTAACGTGGCAGCCGCTTCGGCAGCACGCACGGGATGATTGTACGGGAACGGCGAGAGCCGTACCCCATGGCCGATCCTGATGGTCTTGGTCAGAGCCGCAACGGCTCCATACAGGACGCCCGGAGCGGAACAATGAGAAAATTCTTCCAGAAAATGATGCTCGACAGTCCAGAAATGAGAAAACCCCGACCTTTCCGCCTGCACAACCTGAGCCAGGACTTGCTTATACACGTCTCGCTCACTGGGCGAGATCCACGGTTTGGGAACCATGATCTCGTAAAACATGCCAAAATCCATTGCCATTTCACCCTCCTCTTCGATGTCTAAACATCCCCGGAAAAGCCGAGGTGTTTCTCAAGGGGGACAGGGCCTGCCCCGCACTTTCTGGACAAGGTTCTAAGTTTTACTAGGACTAAGGTTCAAGTTCCGCTCGGGTCGAACGTGACCCATAGCTCCTCCAATCCACGGACGACAAATGACGGCTCTTGCCACTTCAGAGGGACGTCCTTTTCCAGGGAAAGGTTCGGAAGACGAGTGAGAACCGCGTTCAACGCTACCCTACCCTCGATCCGCGCCAACGGGGCTCCCAAACAGAGGTGGATACCAAGCCCGAACCCGAGACTTCTTTGATTGTCACGAGTGATATCGAAACGGTCCGGGTCCGGAAAGACGGTCTCATCTCGATTGGCGGATCCGGAGCAAGCCATGACGACTGCACCTTTCGGGATCGTGATCCCGCTCAATTCGACGTCCTGGGTCGCTTGCCGAAATAGATTCTGCACGGGTTGCGCATACCGAACGGTTTCTTCGACTACATTCGGGACAAGGCCGGGATCCGCGAGCACCATTTTCATCTGGTCCGGGTTCTCGAGAAGATAAAAAATCGCATTCCCGATCAGATTTGTGGTAGTTTCATTTCCGGCCGCAAGCAATAGAACAAGAGTCGATACGATTTCGTCATCCGTAAGACTACTCTGTTCATCTTCACAGTGAACCAACGCGCTGATCAGATCCTCCTTCTTTTCGGCACGTCGATCGGCAACCTTGGCCCTCATAAACGCTCGAAACTCCGTCACGCTCGCGCGAATCCGAGTGCTCTCCTCTTCGGAAAGCGTCCACTTAAACCCGTTGACGATCTCATCCGACCAAAACTTAAAATCCTTGTGGCGCTCCGCCTCGATTCCGAGGAGCTCCGCAATCACCCTCAGGGGTAATGGGACCGCCACATCGGCGACCAAGTCGCTTTCTCCACGCCCAGCGATCCTCCCGATCAACTCGTCGGTGATTTCATTGACGCGGGGCCCGAGCCGGTCGATGGCGCGCTGGTTAAACGTGCGATTCGCGATCCTCCGCAGACGGGTGTGCTCCGGAGGGTCCGTGACGATCATGCTGCCGGCCAGGGGATCGGGATCATGCCCTACCACATTCGTCGCAATGGATTCTCCCGAAGAAGAAAACAGCGCGGGGTTTCGCAAGATGTAGAATACGTCGTCGTACCGAGTGACCATCCAGTAGCCCGGCTCCACCAGACACACCGGCGCATCCCGGCGAAGCTCCCTATAGATCGGGTACGGGTCCTCTTTGATCTCTGGCGTCAACAAACTACGTTGTTCCATCGTTCTACCTCAGCTTTAGTTTGTAGTTCCCGCGCCCTATTTCGCGTCATACCTTTGCTGAGCGATCATGGTACGCGGAGCGCTACCATAACGTCCATCACACTGGCAATTGGAAATAACGGCAGTGGGAAACGCCTCGGTCCCCATAGGGCGAGGAGGGCTTGCGTTCTACAGAACCGGCTGCACGTCGAAGAGCGGATGGTGGAGATCGCCGAGGATCTGATCCTGGCGCACCGCCGCAAGCGAAAGCGGCAACCCCCAGCATAGGTGCAATGCCAGCGAGTTAAGAACGGATCTCCTGTGATTTCATGAACTTCCGACTTGGCATCGCGTCGGGCAGCGTCCGACAGATCCACGCAGATCAAGGATCTTTCCATTGCCACTGCCTTCTCGACTCGTATCGGCAAGTGCTCCGACAAGGCTGAAACGTGAGGCAAGTGGCTGGATGATCAGCACTTTATTCTTAACTCACGGTCCAGCGAATACACTTGCAGCCTTGCCGCATCTCGTTGAGACTGGAGCCCGACAATCGGCTGAGACCAGATAGCAGAAGGGAGGCAGATCGTGAGCTGGCAGGCTAAGATCATTGGTGGAATTGCGAAACTGACGGTAAAACGGAAGCTCGGTAAGGCAGGGTCGGTTGAAAAGGAACGGGCTGCATTGACTCGCGTATCAAAGGCGTTGGCACGTGTGCCGAAGGGTGACACGGCAGACGTTGGCGGTATCCCCGGGGAATGGCTGTGCCCACCGGGCGCTGATGAGTCGAGAGTGATCTTGTATCTACATGGTGGTGCTTATGTTCTGGGGTCGCCCGATTCCCACCGCGACATGGTTTTCGATATCGCCAAAGCGGCAGGTGCTCGGGCCTTCATCGCTGATTATCGTCTGGCGCCAGAACATCCGTTTCCGGCGGCGGTTGAAGACGGAGTCGCCGCCTACCGGGGAATCATGGCCAGCGGCATCGCGCCGAACAAGATTGTCATCTGCGGCGATTCGGCGGGTGGCGGGCTGACGCTTGCGACCTTGCTGTCTCTTCGTGACAGTGGAGACCCCTCGCCCGCCGGTGGGGTATGCTTGTCGGCGTGGGCCGACTTAACCTCGTCGAGCCCGTCGAGGGTCACCAAGGCGGCAGCGGATAGCCTTCTGACCCCGCAGGCTCTATCGTATTTTGGGGCATTGTATCTTAACGGGCAGAAGGCAGAAGATCCCTTGGCCTCTCCCGTGTACGGCGATTGTACCGGCTTGCCGCCTTTATTGATTCACGTCGGCAGCGAAGAAATCTTGCTCGATGATTCCATCCGATTCGCCGAGAAGGCCAAAGCGGCTGGCGTCGATGTCATCCTGGAAGAATGGCCAGGGATGATGCACGTGTGGCACTTGATGGCGAGATTTATCCCGGAGGGCAAGCGTGCCATTGCCGGCATTGGTGAGTTTGTTCGCGCCCGTACCGCCGGTAACATCGAGGATCGGCGCGGTGAACAGATAGGACCAAGGAGTAGCAGTTGACCGGCGGCTTTCGCTGTTTGCCAATGCCTCGGCTTGCCCAGAGGCTTGTGTCCACCGCACGGGATTTCTGAAAGAAGAGCATCCGCGCGGTGCTCGTTGCCGACGACGACGAACGCATCGCGGATGTCGTCCGCGGCTTCAGTGGGAGAAGCCGGGCTCACACGCGCGGATCACGAGAGCGAGCCGAAACTGCAGGACATGGGCTTGGGATGATAGGGCAGTCAGCGCGGCCCCGGACCCCGAGTGATGGTGACACCGGAACGCCGGGCTTGCAAGCCGTGCAGCTCGGTCGTACGTCGACCCTGCACGGCCTGATCGTTGCGTATATTCGAGCTTCGCTTCAGCCTTCGAGGCGAATGGCATGACGAGGGCACCGGGCCACGGCGTCCTCGACCTTGTGGCGAATCTTTTCCGGAGGCTGCTCGTCAAGGACCGTGAGGGTCCCGTCCTCTTCGACCCGAAAGCACTCCGGACAAGCATCCATGCATCTCGCATTCGATTCACACAGGTCGTAGTCGACGATAATTTTCATGGTCACGACTCCGTCGGTTGGGACGGCCGCAGGTGGCCCGTCTGCAAAAAGAAAAAGCACGCAAGAAATGGTAACGCTATTGGAAGCTCATGGTCATGTCAAAGTCCAGCGAGCGAGCAGTCCGAGGCGTCACCCCACGGCGGGTGAGTGAAGATGGCGAGGCGTGGGAGGCGGGGTCGGCGAAGCTCTGTGAGGTTCCCCGGCCAAGTGCAGCTCATCTTCCATCCCGACGCGCCATCAAGCCCTTGGAGATTGGTGCGGGAACCACCCAGGTGCCAAGCGAATCAGGCCGCGACGAGCGACTCGTGAGTCGCTCGTCGCGAAAACTGACGGCGGACGGGAACCGTTCGCCTCGGCTCTCCGTCCGCTGTCGGCCAACGCTGACTTGGCTATACGGAGTAATATGCGGCCGCGTTAGCCCCGAGGATCTTATCGACAGACTCGTTTGGCATGCCGGCAAGCGCCTTGCGGGTTGTGGCCACGGGTTCCGGGAACCCCTCTCCATGCGGGTAGTCGGATCCCATGAAAAATTTGTCATCCCCCACAACCTGGATCACATGGGGAAGCATCTTTTCTGCCGGATCGCATTGGATCCAAATGTTGCGATTGAAATAATCCGTCGCGGGCATCTTCATCTGCGAGTGGTGGCCCTGATATCCGAAATGATAGTCCATTCGTTCCAGCCACTCTCCTACCCAACCCGATTTCGCTTCCACCGTGGCTACGCGAATCTTGGGAAAGCGCTCGAAAACTCCATCGAACATCATCGCCGTGAGCGCCAATCGCGGCTCCTGCGGGGCGTTCACTGAGAGGTACATCATCCCAGGAGTTCTGTCCCGGTACCAGGCCGTTCCCGCGTAGTCCAGGTGAAAGCTGATATGAACGCTGACGGAGATATTCAAGTCCTGCGCCGCAGCCCAAATCGGATCGTAATCAGGGTGTCCAAAGCTCTTTCCGCCGACGGGGATGGCCGCCACAAACGCGGTGCGAGCCCCCAACTTCGCGACGCGATCGAGCTCTTTTACTGCGAGCGCCGGATCGCGCATGGACAAGTGGGCACCCGGAAACATCCGGTCCTTATGGTCGGCCACCATTTCGAATGCCCAGGTATTGTACGCGCGACAATGCGCGGCCGCGAGAGCAGGATCGGTCACCACGGTTTCCCAGAGAATCGCCATGGTTGGATAGATGATCTGTGCATCGATCTTCTCGTGATTCAGAAACTCAATTCGCTTACCCATATCCTGCCACTCAGGACTCAGTAGCGATGTTTCGTCAAACTGGTCCCACTTCTCGCCCTTTTCCTTCTTCCCATAGGCGGCGAGGTCTCCGAACAGCGGGCCGAGCAGATACTCGGGCAACGGCTTTCCATCTGCCGACATGGTATAGGAACCGGTACTGGGATCCTCCCTGAAACGGACCGCGCGGTCCCGAAACTTAGAATCGATGCGCTGTTCCCAAAGATTCAATGGCTCTAGGAAATGGCTGTCACCGTCTATGATTCTGAGACTCATACGAGCTTCCTCCTCTACTATTGTTGGTTTTGTTTCTTACCCCAGATTGGCCGACCCTCCGTAGGTCGTCTGTGACCAACGCGGCGATCTCGATCGACGTTTCAGATAGATTTCCAGTCGCGACGTGAAATCACTCTGTGCCCCGGGTTTCCTCTCCCGACCCAAGAATCGAGGAACTCCGCTGGCCTCCCGTCAGACCAGCGTCTGCTCCAGGGACTGATGAAACAGACACTCCACTGCCCCCGATACCCTATCGGGTTCGATTACGCCAGAAAAAAAAGCCGCCCGAGGTAAGGCCTCCGTCTCCGCCGTAAGACACGTTGGGCTATCACGGCCGGCGATCAGGGAGGGGGGGAGTGGTTGTTGGAAGAGGAAGAGGTGGGGTCGGCGGAGGAACCCATCGTGCGAGACTCCTACGCTCGCTCGCAGGCGAACATTCCCAAGGCGAGCAGCAGGGAACGGGAGGCGGCGAAGCGATGCTCGTCTGCGGCAGAGCCCGCGCGTAGCTCTTCGGCGTCTCTTGCGCGCTCGCGCGGCACGTGGGGCCTCGCACGACGCGGGGGCGGTTTCATCGGGGAGTCGGACGTCCGGCTTCTTCCCACGCCGACTGCCAAAAGGCGCCGAGCACTTCGACGGCGCGCGAGAGGCGCGCCGTAAGCAGCGCCCCGGCACGGTCGTCGAGCACCTCAAGGTACGCGGGCGAGCCGACGGCGCCCAGCCGCCGAGCCCGGCGGTCGGCGTCGAGCAGATCGGGCACGGCATTGAAGCTCTCGAAAAGCACCGCGAAGATCTGGTCTCGCCCGTAGTCCGCCGCGGCCGCGCGGAGGCGGCGCGCCCGCACGCGCCTGCGGTACTCGGCGCTGCGCTCGTCGACGAGGTCGTGCTCGACCGCCTTGTGGACGCCCGGGTTGCCGCTCGCGCGGCCGTCGTAGTTCGAGACGGCGTGCAGCGGCATGGTGGCGTCGCCGACGTAGTGACCGGCGTAGGCCGCCGTCTTCAGCGCCTCTCGCCAGCGCCCGGCGCGCATCTCGCGCACCAGACGGGCGTGCTTCTGCTCGATCGTCCAGGGCAGCGTGCCGCGCTCGCCGACCACCTGTCTGCCGAACCGCTCGACCGCCGCTCGATGGGTGCGCGGCAGATCGGGGAACGGCGGCGCGCCGTAGAGGTCGAGGTCGATGAAGTGCTTGATCGCTTCTCGCCGCCCGTACCGCTCGCGCAGCACCGTGTCGGGCTCGATCGACCCGTCGGAGATCTCTTCCCGGTGCGCCCGGAAGTAGCCGCGCAGCGGCTCGGAGAGCGTCTCGATCGCCTCTTCCTCGATCATCCGATGGCTGGCGAATCCCCACCCGTATGCCGACGGCGCGGCGAGCAGCAGCGCCGCCAGCACCAGCCACGCGCAGCGCCTCTCCGCCGCCCTCACCGCCCGCCGCCGATCCGGCCGTAGCCGAGTGCCCAGGCCGCGACATAGGCGGCGACGACCGCTGCGACCAGCGAGCCGACGGCTAGATCCCGGGCCGAGACCCGCGAGCGGACGAACGACGCGCGGTTCGTCTGCCGGCCGAACCCGCGCGCCTCGAGCGCCATCGCCATGGCGTCGGCGCGCCGGAGCGCGCCCATGAACACCGGCACGATCACCGGCACGTAGCGACGCAGGCGCACGAACACGCTGCCGCGGTTGAAGTCGAGCCCGCGCGCCCGCTGCGCCGCCACCACCGACAGCGCCGAGCCGAGAAACAGCGGCACCAGACGAAACGACATCGCCACCGTGAAGCTCACCCGGTAGGGAACACCGAGCCCGCGCAGTGCCTCGGTGAACTCCTCGACCCGGGTGATCGACAGGAAGAGGATGCTCGACAAGACGAAGCTCTCGAGCTTGAGCGCCATGGCGGCGGCAAACTCCATGGCCTCGAAGCGGGACTGCGCCGCGGCGGCGGCATTCGAGCCGTAGCCGTAGAAGAGACTCCACATGGTGAACGTGGCGACCGGCACGGCGACGAGCATCGGCGCGAAGCGGCGCGCGTTGCCGAGCGCACCGGCCGCGGCGAGCAGCAGGCCGAGCGTGACGGTCATCGGCAGCACCCAGAGCGGCCGGTCGATGGCATAGACCGAGGCGAACGTGGCGGCGAGCATGCCGAGCTTCACCTGCGGGTGGAGGCGGTGGAGGAAAGTCGCGCGGTCGAGGTAGAGGTTGACGCGCATCTCACTCCCAGGAGGCGAGAAAGCGGTCGACGTCGAGCGCCACGACGCCGAGGCGGTTGCCGAGCCGCGCGATCTCGGGCGGCACGAACTCGGCCTCCCGGCAGAGCGCCTCGTCGGCGAATAGCTCGGCGACCGCGCCGTCGAAGCGCACCTGCCCGTCGCGCAGCAGCACGCTGCGCCGCGCGTAGCTGCCGACCATCCAGGGCACGTGGGTGATCATCACGACCGTCTGGCCCGCGGCGTGCAGGCCCTCGAATACGTCCATCAGCCCGCGCTGCTCCGCGAAGTCGAGACCGGTCGTCGGCTCGTCGAGGATCAGCACCGCCGGCCGCAGCGCGAGGATCGAAGCCACGGCGACCTTCTGCCGCTCGCCCTTGCCGAGCAGGAAGGGATCACACTCTTCGAGTCCACCGAGACCGACCGCGTCGATCGTCGCCCGCACGCGCGCCGACACTTCGTCGGCCGTGCAGCCCATCTGCCGCGGGCCGAAGGCGATCTCCTCGCCGACGGTGGCAGCGAAGATCTGCTCGTCGGGGTTCTGGAACACGTAGCCGATGGCTGCCGCCCGCTCGACCGCCGACAGCGCGCCGAGCGGCCGGCCGCGCCACCGCACCTCTCCCGAGCCGCCGTCGATGAGTCCGGCGATCCGCCGCGCGAGTGTGCTCTTTCCCGAGCCGTTGGCGCCGACCAGCGCCACGAACTCCCCCCGCCGCAACGCGAAGTCGACACCGTCGAGCGCCGGGCGAGCCTGGTCTTCGTATGCGAAGCGAAGGCCCCTGGCTTCGACGAGCACTTCCCCGGCGCTCTCCACCCCCGCGCTCGGCACCGGGCGCGGCCGCCGCCCGAGCGCGCCCAGGCGTTCGGCGACGCGGTCCACTTCGAGCGGCCAGGCGGCCACGCCGAGCCGGCAGCAAGCCACGGCGAGATCCGGCGGCCGCACGCCGAGTGCCGCAAGATCGTCGGTGCGCTCGATCAGTTCTTGCGGCCGCCCGGCGAGCGCGATCTTCCCGCGATCGAGCACCACCCAGCGATCCGCGCCGGCCATCGCCTCGGCGTCGTGCTCGACAACGACCAACGTCCCCCGCCCCTCGCGCAGCCGGCCGAGCAGCGCGAACAGCTCTTGGCGCCCGGCCGGATCGAGATCCGTGGAGGGCTCGTCGAGGAGCCAGAGCTCCGGCGCTAGCGCCAGCACCGCGGCGATCGCCAGGCGCTGCTTCTCGCCGCCCGAGAGCGTCGTCGGGTCGCGCCGCTCGAAGCCCGTCAGGCCGACGGCCGCGAGCGCGGAGCGGATGCGCGCTTCCATCCGGCCGGGATCGACGCCGAGCTGTTCGAGCCCGAACAGCACCTCTTCCTCCACGCTCGTCGAGAAGAGCTGCGCCTCGAAGTCCTGGAAGACGAATCCCACCCGATCGGCGAGGTCGTGGACGGCGAGGCCGGCCACCGGCCGGCCGAGCACGCGGAGCACGCCGCTGACCTCCGCCCGCCGCAGCGTGGGCACCAGGCGATTGGCGCATTTCAGAAGCGTCGACTTACCAGCGCCGGTGGCGCCGAGCACGGCGACCATCTCGCCGCGCGCGACTCGCAGCGAAACGCCACGGAGCGCTTCGGCCGGGGGCGCGGCGTAGGTCACCGCGAAGTCCTCGTACGCCAGCGCCTCGTCGTCCATCACAGGCGAAGCACGCAGGCGAACACGCCGGCGACAAACGGAGCTAGGCCGACGCCGATCTCGAAGGAGCGGCTCGGCGTGGCGACGCCGAACGCTGCCACCCACGGCGGCAGCCAGAGTCCGGCGTAAATCAGGTTGCCCGCCACGTGCCCGCCGAGCGCGAACAGCGCGGCGCCGGCGAGCCACAGGCGCTGGCCGCGCGCGCGCCGCGGCCGCCCGCTCACCATCTCGACGTAGAGGAAGCCGCCGGATCGCACGCGCGGGTAGAGCACGCGCAGCGTGAGCGGAGCGAGAACGCCGGCGGCGACCAGGTTGTTCCACAAGACCAGGTTGCCGAGCACCGGGAATGGAACGAAGCCGAGCAGGTTAAGCCCCCAGCCGACGACCAGCGCGCAGGCCGCCGCCGCCAGCAGCACGACGAACAGCAGGCGGAGCCAATCGCCGAGCGACTGCGGCACGGGATCGCCACCACCCATCGCCTCCCAGGCGCGGTAGGGAACGAGCCCGTAGAGAAAATTGCCGACGAAGCCGAACACGTCGCCCGGACCGATGCCGCCGAACAGATCGCCGATCAAGTTGCCGATCGCGCTGCCCCACGCGGCGGCGGGCCCGAACAAGAGCGAGCAGATCACGGGAACCGCGTTGGCCGGGCGGAGCTCGGTGACGCCGGGAATGATCGGCATCACCTTGAAGGGCACGAGGATCGCCGCGTAAAGCGCCGCGGAAATCGCCGTGAACACCACCAAGCGCGTGTCCCGCCACAGATCACGAAGCTCGCGCACGCTGCGCTCTCCTCGGAACGGCGTCCTTGCGGGCGTTTTGGAATTGCGGCAATAATGCGCCTGCGCTACGGGCTGGGATGGCGGCCCACTAACACCCTCGATGAACGCGCGTCAATCACTGATCTCGGGCGGCAGCCTCGAAGACCGTTCCCGGCCGGCGGGGTTCTGCCAATCGCGGATCATTCGCCTCGAGGGCAAGCTCGCGCTCGGCCTGGTCGCGGGCGCCGTGGTCTGGAGCTGGGCTCGCGATCTCGGCGTGCTCGGCCACCTGCGCGCGAGCGGCACGGACCTGTTGATCGGCGTGCTATCGGCTTCGGCGCTATGCCTGTCGCTGCCGTTCTTCACTTCGGTCTGGGCTTCGCGGGTACTGCTCCTGCGCGAGATGAAGGGCGTGTGGGACGATCTGCTCACGCCGTTCGGCAAGAGCCTAACGCTCGCCGAGATCTCCGGGCTGGCGCTGTTGTCGGGCGTCTCCGAGGAGATCTTTTTCCGCGGCGCCGTGCAGGGGGAGTTCGGCATCTTCGCCTCCGGCGTGCTGTTCGGGCTGCTGCACCCGCTCAATCTGAGCTACGTGATCTGGGCGTCGTCCGTCGGATTAGCGTTCGGGCTGCTGTTCCAACTGACCGGCAGCTTGCTGCCGCCGATCATCTGTCACAGCGGCTACAACTTGGCGGCCCTCCTCTATCTCCGCTATTGGTACCTCGGCGAGAGCCGGGATCGATTGCTCCTGGCGCGTTGAGGAACGATTGCACTTGAAAAAAGCTCTGACGGTTCTTTTGTTGACGCTCACCTCGTGCAGCACCGGGCCGGTGCTCACCGACACGGAGTATTCGCAGAAGGCGAACGAGGCGATGCAGACCGGCTACTACGACCTCGCGATCCAGCAGTACCAGAAACTGCTCGAGGAGTACCCGTTCAGCGACTACAGCGAGGAGGCGCAGCTCAAGATCGGCCAGGCGCAGTACCAGAACAAGCAGTACGCCGAGGCAATCGCCTCCTTCCAAGACTTCCAGCGCATGCATCCGACGAATCCCAACCTGGCGCTGACGGAGTACTACACGGCGCTCGCCTACATGGATCAGATGGGCACGCGCGACCGCGACCAGCGGGCCGCCGAGAACGCGCAGGCGCACTTCCGATCGGTGATCGAGCGCTATCCCGACAGCCCGTTCACGGCTGAGGCGCAACAGAAGCTCAAGGGGTGTCGCGAGACGCTCGCCGACCACGAGTTCTCGATCGCCAAGTTCTACCTCATCTGGAACAATCCGGTCGGCGCCGAGGCGCGGCTTCGCCGTCTGCTCGAGAACTACCCCGACACCGACGTTACCGCCGCCGGCCTCGCGCATTTCGCGAGATACTTCCGCAAGCGCGGCGATCTCGCCCGCTCGGCCCTGGCCTACGCCTCGCTGGTTTCGCAGTACCCGAAGAGCGCCGATCTCTCCGAAGCGCAAGGCGCGCTCACCGACTTGAAGGGCAAGCAGGTCGCCGTGCCCGATGCCCCGCTGCCGGCGCTGGTCGAGACGCTCGGGCGGCCATCGCTCGCCCGCGGCCCCGTGCCCGCGGCCCCGTCTCCCCCAGCCCTGACCAACGTTTCCGACGCCCAGACCCAGCCAAGCTCCTCGGCTCGAAATTGACCGCGGCCGATGGTAGTCTCGGCACCTTGTCTCGCGTGGTCGACAGCAACAGGGCTCCGGACGGCTCGGCCGTCATCGTCGGCGTCGGTGGTCTCGGCGCCGCCGCTGCGCTCGAGCTCGCCACGCGAGGGGTCGACCGCCTCGGCCTCGTCGACGGCGATCGAGTAGAGGTCTCGAACCTGCACCGGCAGGTTCTCCATGAAACGCCGGACGTCGGCCGCCCCAAGGCGGAGGTCGCGGCGGAAAAGCTCCGCCGCCTGCGCGTGTCGCTGGTCGCGGAGCCCCACGTCGAGCGGCTAACGAGCGAGGCCGGGGTCGCGCGGCGGATCGCTGGCTACGATGTGGTAATCGACGCCACGGACAACGCGGAGGCGAAGTTCCTGTTGAACGACGTCTGCGTGAGCCGCGGCCAGCCGCTGGTGTACGCCGGGGCGGTCGGGCTGCGCGGGCAACTGCTGACGATCGTCCCCGGGCGCGGCGCCTGCCTGCGCTGCCTGTTCCCCGAGCCTCCCTCCGACGGGGAGGCCGGCTCATGTCACGACGCGGGCATCCTCGGACCACTTGCCGCCGCGGTCGGCGTGCTGCAGGCGCGGGCGGCGCTGCGCGTGCTCGCGGGAGAGCCGGGCGTCGACCGTCTGTTGACGATCGACGCCCGCACGCTCGAGGTGCGCGAGGTGAGCCTTCGCCGTTCGATTCATTGCCCGCTGTGCGGACCGGTGAGGCCGGCGCTCGCCCGCGCCGGCGCCGCCGCGGCGGCGAGCCTTCCGTCGAAGGAGATGCGATGAGCACGGTAATCGGTTTGAAGTGCCGGGAATGCGGCGCCGACTATCCGCAGGTCGCCGCCCACGTGTGCGAGACCTGCTTCGGTCCGCTCGAGGTCGTCTACGACTACCGCGCGGTCGCGCGCCGCATGACCCGCGAGGTCATCGAGTCGCGCCCGCGGAACCTCTGGCGCTACCGTGAGCTCCTTCCCGTCGAGAGCGAGCCGTCGGTCGGCCTCCATTCCGGCTTCACGCCGCTGGTGCGCGCCGATCGCCTGGCGCGAGAGCTCGGCGTCGCCGAGCTCTGGGTGAAGGACGATTCGGTGAACCATCCGACGTTCTCCTACAAGGATCGCGTCGTTTCGGTATCGATCAGCAAAGCGATCGAGTTCGGCTTCGACACGGTGTCGTGCGCGTCGACCGGCAACCTCGCGAACTCGGTCTCGGCGCACGCGGCGCGCGCCGGGCTCATCTGCTACGTCTTCATCCCCCACGACCTCGAGAAGGGCAAGGTGATCGGCTCGGCGATCTACGGGCCCCGAGTGGTCGCCATCGAGGGCAACTACGACGACGTCAATCGCCTGTGCAGCGAGATCGCCGACAAGTACGGCTGGGCGTTCGTCAACGTCAACATCCGCCCCTACTATACCGAGGGCGCCAAGACCTACGGCTTCGAGATCGCCGAGCAGCTCGGTTGGAAGCTGCCGAAGCACGTGGTGGTCCCCACGGCTGGCGGCACGATCCTGCCGAAGGTCGCCAAGGCGTTCAAAGAGCTGCGCGAGATCGGCCTGGTCAGCGACGCCATGCCGGCGATCTACACCGCCCAGGCCGCGGGTTGCGCGCCGGTCGTGCAGGCCCTCCACCGCGGCGCCGACCTGATCACCCCGGTCAAGCCGAAGACCATCGCCAAGTCGATCGCCATCGGCAACCCGGCTGACGGCTATTACGTGCTGAAGGCCGTGCGCGAGAGCGGGGGCTGGGGCGAGTCGGTGACCGACGCGGAGATCGTCGAGGCGATCCAGCTACTGGCGCGCACCGAAGGCATCTTCACCGAGCCGGCGGGCGGCACGACCGTGGCGGTGACCAAGAAGCTCGTCGAGCAGGGTCGAATCCCGCGCGACGAATCGATCGTCGTGTGCGTGACGGGCAACGGCTACAAGACCCTCGAGGCGGTCGACGGAGCGGTCGCGCAGCCGTTCACGATCAGCTCACGGCTAGCGGATTTCGACGCGCTGTACGCTCGCCTCGGCGACGCCCCGGCGAAGCGAGCGGCGCTTCAGTGAGGCCGGCCCGGCGGCTATAAACGAGCGAAGGAGGACTCGAGCGAAAATGGCCAAGGTGCGAATTCCCACGCCGCTCAGGAAGTTCACGGGCGGCGCCGACGAAGTGGTGGCGAGCGGGGCGACGGTCGGTCAGGTAGTGGCCGAGATGGACAGCCGGTTTCCCGGTATCAAGGAGCGCCTTTGCGAGGTCGACGGACGCGTGCGGCGTTTCGTCAACATCTACGTGAACGGCGACGACATCCGCTTCCTGCAGAACCTCGAGACCGCGGTCAAAGAGAGCGATGAGCTGTCGATCGTTCCCGCGATCGCCGGCGGCTTGGGTGCGAGACTCCACTAGCGGGAGCGACGCGAGGCGCGGGGCCTCCGCCACGGTAGATCTACGCAGGGCACGGACGGCCCCCGTGGAGGGGCCGTCCGTCCTCGACCTGATCGGCAACACGCCGATGGTCGAGATCCACCGGGTGGCGCGCGACCTGGCCCCCGGGGTCCGCATCTACGCCAAGATCGAGGGACTCAACCCGGGCGGCTCGGTCAAGGACCGGGCGGCGCTCAGCATGGTGCAGGAGGGGTTGGAGAGCGGCGCGCTACGTCCCGGCAAGACGATCATCGACTCGACCTCCGGCAACACCGGCATCGCGCTGGCGATGATCGGCGCGGCGCTCGGCTATCCTGTCGAGCTCGTCATGCCCGAGAACGTCAGCCGCGAGCGGAAGAAGATCATCGCCGCCTACGGGGCGAAGATCATTTTCTCGAGCGCCCTCGAAGGCTCGGACGGCGCGATTCGCCTCTGCCGCGAGATCTACGGCGAGGCCCGCGAGCGCTACTTCAAGCCCGACCAGTACTTCAACGAAGCGAACCCCCTCGCCCACTTCCGCACCACGGGCCCCGAGATCTGGCAGCAGACCGGCGGGCGCATCACGCACTTCGTGGCCGGCCTCGGCACCGGCGGCACGATCATGGGCACCGGCCGGTTTCTGAAGTCGAAGCGGCGCGACGTGCGAGTGATCGGCGTCGAGCCCGACGACGCCTTCCACGGTCTCGAGGGCTTGAAGCACATGGCGAGCTCGATCGTGCCCGGGATCTACAAGGAGCACGAGCTGGACCGCAAGATTCCGGCATCGACCGAAGAGTCCTACGACATGGTCTACCGGCTCGGCCGCGAGGAGGGCCTGGTGCTCGGCCAATCCTCGGGGGCAGCAATGCTGGCGGCGCTCGAGGTCGGGCGCGAGATTCGCGAGGGGCTGATCGTCGTTCTGTTCCCCGATTTCGGCAATCGCTATCTGTCGACCAACCTGTGGATCGGCTGGCAGAAGCTCGGTCCGGCGGAGCCCAGGCCTTGAGAGCCGTGCGATCCAAGACACGAATGGCCTGCGCGAGCGTCCGCGAGAAGGTCTACCTCACCTACCCGCCGGCGCTCTTGAAGGAACCGGTCATCTATCAGCTTGGCCAGAAGTTCCATGTGGTCACCAACATCCGCGGGGCCAACATCTCGGCCGAGGTTGGCCTGGTGGCGCTGGAGATCGAAGGCGCGGAGCGCGAGGTGACGGCGGCCATCCGGTGGCTGTCGTCGCTCGGCGTGCGCGTCGAGCCGATCGAGAAGAACGTGATCGAGTAACCGCCAGCACCGACCCCTCCACGGCCCCGCTCCACGAGCGTCATCGCGAATCCCTGACATGCTCACAGACGTCCAAGTCGACCGCTATTGCCGCCAGGTGATCCTCGGCGAAGTCGGTGGCCGCGGGCAGGACCGCCTGCTCGGCGCGACGGTCAACTTGTACGGGCGAGGAGACGCGGCTCTTCTCTGCGTGAGCTATCTCGCCGGCGCCGGCGTCGGCGAGATAGCCCTCGGGGATGCGCCGCTCGACGGCGCGGCCGCCGCCGCGCTCGGCATGTGCGGCGGCGGGCTCGAAGAGATCGAACGACTGATCGCGCGGCGAAACCCCGACTGCCGCTTGCTCCCCCATGCCGTGGAGCAGCCGTCGGCCGCAGTCGTGATCGGCGCTCCACTCCCCACCCGCCTGCCGAGCGGCGCCGTCGTGGTCTGGGGCGGAGGCAGCGCCGAGCGCCTGCTCTGTGTGCAGCTCTCCGCCGGGCGCGCATGCCGCGATTGTCTCGCCGCGCTCGTCGGCGCCGAGCCCGTGGACGAGCCATCCGCCCTGCTCGGCACGCTCCTCGCCCTGATGACGCTGCGCGCGCTGCTCGGGATCGAACCCATCGAGCGCGCCAGCGTGTGGCGAGTGGACTGGCAGCGGCCGGAAGCACGGCCGGCGGCCTTTCCGTCGCGACCTGGTTGCTCGCTTTGCTCAACGTGAACATCACCACAGGAGACCATCAATGACCGAAACCATCGCCCCCCACGGCGGGAAGCTCGTCCAGCGGTTCGTCCAGGCCGAGGAGCGCGACCGCTGGATGTCACGCATTTCCAACCTCCCCCGGATCGTGCTGACGCGCCGGGAGATCTCCGACCTCGAGATGATTGCGATCGGCGCGTTCAGCCCGCTCGATGGCTTCATGGGCGAGGCCGACTACGATTCCGTGGTCTCCCGCATGCGTCTCGCCGGCGGCTTACCGTGGACGATTCCGGTCACGCTGGCCGTCTCCAAGGAAGAGTCAGAGAGCTGCGCGCTCGGCCAGGACGTCGCGCTCGTCGAGGAGAGCGGCAAGCCGCTCGCCGTGCTGCATCTCGCCGAGAAGTACCGGCCCGACAAGCAGCGCGAGGCGGCGGAAGTGTATCGCACGACCGAAGAGGCGCATCCGGGCGTAGCCGCGGTGTACGCGCAGGGCGAGGTCTATCTCGGCGGACGCGTCACCGTGCTCGATCATCCGAGCGAGATCGAGTTCCCCGATCACCGGCTGGCCCCCGCGCAGACGCGCGCGCTGTTCGCCGAGAAGGGCTGGAAGCGGATCGTCGCGTTCCAGACCCGCAACCCCATCCACCGCGCCCACGAATACCTGCAGAAGTGCGCGCTCGAGAGCTGCGACGGTCTGCTCATCCACCCGCTGGTCGGCGAGACCAAGGGCGACGACATCCCCGCGCCCGTGCGCATGGATTGCTACCGGGCGTTGCTCCAGGACTACTATCCCGCCAACCGCGTCGTACTCTCGGTGCTGCCGGCCAACATGCGCTACGCCGGGCCGCGCGAGGCGATCTTCCACGCGATCCTGCGCAAGAACTACGGCTGCACGCACTTCATCGTCGGCCGCGATCACGCGGGGGTGGGCAACTACTACGGCACCTACGACGCCCACCGCATCTTCGACAACTTCTCCGCCGAGGAGATCGGCATCACGCCGCTCTTCTACGAGCACACGTTCTGGTGCCAGCGCTGCGAGGGGATGGCGTCGACCAAAACCTGCCCGCACTCGAGGGAGCACCACATCGCGTTGTCGGGTACCAAGGTACGCGAGATGCTGTCGCGGGGTGAGCGGCCGCCAATGGAGTTTTCGCGGCCGGAGGTCGCCGACATCCTGATCCGCGCGATGAGACAGTCGTGAGCTTCGCGGAAACGATCTCGACGGTGGTTCAGGCGGTTGCCGAGGACGACGACTCGCAGCGCGTTACCCGGGGGGCGACGGACGAGGCATGTTGCCCGCCCGCTCCGCGCACGGCGCGGCACCTCGCTCGTCTAACATTCCGATCGTCCATGACCACGGCCGCGCCGATCCTATGGCGCCCCGCGGGGTGGCGATCAAGCGCCGAGTAGACCCCGGCTGTCGAGCGCCGCGAGCAGCTCGGCGACCGATTCGGCGACCGTCAGGCGGTCGCTGCGCAGCACGAGCTCGGGACGCTCCGGCGCCTCGTAGGGATCGTCGATGCCGGTAAAGCCCTTGAGCTCGCCGGCGCGCGCCTTCTTGTAGAGCCCCTTCGGATCGCGCTTCTCGGCCTCCTCGAGCGCGCACTCCACGTAGACCTCGAGGAACGGCAGTTTGGCGTCCTCGTGGAGCTTGCGCACCAGGTCGCGGTCGCGCCGGTAGGGGCTGATGAAGCTCGTGATCGTGATCATGCCGGCGTCGCCGCAGAGCTTGGCGACCTCCCCGATACGGCGGATGTTCTCGGCGCGGTCATCGGCGGAGAAGCCGAGGTTCTTGTTCAAGCCGAAGCGGATGTTGTCGCCGTCGAGCCGGTAGGCGTGCTTGCCGCGGGCGAGCAGCACCTTCTCGAGCGCGACGGCGATCGTCGACTTGCCGCTGGCCGAAAGCCCGGTCATCCACACCGTGACACCCTTCTGCCCGAGGTTCGCCTGGCGCTCCTCGCGCGTGACGTCACCCTCGTGCCAGGTGATGTTGGTCGCCTTCTGCTCGGCCATCTCGTTCCTCCTTCGCCGGCGCGCGGCCGGGAAAATTCACGGATCGTACACCAACGCCGGCCCGTACGGAATCCCGCGGCACGCTCAGCGCGCTCCGCCAGCGATCATCCCGAGATCGGCAAGCGCTTCCGCGACCTCGGCGACCGAGATCGCTTTCAAGCATTCGTAGTGGCCGAAGCGGCAGGTGCGGTCGAGGCACGGGCTGCAGGAGATCTTGTGGTGGAGAATCCGGACGCGCGGCCCGAGCGGCCCAGTCCGTTCGGGCCGCGTCGAGCCGAAGATGCCGACCGTCGGGATCCCCAGCGCGGCGGCGACGTGCATCGCTCCGGAGTCGTTGCCGGCAAACGCCGCGCAGAGCGAGAGCAGCGCCACCAGGTCGCCCACGTCCGTCGCTCCGGCGGCGACGACCGCTCCAGGCCGGCTGGCGGCGGCGATCACTTCGCAGCGCCCCCGCTCCTCGGGAGCGCCGACCAGAACGCACTCGCAACGCTCGGCGAGCCGGTCGACGAGCGCCGCGTAACGCTCGGCCGGCCACTCCTTGGCCGGCCCGTAGGCGGCGGCCGCCGCCAGTGCGACCAGCGGCAGATCCGGCCGCCGGCGGCGGCCCGCCAGCCACTCGCGCATCATCGCTTGGCGCTTGTCGCCGACCTCGAGCACGGTGTCCCCGATCGAGCCCTCGATGCCCAGCGTGTCGCGCAGCATCTGCAGGTAGTCGTTCGCCTGGTGGCGGTCTTCGAGAGCGCGCGCGGGGGCAGTGCGATGAGTGAGCAGCGCGCCGCGTGCCTGCACCGCCAATCCCGCGCGAACCGGCACGCCGCCAAGCACCATCCAAAGCGCCGCTTCGAAGCTCTTCGGGAATGCCACCGCCAGGTCGAAGCCGCCGCCGCGGATCGCCGACACCACGCGCCAGCGGTCGGCGAGACCCGGCAGGCCGCGGCGCACGCGATAGGCAATCACGCGATCGACCCAGCGCAGGCCGTCAAAGAAGCCCGCGAGGTCGCGCCGCACGAGCACGGAGAGCTGGGCGGCGGGATACGCGAGGCGCAGCGCGCGCAGCGCCGGCAAGCTGATCACCAAGTCGCCGAGCCAGTTCACCTCCTTGACGAGAACGCTTCGCGGCGTCGCGACCGACCCGCCGCGCGCGACGCAGACCGGCTCGCTCATGGCCGGTACTCGACGAGCGAAGATCTGCGGCCGCGGTGGTCGCATGGACATGCCGGGCTGCACCATCATGCCGGGCCTGATCGACTGCCACGTGCATTCGCTGATGGGCGCCGAGGGCAATCCCGGGCGTCGTGCATGGAACGGCTGCTGCCGGGCCAGATCGTCATGCGCGGCGTCGAGCACATGCAGAGCACGCTGGCCGGCGGCATCACCACGGTGCGCGATTGCGGCGGCAAGGACTATCTCGAATTCGCCATCCGCGACGCCGGTCAACGCCGGCCAGTTGCTGGCGCCCACCATGCATGGCGGCCGGCCGCATGATCTGCATGACCGGCGGCCACGGCAATCGCTACGGCCGGCGTCGCCGACGGCGTCGATGACGTGGTCGAAGGCGGTGCGCGAGCAGGTCCATGCCGGCTCCGACCTGATCAAGATCATGGCCACGGGCGGCGTCATGACGCCGGGCGTCAATCCCGAGGACGCGCATTACTCGGCCGAGGAGATGGCGGCCGGCATCAAGGAAGGCCATCGCTTCCACAAGCATTGCGCCTCGCCATGCCCAGGGCGCCGAAGGCATCATGAATGCCGTGCGCGGCGGCATCGATTCGATCGAGCACGGCATCTTCATGGACGACGACTGCATCAAGGAGATGCTGGCGCGCGGCACCTGGCTGGTGGCGACGCTTGGCGGCGGTGAAGAACATCCTGAAGGGCCATGAC
>CAVPWJ010000099.1:0-3851 GCA_963708955.1 uncultured delta proteobacterium
GTTATCCACAAGGCCAAAACTAGATCTCCGAAAAAGATGAGGCGCTGGCGGGCAGACATGAAGAGTCGGCGATCAAGCGTCACGCTTGTTGTTAATGTGCTAACGTGACCAATTATGTTTTCCTGGTGCCAAAAGTGTGAGTAACAGGCGTGTAATAGAACACATACTAATATCAAAATTGCATTGGTTCGATTCACATTCTGCGTAAATAACTGTTTTACAAATGCGCAAAACACCAAGAAGCGCATCCTATGGATGCGCGGCCACGCTTTAGCACGGTAACCGATCCGCCTTTGGCGGACAGGACACGCGTGACGAAGTGGCGAGACCATGGTCAGCCCGTGAACCCGCCTAAAGGCGGACAGGCGCAACGTCACGCTGGCGTAGCTGCGCTCCTTCTTGGCGAAGATCTAGTTTTGCCCTTACCACACTTATAAGCGAGCCCGCGGGCAAGATCTTCAAATCGTGTCAACGGCATGGCAATACGGCGAGATTTGAAGATCTTGCTACCTGGTGCGGATAAACCCTAAACCAACAGTCATGTTGAAGGCATCCATCGCGCGGCTGCAGAAAACCTGGCCTACCATCGTCCCGGTGCATACCCCCGTCCATGCCAGCTGGCTCAACCAGATCGAGGTCTACTTCTCGATCATCCAACGCAAGGTGCTCACCCCCAACGATTTCACCTCGCTCGCCGAAGTTGAGGATCGCCTGCTTCGCTTTCAATCCCACTACGAGCAGGCCGCTACGCCGTTTCATTGGACCTTCACACGCCAAGACCTCGCCAACCTCATGGCAAGAATCGAGGGCAAGGGATGTGCGCTCAACGTTGCTGCGTAACTGCCGCTCCAAATACGTCACCGTAATTGTGGAATGGAGTACTAAGGTATCGCGTGGGCAGTGAGCGGGCAACCGTGGCGGCGGTGGATCCGGGCGGACCCCGGCTTCATCTTTCCTTCTTGACGAACCGTGACATGTCCGGATAGTTTCAACGAAGGCCAGGCTCGTTATTTCATCGGGAGCGCCATGAACATGGGAGTCGTGCCTCCATCCCCCGGGAAGACCGCCGCGCCCGTTCTCGACCGCATCGCCCAGAAGTGCCTTGCCTTCCTCCAGGAGGCCCTCGACAACTTCCATCCGCGCGACTTCTCCTTCCGGCTGTGGGACGGCAGCGTGTGGGACGCCGAGCCGGGAGAGCCCTCGCGGTTCACGATGGTCCTGCGGAACCCCGGCGCCTTCCGCACGCTGTTCTGGTCGCCGAGCGAACTCGCCCTTGGCGAGGCGTATCTCCAAGGAGATATCGACATCGAGGGGAACCTCGAGAGCGCATTTCAACTGGCGGAACAATTGCTTCATCTCCGCCTGGGCCTGTCCGAGCGCCTCCGCATCGCACGGGTTCTTCTCGCCGTTCCGCCTTCCGGTCTTCACCGGGGCATCCGTCCGGCGGAAAGGTTGCGCGGCCCCGTTCACTCGATAAGGCGGGACCGGCAGGCGGTCACCTATCACTACGATGTCTCCAATGCCTTCTATTCCCTGTGGCTGGACAGGCGCATGGTGTACTCCTGCGCGTATTTCACGTCTCCCGGCGACGATCTGGACACCGCCCAGGAGAGAAAACTGGATCTCCTTTGCAGGAAACTGCGGCTTCAGCGCGGCGATCGCATGCTCGACATCGGCTGCGGGTGGGGAGGACTTGTCATCCACGCCGCGAAGAACTACGGGGTCGAGGCGCACGGGATCACGTTGAGCGGGCCCCAGGCGGAATTGGCGAACGAAAGGATCCGCCAGCTGGGGCTGTCGGCCTGCTGCAAGGTCGAAGTTCGCGACTATCGGGAAATGGACGCACCGGAAAGCTACGATAAACTGGCCAGCGTGGGGATGTTCGAGCATGTGGGAGAGCCCCGGCTGCGGGAATATTTCCAGGCGGTCTTCCGCCTGCTTCGGCCGGGCGGCACCTTCCTGAACCACGGGATCGCCTCCAATTCAGGCATTCCCGCCCTCCCCGGGCCATCCTTCTCCGACTACTACATCTTCCCCGACGGAGAACTGTTGCCGCTGGGGACGACGTTGCTCGCGGCCGAGGGGAGCGGCTTCGAGGTGCGGGACGTGGAATGCCTGCGGGAGCATTATGTGCTCACTCTCCGAAAGTGGCTGGAGCGCCTTGAATCCCGACGGGAGGAGGCGTGCGGCGCCACCGGGGATCGGACCTACCGGCTGTGGAGGCTGTACCTGGCCGGGGCGACCCACAAGTTCCGGACAGGCAGGAACAGCGTCTATCAAACCCTTCTCTCCAAGCCCATCCACGGGAATAGCGGGTTGCCCCTGACAAGGGAAGACTGGTACGCCTGAGAAAGCAATCGCACGACGAACCGCTTCGCCGTTGCGTAACGTTATGCGTTTTTGGTATAATGCATCCATAGCGATCGTTTCCCGTTGCCGTCTCCTTTCCGTGGGCGCGGCAACCACCAACGGAGATCCGCCAGATGACGTCATCTTTCCCGGCATAGTCGCCAAGGCGATGGGTCCGGTCATGGACAGCCGGCGGGACATAACGGGGGTGATCCTCGTCGGCGGGAAGAGCCGCCGCATGGGGAGGGACAAGGCCTTCCTCGAGGTTTCCGGCGGACCGCTCTTTGAACGGGTGCTGGAAATCCATCGGGAACGCTTTCATCGAATCGTGCTGGTGGGTGACCGGCGGGAGCGCTTCGCCGGTTACGGTCTGCCCGTGCTGGAGGACATCTTCCCGGGCAGCGCATTGGGGGGACTGTACACCGGCCTGTACCACGCGCGGACAGAGTACGTCTTCATCTCCCCTTGCGATTTGCCTTTCCCCAACAGGGATGTCCTCGATCACCTCTGTTCCCTCCGGAAAGGATTCGACGGGGTGGTGCCCACCACTCACCGCGGCTTCGAGCCCCTCTTCGCCCTCTACGCGACAACGTGCCTTGAACCGATGAGAAGGCTCCTGGAGAGCGGCAACTATTGCGTGTACGATTTCTACCCGCAGGTCCGCATCCGGTATGTTCCAGGCGAGGAACTGGCGCCGATGGACAAGGAGGGAACATCCTTCCTGAACATCAACACGCCGGAGGAATTCGCCCGGCTTGGGAGAAGGTTGCCCTCGTGACCGTCAAGGCGGTGGCGTTCGTGTCGAAATCCGGGACCGGCAAGACGACCCTTCTCGAAAAGGTCATCTCCCGCCTGAAAGACCGCGGATACAGAGTGGGAGTCATCAAGCACGACGCCCACCGTTTCGACATCGACCGGCCCGGCAAGGATAGCTACCGGCTTACCGCCGCCGGCGCGGATACCATGGTGATCTCCTCTCCCGAAAAGCTGGCCTTGGTGAAACGGCACGCGGCATCCCCCCCGGTCGAGGATCTCCTCTCGGACTTCTTCACGGATGTGGATATCGTCCTGGCCGAGGGCTACAAATCGAGCTCCCTGCCGAAGATCGAAGTGCACCGGAGGGAACGCAGCGCCGACCTGCTTTGCCGGGGGAAGGAGCGCGACCCGATGCTCCTTGCCGTAGCCAGCGACGAACCGCTGGACCTGGACGTTCCGCAACTGGACATCGACGACGCCGACGGGATAACGGACTTCATCGAGGGGAAATTCCTCCCATGAACGACCGGGATTCCGGACTCCAGGTGCGCTCCAAGATCTGGCTGGAAATGGACGGAGAGCCGGTATTCGGCCAGGGACGCGAGGACCTGCTTCGATTCATCCAAAAGACGGGTTCGATCAACGCGGCCGCGAAAGCGATGGGAATCCCGTACCGCAAGGCATGGACCTATATCGATGTCATGGAGAAGCGGCTTGGATTTCCCCTGGTGATCCGGAAGAAAGGG
>CAVPWJ010000100.1:0-8117 GCA_963708955.1 uncultured delta proteobacterium
GGCCGGCGATGTCGGGAGCGCTGCCGTGCACCGCTTCGTAGACCGCCGCGCCGTCGCCCAAGTTCGCGCCCGGCACCACGCCGAGCCCGCCGACCAGCCCGGCAGTCAGATCCGAGACGATGTCGCCGTACAGGTTCTCGAGCAGGATCACGTCGAAGTCCCGCGGCTCGAGCACCAGGCTGCGCGAGAGGTCATCGATGATCATTTCTTCGTAGTCGACGTCGGGATAGCGGCGCGCGACGTGCTTCGCGCAGTTCAGGAACAGCCCGTCGGCGAGCGCCATCACCGAGGTCTTGTGCGCCGCGGTCACCTTGTGCCGACCGTGGCGGCGAGCGTAGTCGAACGCGAACTCAGCGATGCGCAGGCACGCCCTCTCGGTCACCACCTTCAGACTTTCGACCACGCCGGGCGCGACCACGTTCTCGATGCCCGCGTAGAGCCCCTCGGTGTTCTCGCGGACGACCACCAAGTCGACGTGCTCGAAGCGGGCGCGCACACCGGGCAAGCTCTTCACCGGCCGCAGGCTGGCGTAGAGATCGAGAGCGCGGCGCAGCCGCACGTTGACGCTCTGAAAACCTTTGCCGATCGGCGTGCCGATCGGGCCCTTGAGCGCCGCGTCAGCGGCGCGGATGGCGTCGAGCACCGAGTCCGGCAGTGTCTCGCCGCTGCGCGACGCCTCCTCCGCGCCGGCCTGGCATTCGATCCACTCGATCGCCGCGCCGCTCGCGTCGACGACCGCGCGGGTAGCGGCGGTGACTTCCGGACCGATCCCGTCGCCGGGAATGACCGCGACCCTATACATCGAGCTCCTTCACTTTCGACGCGCGTTGCGTGATCAGCTCGAAGCGTGGTTGGACCTCGCGACCCATCAGCCGCTGGATGGTCTCATCGGTCTCGCGAGCGTCGCTCACCGCCACCCGAAGCAGCGCGCGGCGTTCTGGGTCGAGGGTGGTCTCCTTCAGCGTCTGTGGGTTCATCTCGCCGAGCCCTTTGAAGCGCGTCACCGACACCGACTTGCCGTTGGCGCGCCCGAGCAACCGATCCTTCTCGGCGTCGTCGAGCGCCCAGTGGGTCTCCTTGCCGACGTCGACGCGATAGAGCGGCGGCTGTGCAATGTAGACGTAGCCACGGAGGATCAGCTCGCGAAGGTGCCGATAGAAGAACGTGAGCAGCAGCGTGCAGATGTGGTTGCCGTCGGAATCCGCGTCCATCAGCAAACAGATCTTGTGGTAGCGGAGCTTGGTGAGATCGAAGCTCTTGCCGGTACCGCAGCCGAGCGCCGACACCAGGTCGGACAGCTCCTTGTTGGAGAGGATCTTCTCGGTCGAGGCCTGCTCGGCGTTCAGCACCTTGCCGCGCAGCGGCAGGATCGCCTGGAAGGAACGGTTGCGGCCCTGCTTCGCCGAGCCGCCGGCCGAGTCGCCCTCGACGATGAAGATCTCGCACTCGGCGGGGTCGGTAGAGCTGCAGTCCGCGAGCTTGCCGGGCAGATTCAAGCGGTGCCACACCGCGCCCTTGCGCGTCACTTGCTGCGCGGCGCGCGAGGCGCTGCGCGCCTTGGCGGCGAGCACGACACGGGCAGCGATGGCGTCGCCGAGGCTGCGGTTGGCGAGTAGCTGGTTCTCGATCGCCGTGCGCACCGCGCCATCGACCGCCGCCTGCGTTTCGGAGTTGTTCAGCCGTTCCTTGGTCTGCCCCTGGAACTGCGGCGCCGTCAAGTAGCAGGAGAGGATCGCCACCATGCCCTCGCGCACGTCTTCGGGAGCGATCGTCAGGCCGCGCGGCACGAGGTTGTGGATCTCGAGGTAGTTACGCACTGCTTTGACCACCGCCGACTTGAGCCCGTTCTCGTGCGTCCCGCCCGACGTCGTCGGTATGCTGTTGACGAACGACAGGAACGTCTCGTCGGTGGCCTCGGTCCAAGCGAGCGCGCATTCCAGCTCGGGCAGCGCGCTATGCTCGCCCTCTTGCATACGCTCGACGTAGAAGAGCTCGCCCCCCACGGGCTTTAGGCCGCGGCCGGCGAGCAGCTTCGCGAGGTAGGCGCGGATGCCTTCCTCGTAATGGTAGGTGTGGCTCTCGCCGCGGGCCTCGTCGGCGAATACCACCGTGAGGCCGCGATGGAGGTAGGCCTTGGCCTCGAGACGCTCGCCGATCACCCGAGGGTCGAACTGCACCTGGGGGAAGATCTCGCGGTCGGGGCGGAAGAAGATCGTCGTGCCGCTGCCCCGCGCCGCACCCACGCGGCGAAGCTTCGACTCTACCCTTCCGCGCGAGAACGTCTGCTGCCACTCGGCGCCGTCGCGCCGCACGGTCGCGGTCATTTCCTCCGACAGCGCGGTCACCACCGAGGCGCCGACGCCGTGCAGCCCGCCCGAGTGCACGTAGTTCTTGGCTTCGAACTTGCCGCCGGCATGGAGCGTGGTGAGAATCAGCTCGAGGGCGGACTTCTTGTACTTGTCGTGGAGGTCGACCGGGATTCCCCGGCCATTGTCCGCAACGGTCGCCGAGGCGCCGTCCTGGTGTACGGTCACGCTGATACGATCGGCGTAACCGTTGATCGCCTCGTCGACGGCGTTGTCGACGACTTCCCAGAGCAGGTGGTGGAGCCCCGTGGAGTCGACCCCGCCGATGTACATGCCGGGCCGCTTGCGCACCGGCTCGAGGCCTTCGAGGACCGTGATGTCCTTCGCCGTGTATTGTGACTTGGCCATCGCCTTAAGAGAGATTCACCGCGGAACGACTCCGTCGCCACGCGTGCGGCGCCTGGTACGGCCGAAGGCCGCCCGCGGTGACTTCCATCATTTCTCCGCCCGAATCGCGGTGATCTGCCCGCGCTTGACGACCTTCAGCCCCTTGCCCGCGCGCTTGCCTTCGGGAACCTCCTCCGTCGAGAGCTTGCGTTCATTCCCCTCGGCGTTGACCACGATCAGGCTCGCTCCCTTGGAGAGCGCGAGCGCGCCGACGATGCGGTCGCCATCGTCTCCCGGACGCATCAGGTACACGCCTTTGCCGGGGCCGGAGAGCTCCGCGACCTGGTCGAGCGGGAAGCGCAGCATCTTGCCGCACGCCGCCGCGCACACCACCTGCGGGCCGCGCACCGGCGAGATCGACACCACGGTATCGCCGCTCGAAACTCGCGCCACTTTTCGCCCGGCGCGCGTGCTCTCGCTCAGGTCCGGCGTGAAGCGAAACCCGAGGCCGCGCGCCGTGATCAGCAGATAGCTCTCGCCTTCGGCGACCGTCGGCGTGAAGAGATCCCCCTGCCCCTTCTTCTCCGCCCCCGGCTCCTTCTTCCCGGCCCGTACCACGAAGACGTTCACCAGCCGCTCGTTGTCGGCGAGCTTGAACAGCGATTGGATGGGCTCGCCGTATCCGGTGGTCGCCGGCACGTCGTTCACCGCAAGAACGTAGAGTCCGCCGAACGTGGTGAAGAACGCCAGCCGCTCGCGCGTGTTTGCGACCAGCACCCGGAAGAGCGTGTCACCTTCGCGTAGGCGCGTCGAGGCCGGGTCCCGGAGCTCCCGCACGCGCTTCACCCAGCCGTCGCGCGAGACGATCACGGTCGCGTCCTCGTGGACGACGTAGGCCTCGGGGTCGTAGGCGACCTCCTCCCCCTTAGCGATCGTCGTGCGGCGCGCGTCGCCGTAGTCCTTGCGCGCGCTTTCGAGCTCCTCGCGGATCATCGCCCAGCGCCGCCGGGGCTTCTTCAACAGATCCTCGATCTCGGCCAGCCGCTCGCGCTTCTCCTTTCGCTCCTTCTGGATCTTGGAGATCTCGAGGCGCGCGAGCTGGTAGAGGCGAGTCTCGAGAATCGCGTCGACCTGCACCTGGTCGAGCTTGAACGCAGCCATCAGCTTGCCGGCGGCGTCGGCGCGCGACTCGGAGTCGCGGATGATACGCAGCGCACGGTCGAGGTCGGTGTGGATCTTGGCGAAGCCCTCGAGAATGTGCAGGCGACCCTCGATC
The DNA here is from genome assembly GCA_963708955.1 of uncultured delta proteobacterium. Classification (GTDB taxonomy): domain Bacteria; phylum Desulfobacterota; class Binatia; order JACPRU01; family JACPRU01; genus JACPRU01. The sequence continues at coordinate 3,970 of CAVPWJ010000100.1, forward strand.
TTTCGCTTCTCATGCTCGAGCCGACGGGTAACGATATCGAGGCGGAAATCGAGGAAGTGGCGGCAGATGTCGGCGAGCGACAGGCGCACCGGTTGGCCCACCAGCGGATTGGCCGTCGGCACCAGGCAGGTCAGGTTGACGTTGAAGGTGGTCGAGAGCTCGGTGTGCTTGTAGAGGTAGGCCATCGCCAGTTCGGCGGAGGCATCGCTGCGCAGCTCGAGCACAACCCGCACGTCGTCGGTCGATTCATCGCGCACGTCGAGCACCTGCGGGAGCTTGCGCGCGATCACGTGCTCGGCGATCGACTCGACCAGCGCCGCCTTGTTGACCGCGTAGGGGATCGAGGTGACGACGATCTGGCGCCGCCCACGCGGCAGGCTCTCGAGCTTGTACTGGCCGCGCAGCCGGATCGCCCCTTGTCCACTCTCGTAGATTGCGCGCAGCTCGGCGCGCGTGTTGAGAATTTCGCCGCCGGTCGGGAAGTCGGGACCCTTGACGAACTTGAGCAGCGCTTGGGTCTCGGCGCCGGGCTCGTCGATCATCGCCACCAGCGCGTTGATCAGCTCCGAGAGGTTGTGCGGCGGGATGTTCGTCGCCATGCCGACAGCGATACCCGTGGAGCCGTTCATCAGGAGCTGGGGCACGGCCGCGGGCAGCACCACCGGCTCGTCGCGTGTGGCGTCGTAGGTCGCGCGGAACGGGACGGTCTCGTTTTCGAGGTCGCCGAGCAGCGCGTTGGCGATGCGCGCCAGCCGGACTTCCGTGTAGCGCATCGCCGCCGCGCTGTCGCCGTCGAGCGAGCCGAAGTTGCCCTCGCCGTGCACCAGCGGGTAGCGCAGCGCGAACGGTTGGGCCATGCGCACCATCGCCTCGTACGTGGCCGAGTCGCCGTGCGGGTGGTACTTGCCGAGAACTTCGCCGACCACGGCGGCGGACTTGCGCGGCTTCGAGCCCGGCGCGAGGCCGAGGTTCTGGGCCATCGCGTAGAGGATGCGCCGCTGTACCGGCTTCAAGCCGTCGCGCACGTCGGGCAGCGCCCGCGACGTGATCACCGACAGCGCGTAGTTGAGGTAGCGCTCCTCGGCGGCGACTTTGAGATCGGTGACGGTTTCACTCATCGCGGCTCGCCGTTTATAGAGAAGGAAAGCCTTTTTCCATATGCCGGGTTTTTTTGTTAGCCTGGGGAACACGATGCGGCGACGTGCACGACGGCTGCTCGCCGGTATCGCGGCCGCGGCGATCTCCGCCGCGGGCCGGGGGCACGCCGACTCGATGACGCTCGGCAGCGACGCGATCCAGGAAGGGAAGCCGATTCCCATCGACTATGCCTGCGACGGGGCGGATCATTCGCCGCCGCTGCATTGGGAACGGGCTCCGCAGGGCACTCGGGCATTCGCCGTCATCGTCGACGATCCCGACGCCCCGTCGGGGAACTGGAATCACTGGTTGCTCTACAACGTACCGGCTGCGGCGGGGGCGCTGGCCGCGAAGATACCCGCCAAAGGCACGCTCGGTGATGGCTCGCGGCAGGGCACCAACGACTTCGGGCGGATCGGCTACGGCGGCCCCTGCCCGCCGACCGGATCCACTCACCGCTACGTGTTCCGGATCTACGCGCTCTGCGCGCCGCTCGGGCTGCGGCCAGGCGCCAAGCGCGAGGCGGTGCTCGAAGCGATCAAGGACAAGACGATCGGCCAGGCCGAGCTGACCGGGCGCTACGGGCGCTAGACGCGTTGGATTGGATGGAACGACAGCGCACCGCGGGTCGGCCTCGAGCCACAGCACGCGCGGCGCCGGCACGCAGCCTACCAAGACACTCGCGCTCGAAATCTCGGCGAGGACTCGCTAGAATTCCCCGCCGACGTCCATGAGCCAGGCGCAGAAAGTGAAGCCCTCTCCGCGGCCGGCCGAGCGTACCGCGCCGGCGTGGGCCACCCCACCGAAATGGGCCACCTGGCTGCTGGCCGGCAGTGCGCTGGCGGGCGTCGGCCTCGGATCGGTGTCGACGTGGGTGCATCACCGCGTGACGTCGTCGAGCGGCGCCTACACGAGCTTCTGCAACGTCAACGACACCGTCAACTGCGACACGGTCGTGACCAGCCCGCACGGCATGCTGCTCGGCATCCCCGTCTCGGTGTGGGCGATCGGCTTCTACCTGATGCTGTTCGGGCTCGCGCTGCGAGCGCGCGGTCGCCCCTCGGCGGAGCGCGATCGGGCGCGTGCCGACGCATTCGCTTGGGTGGTTGCCGGGTCGCTGTTTTCCGCATACCTGGCAGTCATCTCGATCGTCGTCCTCAAAGCCGTCTGCCTGCTCTGCGCGGGCCTCTACGTCGTCAGCCTGTTCGCCCTTGGCGCGGCTTGGGCGCAGGCATCTCCGCTCGGCACCGCGTTCCAGCACCTGCGCGAGCGCTGGAACGCGGTGCGACGCCGTCCCGTGCTGGCGACCGCCGCGGCCGCAACGGCAGTCGGCGTACTCGCGCTCTCGGGCTGGCTCGGCGCGCAAACCCACCTCACCCGCCAGCAAATCTTCCGCACCAACCCGCAGTTCTACGACTGGTACACCAACCGCCCGATCGTCGACACGCCGCTCGGCGGCGGCTACTCGCAAGGCCCGGACGACGCGCCGATCCAGCTCGTCGAGTTCTCCGACTTCGAGTGTCCGCACTGCGCGCAGGCCTACATGACGCTGAAGGATCTGCTGCCCCGCTATCAGAACCAGGTGCGGTTCACCTACCACCACTATCCGTTGAGCCGCGACTGTAACCCCTCGATGCAGCAGCGCGGCCACGAGCACGCCTGCCGCGCGGCAGTCGCCGCGGACTGCGCGGCTCAGGCGGGACGCTTCCAGCCGTTCGCCAACCTGCTGTTCGCCAACCAGGGCGCGCTCGACGACAAGTCGCTCGTCTCCTACGCGAAGCAGGCCGGTCTCGACGTCGCGGCGTTCGAGCACTGCCTGCAGTCGCCGGGCCCGCTCGAGCGCATCCAGAACGACGTCAAGCTCGCCGAGCGGCTCGGCGTCCGTTCGACACCGACGTTTTTCCTCAACAACCGGCGGATCGAAGGCAACCTGACCTACCAGAACTGGTTGTTCGCCTTCGCGGTCGAGCTCGACAAGGGCTGAGCGGAGTCTTCACGCCGCCTGATCTCGGAGCCGTGACATGGCGACCATCCGCTCCCTCGACCACTTCGTGCTGCGCGTTCGCGACCTCGACCGGTCGATCGAGTTCTACCAGGGGCTGCTTGGCCTCGGCGTCGAAGGGATCGAGGAACACCGTCGCGGCGCTCGCTCGTTCGTCTCGCTGCGCATCGGGGAGTCGCTGCTCGATCTGGTGCCCGACCCGGCTTACGATCCCGCAGCCGCCGAGTCAGGGGGGTTCCTGCACTTCTGCATCGGGGACGGGCTGCCGGGCCTGGGCGACGACGGTGTCCCAGCCGCGCGGCCCAGACCAGGAGATCGCCTGGAAGCCGAGCCGCAGCGCCGACGCGGCCGCCGACGACCCCGACCGATCCGCGCTCGCCACCGACGCCGACAGCTCGATCAGGCCGACGATCAGGCCGACCCAAACAGCTGCGACCGCTGCGAAGCCGATCAGGGCCCGCCCCGGGCGCGGCCACTGGCGCCAGCCGTCGAGCCCCTTGCCCGCCAGGATCGCCAGGGCCATCGAACACGGCAGGCTCCACCGCGCCGGAGCGCGAAAGAAGGAGAAGCCCGGGCAGGCGATGAGGAGACGGAAGCCCGGAACGTTCGGGCCCAGGCTCAGGATCAGGGTCACCACGGCGAGCGCGGTCACGCCCGCATCGCGGGGTCTCCCCTCCGTCCGCGGACGATCGCCCGCACCGCCAGCAGCAGCGGCACCAGGCCGACATACGCCAGATGCTCCTCGGGCGACGTGTAGAACGGATCCCAGACGAGCGGACGCCAGGCGGCGCTCACCCTGCCGGGCATTGCGGGGTTCGTGCTGACCATGGGGATGGCAGTCGATGCCAACGTGCTGATCAACGCACGTATCCGCGAGGAGTTGCGTAATGGGCAGACGATTCAGGGGGGTGATCACCGCCGGCTATGATCGCGCCTATACCTCGATCGTCGATTCGAATCTTCACCACCCTGCTGGTGGCGGGTATTTTAGACGTCATCGGTACCGGCC
>CAVPWJ010000101.1:0-3114 GCA_963708955.1 uncultured delta proteobacterium
ATCGCTGCGAGAATTCGAGCTGCTGCGCTTCTTCACCCAGAATCCCGAGCGCGCGTTTTCGCGCGGCGACATCCTGGATCTCGTCTGGGGCGCCGACACCCACGTCGAGCCCCGCACCGTCGACGTCCACGTGCGCCGATTGCGCCTGCAAATCGAGCGCGACGACGCGAACCCCGAGCTGATCCTCACGGTTCGGGGCTTCGGTTACAAGTTCAAGCCCGACGCGCTCGATCGGCCGCTGCGCAAGACCGGAACCCGATCCTAGGCCTCCGTGCGCCGGCTTTCCGTCCAGCTTCTCCTGCCGGTCCTGGTGGTCGTGGCGGCGATCGTGCTGGTCGCGGCGGAACATGGCTCGCGCACGTTCCGGCAGATCTACGTCCAGTCACTGGCCGAGCGCCTCGAGCGCGAGGCCAGGCTGGCGGCCGATGCGCTGCCATGGGGGCCCGCCGGGGTGGATCTCGACCGGGTCTGCAGCGCACGGGCGCGAGAGATCGGCGGCCGCGTCACGGTCGTCGCCGACGACGGGCGGGTGATCGGCGAGTCCGAGGAGCCTTCGGAGACGTTGGAGAACTACGGGCGACAGCCCGAGGTGATCGCAGCGCGGGAGCGGGGTACGGGCGTGTCGACGCGGTTCAGCCGCATGCTCGGCTTGGAGATGATCTACGTCGCGGTGGCGGACCAGCGGGGCGGCGAGCAGCGCTTCGTGCGCGTGGCCCTGCCGCTGCGCGATCTCGATGCGGTCCGGTCGATGGTGCGGCGCACGCTTGCCTACGGCCTGCTCGCCGTGCTGTTCCTCAGCGGCATCTCGGCGCTGGTGTTCTCCCGGCGTATCGGCGCGCGGATTCAGCGTATCGAGGCGCTGTCGCGGTCGGCGGTCTCGGGAGCGGCTGAAGCGCTCCCGCCGGGCGAGGACGAGTTCGGCGCGCTCGAGCGGCATCTCGTCGAGCTCGGGCGCGAGATCCGCGCGCGGCTCGCGGAAACGGAGGCCGAGCGTGGCAAGCTCGAGGCGGTACTGCACAGCATGGTCGACGGCGTGGTCGTGCTCGACGCCGAAGGCCGCGTGGTGCTCTGCAACAGCTCGGCGGTCGACCAGCTCGAGCTGCCGACCGGCGCGCCGGTCGGCGACAAGCTTTCGCTCGTCTGCCGCACGCCGGAGATCATCACGCTCGTGGAGGAGACGCTGCGCTCGCCGGGAAGGATCTTGCAACAGGAGATCACGTTCCCGGGGCGCGAGCACAACCACGTGCTGTCGGCCAGCGCGGTGACGATCACCGATCTGGCGAAGCCGTTCGGCGCGATTCTCGTGCTTCACGACCTGACGCGCATTCGCCAATTCGAGGCGATGCGCGCCGACTTCGTGGCCAACGTGTCTCACGAGCTGCGCACGCCGCTGACGGCGATCCGCGGCTATGCCGAGACGCTGCAGAGCGGCGCGCTGCACGATCCGAATCGCGCAGCGGAGTTCGTCGCCGTGATCCAGCGGCATTCCGAGCGCCTGACGCGGCTGATCGACGATCTGCTCACGCTCTCCGATCTCGAGCTCGGGCGCACCGAGCTCCGGGCCCGGCCGCTGGCGGTCGAGGACGTGGTGCGCGCCTCGGTCGAGATGCTGCGCCAAAAGGCGGAGGAGCGCGGCGTGGATGTGCGCACCGAGATCGCCAGCGGTCTGCCGCAGGTGCTCGCCGACCGCGACCGGCTGGAGCAGGTGCTGATCAACCTGATCGACAACGGCATCAAGTATAGCGGTTCCGGGAGCGAAGTGTGCGTGATCGCCGCGCCGTCGGGCAATGGGGGGCAGCCGGCGGTAGAGATCGCCGTGCGCGACAACGGCGTCGGCATTCCGGAGAAGGACATTCCGCGACTGACCGAGCGCTTCTACCGCGTGGACCGCGCCCGCTCCCGGGAGCTCGGCGGCACCGGCCTCGGCCTGGCGATCGTCAAACACATCGTCCAGGCGCACGGGGGCTCGCTGGCGATCGAGAGCGCGCTCGGCCGGGGGACGACGGTGCGGGTCGTGCTGCCGGGCGCGGCCGAAGCTCCACCCGAGCGGCCGTAGCCGGCGCAGACCCTGGAGACCCTCGCCGCCCGCTTCGTGCGTTCGCGGAGAGCAAGACCGCGGGTGGCGTCGTGACAGACCCCGCGAGACGCCGTGGGCGCCCGTGAAAGGGCCCCGGGGGACGAGCCTAGTCGGCGGGCGGCGCCGGCAGCAGGATCCGCCGGTCCCCGTTCGGCGGCGGCGGCAGGTTGGCGAGCAGCACCTTTCTCGAATCACCCACCCACCAGAGGTACAGCGGCTGGCGCAGCTTGGCGCGGATCTCGGCGAGGAAGCGCTCCTTGGTGAGCATCGCGACCGGGGCGGCGCCGTTCAGCAGCGGCTCAGCGTCGCTGACCGAGGCGAGCAGCCGCACCGGACGGCCGGAGTAGAACGCCAGGGTGTGGCTGGTCGTGCCGTAGCTGACGATCGACGCCGTCGGCGGTAGCCGATCGGCGATCATGTCGGCCGGCACCTCCATGCTGTTGTAGGCCGAGACCGTCTCGCTGCCGAAATGGTAGCTGCCGGCCAGCGTGAGCGCTCCGCACAGAGCGACCGCCCCGAGGGCCCCCATGCGATTGCGCCGGGCCACCGCGCCGATGCCCGCCCCCGCGAGCGGAATCAGCAGGAAGCTGAACACCAGCTTGTCCGCGTAGGTCGGAAACTCGTCCTGCAGCAACCGGCGGGTGAGGAAGGGGATCGCCAGCACGACGAGGAAGAGCAACGCGGACCCGAACAGCAGCGGGTCGCCGAATACGCTGGCGGCGCGCGGACGGCGCAGGAACCGCGCGATCGCGCGTCCTGTCAGCAGGGCGAGCGGCGTGAGAGCGATCACCACGTAGGCGACCACGTTGGCCGCCGTAGCGACGAAGAACAGCAGGTCGCCCATCAACCAGGCGATCAGGTAGAGGCGGGCCTCGGGCGAGCGCTCGCCGCCGCTGCGCCAGGCGTCGCGCAGCGACCAGGGAAGGAATACGCCCCACGGCAACATCAGCAGCGGTACGATGCTCACGAAGGCGACGATCGAGTACGGGTGGTAGTCGTCGAACCCGGGATCGACGAAGCGGATGAGGTTGTGCTCG
>CAVPWJ010000102.1:0-8615 GCA_963708955.1 uncultured delta proteobacterium
TGGCGAAGTTCGAGACCTTGGAGACGATCAACAAGCCGAGATCCGCGCCGCGAAACCGCTCATAGAGCAGGTCGCGCTCCGCTTGCGGGGTCTTGCCAGTGATCAGCGGGGCGCCGGTCTCGGCGGCGATCTCCTCCAACTGATCGATGTACTGCCCGATCACCAGCACCTTGTCGTCGCGGTGCTCGGCGAGGAGCTCGGCGAGCACGCCGCGCTTCAGCGGGTTGGTGGACGACAGCCGGAACTTGGCGCGCGCGTCGGCCACCGCGTACTGGCGGCGAAGCTCGGGCGTGAGCGGGATGCGCACCTCGGCGCAGCGCGCGGTGGCGATCCAGCCCTGGCGCTCGAGGTCCTTCCAGGGCACGTCGTAGCGCTTGGGGCCGATCAGCGTGAACACGTCGTCCTCGCCGCCGTCCTCGCGCACCAGCGTGGCGGTTAGGCCGAGACGGCGCCGCGCCTGCAGCTCGGCGGTAGCGCGGAAGACCGGCGCCGGCAGCAAGTGGACCTCGTCGTAGATGATCAGTCCCCAGTCGCGCTCGAGGAAGATCTTGAAGTGCAGGAACTCCTCGCTCTTACCGCGGCGGTAAGTGAGGAGCTGATAGGTCGAGAGCGTGACCGGGCGAATTTCCTTTTCGTGCCCGCTGTACTCGCCGACTTGATCCGGCGTGAGGTCCGTCTTGTCGAGGATCTCGTCCCGCCACTGGCGGAGCGCGCTCACGTTGGCGGTCAAGACGAGCGTCTGGGTCTGCAGCTTGGCCATTGCGGCGAGGCCGACGATCGTCTTTCCGGCTCCGCACGGCAACACGACGACCCCCGAGCCGCCGCGGTTCGAGCCGTCGGCATGGAACAGCCGAACCGCCTCTTGCTGATAGTGCCGCAGCGAGAACGGCCGGCCGCCGGCCGTCTCGGCGCGCAGCGCCATCGGCAGCGGCGCACCGTCGACGTAGCCCGCCAGGTCGTCGACTGGAAACCCCGCCTTGATCAGCGCCTGCTTGAGCGCGCCGCGCACGCCCGGCTTCACGCGCAGCGACCGTGCGTCGAGCACGCCGTCCAGGCAAGACTCCACTGCCTTCAGGCGCGAGATCTCCTCGATCAGCCACTCCTCGTCGGCCTGCAGCACGAGCTGGTCGTCCGCGCCGCGGGCGAGGCGGAGCTTTCCGTAGCGCCCGACGATGTCCTCGACGTCGAAGCGCACGTTCTGCGGCAGCGGATACTTGGAAAGATCGTCGAGCGCCGCGAGGATCTGCGCGGCGCTGAGCCCCGACGCCGCGGCGTTCCACAACGACAGCGGCGAGAGACGGTAGGTGTGGATGTGCTCCGGGCTCTTCTCGAGCTCGGCGAAGCGCGCGATCGAGTCCCGCGCCGCCTCGTAGCGGGGATGCGCGGTCTCGAGGAGGAGCGTGCGATCGGACTGGACGATGAGCGGGCCTTCAGGACGTTCTGGCACGCGGCCTCCGGACGCTAAAGTACAAACGTGCCTTATAGCATCGAGCCGCGACGGCTTGGAAGGGTCGTAGCGGCCGTCGGCCGTCGACGGAGGGCCCGGGGACGCGCCGCGGAGACGGACGAGGCCTCGCCCACGGCGGTCGGCGCGGCCCCCGCGCGTTGACTGGTTTTGGGCCTCCCGTTATACGATCGACGACTCGCGGAACACGCTCTTGGCGAACTCGTTCGATAAATTCCGGCGCTGGCCGTGGCGGCGCCCCGCTCGCCCCCCAGGAGGGAGATGAAGGAATTCATCCATTCGCTCCTGAGCGAAGCCTTCGCAAAGGCCAAAGAGGGGGGAGAGCTGAAGACATCGGATCTCCCCCCTCTCGTTATCGAGGTCCCGAAGGGCTCCGCGCACGGAGACCTCGCGTCGAACCTGGCGCTGGCGCTCGCTCGCTCGGAGGGACGGCCGCCCAGGCAGATCGCCGATACGCTGATCCGGCATCTGCCGAAGAACGGCGACGTCGAGAGCGTCGCCGTCGCCGGTCCGGGATTCCTCAACTTCAAGCTCGCCAAGAGCTTCTGGTGGAAGCGACTGGCGGAAGCGCGACGGCAGGGTGAGCGCTTCGTCCGGCCCGCGGTCGCGCCGCGCAAGCACATCCAGGTGGAGTTCGTCAGCGCCAACCCAACCGGCCCGCTGACGGTCGGCCACGGGCGCAACGCCGTGCTCGGCGATTCAATCGCCCGCCTGCTCGAAGCCTGTGGCCACGAGGTCGTGCGCGAGTATTACTTCAACAACGCCGGCCGCCAGATGCAGGTGCTTGGCGAGTCGGTGCGCGCGCGCTACCTCGAGGCGCTCGGCCGGCCGTCGGAGTTCCCGGAAGACGGCTACCAGGGCGACTACATCCGCGAGATCGCCGCCGATCTCTGCGAAAAGCACGGCGCCACGCTCGCCGACGCGGCCGATCACAGGCCGTTCCAGCAGCACGCCGAGCGAACGATCTTCGCCGACATCGCCGCCACCCTCGAGCGCATGCGCATCCGCTTCGACGTGCACTTCAACGAGGACTCGCTGTATCGCGACGGCTCGATCGAGCGCGTGCTCGCCGACCTGCGCGCGGCCGGCGTGGTCTACGACCAGGACGGCGCGCAGTGGCTGCGGCTCACCGCCCTCGGCCTGGCGGCCGACAAGGTGATCGTCAAGCGCACGGGCGAGCCTGCGTACCGGCTGCCGGACATCGCCTACCATCGCAACAAGCTCGCGCGCGGCTTCGATGTGATCGTCGACGTGCTCGGCGCCGATCACATCGCCGAGCACCAGGAGGTGAAGGCCGGGCTGCGCGCGCTCGGGCTCGACGATTCGCGGATCCGCGGCGTCATCTACCAGTTCGTCACGCTGCTGCGCGCCGGGCAGTTGGTGAAGATGTCGACCCGCCGCGCCGAATATGTCACCCTCGACGATCTCGTCGACGAAGTCGGAGCCGACGTCGTGCGGTTTCTCTTCCTCACCCGCAAGTCCGACACGCATCTGGAGTTCGACCTCGACCTGGCGAAGAAGCAATCGATGGAGAATCCGGTCTATTACGTGCAGTACGCGCATGCGCGGATCTCCAACATCCTGCGCAAGGCCGAGAGCGAGGGGATGACGGAAGGCTCCGCCGAAGACCTGCCGCTCGAGCGCCTGGTGCAGGACGACGAGATGGCGCTGGTGCGCCGCCTCGTGGAGTATCCCGACGTGGTGGTGGAAGCGGCCGATGGCCTCGAGCCGCATCGCCTGACCTTCTATCTGCTCGATCTCGCCGCCGACTTTCACGGCTATTACAATCGCAGGGAAAACCGAGTCGTGAGCGAGGATCGCGCGTTGTCGCAGGCGCGGCTGGCGCTCGTCGGATGCGTGCGCCAGGTGCTGGCGAGCGGGCTCGATCTTCTCGGCGTGACCGCCCCGGAGCGGATGTAGGAGGCAAGCGGATGCTGGGAAACGAGAGCGGCAAGTTCGAGATCTCGGGAGCCGGCGTGCTGCTCCTCGGCGCCGCCACGCTGGTGGCCAGCGGCATCGTCTTCCTGCTCGGCGTCTACGTCGGCAAGGGCATGGTCGAGCAGCGCCTCGCGCAGGACAACCGAGTGGTGCGGCTGCCGGTTCTGCCTCCGGGAACGCCAGGGCCGGGCAGCGAAGTGGACGTCACGTTCTGGGACAAGCTCGCCAAGGGTGGCGAGGCCGGCAGCCCGGCGCCGGCGGCACCGACCCCCACGGCGGTGGAGACCCCGGTGCGCGTCGTGCCCTCGCCGCCGGCGACCGAGCCGACCGAGCCCACAGCCGCGGCGCCGACGCCGGCACCCACCAAGCCGCCGGCGCGCAGCGACGTGCTCGAGGGCAGCGGGCGCTACCAGGTGCAAGTCAACGCGATGGCCGACAAGAACCGCGCCGACGCGCTGGCGCACGACCTGAAGACGCTCGGATTCACGCCATACATCTCGCCCGCCAAGGTCGGCAAGCGCACGCTCTATCGCGTGCGAGTCAGCAACCTGGGATCGGAGCAAGCGGCCAAGCAGGCCGTGGCGCGTCTGCGCGAGCAGGGCTACCCAAGCGCGTTCCTGGTCGCCGAAGCGAGCGGACGGTGAGCGCGGCGGCGAGCACGATTCGTCCGACCTTCGACGAGTTCGTCGAGCTCGCCCAACGCGGCAACGTCGTGCCGATCACCTGCGAGATCCTCGGCGATCTCGAGACTCCGGTGTCGGCTTTTCTGAAGATCCACCGTGGCCGCCACGGCTTCCTGCTCGAGAGCGTGCAGGGCGGCGAGAAGTGGGGGCGCTACAGCTTCCTCGGCACCGAGCCCGAGCGGGTGTGGTCGGCGCGCGGCCACGGGATCGAGACCCGCACGCGTGACGGCCGCGTGGAGCGCAGCGAGGTGCCCGACGTGCTCGGCGCGTTGCGCGACTGGCTGCGCGGCTATCGGCCCGTGGCGGTGCCCGGGCTGCCGCGCTTCTCGGCGGGCGCGGTCGGCTATCTCGGCTACGACCTGGTGCGCGATTTCGAGCGGCTGCCAACCCGCGCGGAGGACGATCTCGGCCTGCCGGACGCGGTTTTTCTGCTCGCCGACCGGCTGTTGGTCTTCGACAACGTGACGCAGAAGATTCGCGTGATCGTCAACGCGTTCCTTCACGAAGGCGCCGGCCTGCGCGCGAGCTACGAGGCCGCCGTGGCGGCGATCGAGGAATGGATCGAGCGGCTGCGCGGCCCCGTGCCGCGCGCGACCGCCGCCGGCCCGACGCGCGCGGCGAGCGCGGACGGCGGCCTGCGCTCAAACCTCACGCAGGCCGAGTACGAGGCGATGGTGCGCCGGGCCAAGGAGTACGTGCACGCGGGCGACGTCATCCAAGTGGTGCTGGCGCAGCGTTTCGAGGGAGAGCTGCGCGCCGCGCCGTTCGACGTGTACCGCAGCCTCCGCTCGATCAATCCGTCGCCGTACCTCTTCTTCCTCGAGCTCGACGATCTATCGATGGCGGGCGCCTCGCCCGAGGTCATGGTGCGCGTCGAGAGCGGCGAGGTGACAGTGCGGCCGATCGCCGGCACCCGCCCTCGCGGCACCGTGGAGCGCGACGACCTCGCGCTCGAGCGGGAGCTCTTGAACGACCCGAAGGAGGTCGCCGAGCACATCATGCTCCTCGATCTCGGCCGCAACGACGTCGGCCGGGTGGCCGCGATCGGCTCGGTGGAAGTCACCGAGCGCCTGGTGGTGGAGCGCTACTCGCACGTCATGCACATCGTGTCCAACGTGCGCGGCCGCTTGGCCCCGGGCGCCGACGCGTTCGACGCGTTTCGCGCGACATTTCCCGCCGGAACGCTCTGCGGCGCGCCGAAGATTCGCGCCATGGAGATCATCGAGGAGCTCGAGCCGGTGCGCCGCGGCGTCTATGGCGGGGCGGTCGGCTACTTCGACCTGTCCGGCAACATGGACACCGGCATCGCCATCCGCACCGTGCTCTTCAAGGACGGCCGCGCCTACGTACAGGCTGGCGCCGGAATCGTCGCCGATTCGGTGCCCGAGCGCGAGCACCTCGAGTGCCTGAACAAGGCGCGAGGCGTCCTCCAGGCGCTGCGCATGGCAGAGGAGCTGTGAGGTCGACGTGATCCTCATGATCGACAACTACGACTCCTTCACGTTCAACCTCGTGCAGTACTTCGGCGAGCTCGGCGCGGAGGTCGTGGTGCGGCGCAACGACGCGATCACGCTCGACGAGGTGGAACGGTTGGCCCCCGCGGCCGTGGTCATCTCTCCGGGGCCGTGCACCCCGAACGAGGCGGGCATCTCGGTCCCTCTGATCAAGCGCTTTGCCGGCCGCTTCCCCATCCTCGGCGTCTGCCTCGGCCATCAGTCGATCGGCGCCGCCTTCGGCGGCGAGATCGTGCGCGCGGCGCGCATCATGCACGGCAAGACCTCACCGATCGAGCACGACGGCCGGACGATCTTCGCCGGGCTCTCGAACCCGTTCGACGCCACCCGCTATCATTCGCTGCTGGTGCGCCGGGACACTCTGCCGGCATGCCTGGAGGTGAGCGCGTGGACTCGCGAAGGCGAGATCATGGGCCTGCGCCACCGCGAGTTGCCGATCGAGGGCGTGCAGTTTCACCCCGAGTCGATCCTCACGCTCGAGGGCAAACACCTGATCGAGAACTTCCTGAAGCGGCTGACATGACGGTTCGCGACGCCATCCCCCGGTTGCTCGACGGCGGGAGCCTCTCCGAAGCCGAGTCGGCGGAAGTAATCGGCGAGGTGATGGAGGGGCAAGCGACGCCGGCGCAGATCGGCGCGCTGCTCGTTCTCTTGCGCCGCAAGGGCGAGACCGTCGAGGAGATCACCGGCGCCGCGCGCGCGATGCGCGCCAAAGTCACGCCGGTGCGCTGCGACGCGCCCGCGCTGCTCGACACCTGCGGCACGGGAGGAGACGGCGCCCGCACGTTCAACGTGTCGACCGCCGCCGGCCTGGTCGCCGCGGCGGCCGGGTGCACCGTGGCCAAGCACGGCAACCGCGCGGTGTCCGGCGCGATCGGCGGCGCCGACGTGCTCGAGCGGCTCGGGGTGGCGATCGACGTCGAGCCGGAGCGGAGCGAATCGATGCTGCGCGAAACGGGATTCGGCTTTCTCTACGCCCCGCGCCTGCACGGCGCGATGAAGCACGCCGCCGGGCCCCGCCGCGAGCTCGGCGTACGCACTATCTTCAATCTGCTCGGACCTCTCACCAATCCGGCCGGCGCCCGCCACCACCTGCTCGGCGTGTTCGCCGACGTCTGGCTCGAGCCGCTCGCGCAGGTGCTCGGCCGTCTCGGCTCGGTGCACGCGCTGGTGGTGCACGGCGACGACGGTCTCGACGAGATCACCACCACCGGCGGCACCGAGGTGGCCGAGCTGCGCGCCGGGTCGGTGCGCCGCTTCCACGTCGAGCCGGAGGAGTTCGGCCTGCAGCGTCGCCGCTTGGCGGAGCTGCAGGCCGAGGACGCCGAGGCGAGCGCGCGAATGATCCGCGCCGTGCTCGCCAGCGAGCACGGCGCGGCGCGCGACATCGTCATGCTGAACGCGGGCGCCGCGATCTACGCCGCCGACCGCGCCGAGAGCATTGGCGAGGGGATCGAAGCGGCGCGCGCGGCGATCGACAGCGGGCGGGCCCGCACCGTGCTCGATCGCGTGGTGAGCGCGAGCCACGCCCGAGGTCCGGCGTGATCCTCGACGATATCGTGCGGGCCAAGCGCAAGGAGATCGCCGAGCACAAGCGCCAACGCCCGCTCGAAGCGCTGGCCGGTGCGGCACTCTACCAAGCGCCGCGCCGAGGCTTCGCCGTGGCGCTCGAGCAGCCGGGACGAGCGATCATCGCCGAGGTGAAGAAGGCCTCGCCGTCGCGCGGAGTGATTCGCGCCGACTTCGACGCGGTGGCGATCGCCCGCGGTTACCAGCGCGGCGGCGCGCGGGCGATTTCCGTGCTGACCGACGCGCCGTTCTTCCACGGCAGCCTGGCGTACCTCGAGGCGATCCGTCACGTCGTCGACGTGCCGCTGCTGCGCAAGGACTTCGTGGTCGACGCCTACCAGGTGCACGAGGCGCGCGCGTTCGGCGCCGACGCCATTCTGCTGATCTGCGCGATCCTCGAGATCGAGCGCCTGGGCGAGCTGCAGGCGCTGGCACGCAGCATCGGGCTCGACGTGCTGGTCGAGGTGCACTCGCGCGCGGAGCTCGAGCGTGCCGTGAAATGCGGCGCGCGGCTCGTCGGCATCAACAACCGCGATCTGCGCACCTTCGTCACGCGTCTCGAGGTCGCCGAGACGCTTGCGCCGCTCGTACCGAGCGGCGCGGTGGTGGTAGCCGAGAGCGGCTTCAAGACCACGGCCGACCTCGAGCGGCTCGAGGCGGCGGGGGTGCGCGCGTTCCTGATCGGCGAGACGCTGATGGCGGCGGCCGACCCGGAAGCGGCGCTGCGCGGGCTGCTTCGCTGAGGTGGCGGTGGACGTGCGAGTGAAGATCTGCGGCGTCACCACCCTCGACGACGCGCTGCTCTGCGCGCGCGCCGGGGCCGAGGCGGTGGGGCTCAACTTCTGGGCCGGATCGAAGCGGCGCGTCGACGTGGAGCGCGCCGCCGAAATCGCCGCAGCGCTGCCGGGCTCGGTGCTGAAGGTCGGCGTCTTCGTCGATGCGCCGCGCGCCGAGATCGAGCGGACCATCGCGGCCGTCGGGCTCGATGCCGTGCAGCTCCACGGCGACGAGACGCCGGAGGACTGCCTGGGCTTCGCGGCGCGGGTGATCAAGGCGATCCGCGTGCGCCCCGGCGGCGAATCTCCCGCCGCGCTCGCCGAGCGCTTCGCCGTCGACTACGTCCTGCTCGACGCCGACACCGCCGGCTACGGCGGCAGCGGCCGGAGCTTCGATTGGCGGCTCGCGGCGGGCGTCGCTCCGGGAAGACTTTTTCTCGCCGGGGGGCTCCGGCCCGAGAACGTCGCCGCGGCCGTGCGGGCCGCACGTCCGTTCGCCGTCGACGTGGCGAGCGGCGTGGAGATCGCACCCGGCCGCAAGGACCCCGAGCGGGTCCGGGAGTTCATCGACCGTGCCAAACATGCCTGATCGCAACGGCCACTACGGCGAATTCGGTGGCCGATACGTTTCCGAGACGCTGATGCCGGCGCTGATCGAGCTCGAAGCGGC
>CAVPWJ010000103.1:0-3006 GCA_963708955.1 uncultured delta proteobacterium
TCCGATGAACCCGTCGGCCTCGGAGAATCGCCGCATCCGTTCCTCGCGAACGTCTTGTGCGATCACGGGCGAGTACGCCAGGACGAAGCGCAGGAAGTTGCGACGATCCTCCAGGAACTGCTCCTCTTCCTTCGTGCGGTCGAACTTGCCCCCCAGTTCCTCGATCACTTCGGCGGCCATCTTGTTGCGCCGCAGCGGATGCGCCACGATGAACCCCAACTCCTCGTCAAGGATCGTCTCCAGGTTCCCGTCGGAGAGCATCCCCCGGTCTCCAACGAAGATCACCTGGGACAGGTGGAACCGGCTC
Organism: uncultured delta proteobacterium; assembly: GCA_963708955.1. Lineage (GTDB taxonomy): Bacteria > Desulfobacterota > Binatia > JACPRU01 > JACPRU01 > JACPRU01. The sequence continues at coordinate 308 of CAVPWJ010000103.1, forward strand.
TTCAAGTCCCGAACGACCTCCGCGACCGTGGTTTTATCCAGCGTGTTGCCGGGGAAGACGTGGTGGCACAGAGGAATCCCATCCCTTGTCATCACCATGCCGATCGTCACCTGCCGACGGTCGAACCGATGATCCCTGCTATAGCCGTACCGCCGGAGATCCTCCTCCGAGATCGAGCGGTCCCCCTCGAAGTACGTCGAGGTGATGTCGTAGAAGACCAGGTCCACCGGCATCCCGGAGTCCGACAGAAGATGCTCCGCCACCAACGGCTCGGCCTGCTCCTTCACGGCGATCAACCGGTCCATCGCCCGCAGCAGGTGATGGTACGAAGGCTTCCGGTGTTCGAATTCCGGAAGATGAACGCCTTCCAGCCACTCCAGCAGGGCGAGTTTGCTGACCGGGTCGCACGCCCGGTTGATCACCATCAATTTCACCAGGTCCGCCACGGGGAACGTCGTGTCTCCCGAGATCCCGGCTTGCGTAAGCGCTTCGGAGAATCGAAGCTTCTTCCAGATTTCATCGAGGGCATATACATGGCCGAAGTCCTTGGCCTCCGACAGCCGGACCACCGATCCCTCGGGGCTCTCCCCCACGATCTTCCCGAATCCCGCCGCCAGGTTCCGCACGGCGTCCGCACCGATTTTCTCCAGCGGGCCGAGGTTGACCAAAACACGGTTTCTGGGGGTGCCGCCCCGTGCCGGATCCCGGAAGCTTTCGCAGATGTGAACGGAGGTGTACTCCCTCCCGCCATGCCGCTGCCGATGGAGGCGTACGTACATAGGCTACACGATATGACAGTGTGACGCACATGTCAATAGATTTATGCATTGTTAATACACTACAAAAACCGCAGGGAGAAAACAGCTTTCCTCAAGGAAAATCGCCGGTTGTGCAATGTGTGAGACTGCAAGGTGTCGAAGTTCAGATGCACCGTGTTCCATCCTCCTCATAAACGGTGATATCGCGGTATACGGATCGTTCCTTGTGTATTATGGTTTCCGCGTCGGCGACAGAGGAAATCCCAAACACGATGAACATGCAGATCATCGGCACCGCGGTTTTATTCATCATATTTCGCTCGTTAACTACCGCAACAAAGAATATTGCCAAAGAAATTCCAATCATCAGCCACAATATGCTGTCTATTTCCAGGTAAAGCACAAGGTAAAAAGAAGTCAATATGGTTCCTGCCGCACTTCCAAAAGTCGAAACAAAAAACAGCAACCCCGTATAATGTCCGCTATATTTATACTCCCTCACTAACAGCCGAACCGCATAAGGAGATACCATCCCCAAAATGGATGTCGGCAAAAAGAAAAGCAGTGTAGTGGAGACCACGGATCCATATCTTGGATCCTGAACCAGGGAGAATACGTTGTCCAAAGCGGACTCTTTCATCATTACGATCGGAGTTGTGGTGATTGCCGCAGATAACAGGAAAAGGGACAGGTTTCTTAAAGATGGTTCCCTGATCGACAAGCGCCCACCGACAAGATAACCCATCGAGAGGGCGACCATGAAAACCGTTATGATCCCGCCCCAGACATAGATGCTGCTGCCAAAATTCGGCGCGAGGATTCTCCCACTCAGTAACTCAAGGCTCATGACATAAAAACCGGACCACCCTGCGATCAGAAAGATCAGGAATTTGCTCAATGCGGCGTCCTTCCGAGGAATGAATGGTTCGCATCAAGTATTGCAAATTGCGAACAACTTGCAAGCATGTCCCGCGAAACCCGGACACCGCGCCGTTGATCTATATCTTTATGCTGATGTTCATCTTGAAGGAAAGGGGGTGATCTCCTTGGCGGATTCGATTCGTCCGTCCTTCCGACGGCGGTGATGCGGGGGACTCCCCGCCGGTCGGCGGGGTTCGGGAACCGATTCTACAGGTTTGAAGTTTATCCGGAAAGGAGGTCCACCCCCATGGATGGATCGAAACGCGCCCGCGCTCCATTTTCCGTACGACCCGCCGGGATCCTCGCCCTCCTCCTGATCGCCCTCGCGTCCGTCGCCGCAATCGTCACACCTGCCGTCGCGAAGGAACGGCGCGCGGAGGTCACCTACTCGGTGAACCTGAACGCGCCGGCGGAGGCGAAGCACGTCCGCCTGTGGATTCCCTACCCCATGTCCGACGAGAACCAGGAGATCACGGACGTCTTCGTGACCGGCAACCCCACCTCATCGGGGGTCTACAAGGAAGGGGCGTTCGGGAACGCCGCCCTGTACGCCGAGTGGAAGGACACGAAGGGGCCGCGATCGCTCACCTACTCCTTCAAGGTTCTCCGCAGGGAACGCGTGACGAAGGACATCCCGGCGTCGGAGCTTCCCTTCTCGAAGTCCGAATTCCGCAGGGAACTCGCCCCCACCCGCCTGGCGGACCTCAACGGCCCCGAGAAGGCGCTGGCGGAGAAGATCACCGCCGGCAGGAAGACCAACCGGGAAAAGGCGTTCGCGATCTACGACTGGACCGTGGAAAACATGTTCCGGGACCCGAACACGAAAGGGTGCGGCCTCGGGGAGGTGGACACGCTGGTCCGGACGCTTGGCGGGAAGTGCGGGGACATCCATTCCGTCTATACCGCCCTGGCGAGAGCCTCCGGCGTGCCGGCCCGGGAAGTGTTCGGGATCCGGCTCCCCTCCGGCAAGGAGGGGGAGATGACGAAAGCCCAGCACTGCTGGGTGGAGTGGTACTCCCG
>CAVPWJ010000104.1:0-14122 GCA_963708955.1 uncultured delta proteobacterium
GGGTTAGCTGGCACCGCGCGCCGGCACTTAGCCGCGACTTTTCCAACGCTCTGGGTCCGACGCTTGGTGGAGCACCGCGAGAACAACGACGGATTCCTTCTCCACGATGTAGAATACGCCGAACGGAAAACGACGAGTAAGAACCCTCCGGATCTCGCGGTGAAGGCGCGGGTGCAGCTCAGGAGTCTGCTCGATGAGAGCCAACGCGGCATCAACCTGAGCAACGAAGCGCTGGCCGAGACCCTCCTCTCGGCCCTCGTACCAGTCGTATGCAGCAGCGATATCGCGTTCAGCCTCTGGCCGGACGGACAGCCGCCAGATCATCGACGCTTCAGGATCCGAGCTCTTACTTCAGGCCAGGGCGACCCAGCGTTGCGATCTTGGTAGTAGCCGTCGAGGCGTCTATCGAGCTCGGCCCGCTCAGAATCCGTGAGCTGCACGGCTTCGGGCACTTCCGCGATGCTATCCCAGATTTCTTGCGCGAGCCGGATACGCTCTTCCACGGGCAACTCGAGGACGTCCGACAGTGGAAGGGGCTTCATGGGAAAACGCTACACCTGCGCCGGCGCCGCAGCAACTCCCCGGTGCCAGCTAACGTTGCGCTTCACCGGCGCGAAACCAGCAAGCGCAGCGCCGCTGGTTGAGTGTCCGGTGAAGCGGGGGTTCGGCGTCATTGCGCCTGAATGCGTGGAGGTTGCCCACGACTCGTGTGCCAGAAAGCGAGAACCTCCAGGGCACCTTCGGAGACTCGGCAGTAGAGGTAGTAGCGCACTCGATCGAGGGTCACACGGCGCAACCCTTTGACGCGTCCGCGTCCGCGTCGGGTCGGCATACCTATACCGGGCTGGAGCACAAGAACAGTGAGAATTTCGGATATGTCTTGGCGAATGGCTCCTGGTGCAGCCAGTCGATTCTTCGCCCACCAATCAGCAGCCTCCTCGATCTGAGCGAGGGCCTGCGGGGAAATTCGAATACGTAGCGGTTCACTCACCCGAAGCGACGAAGTCGTTCCAGGAGTTGTTTCCCGGATATGAACTCGCCACGCTCAATCGCAGCGATCGATTCGAGGATCTCGTCTTCCTCCTTGGGCGTCAGCTCGAACGTCTCGGAATCCTCGCGCAGCAGGACCGTTACGGTCTCTCCCTCCGCCAAGGCTTCACCCTCGACTACGACTTTTCCATTGACGACAGTGCCGGTAGCGACTTTCATGGCGTTTTACTGCTCCCGCCCGCACGCCTTCTTGATCTGGTCATCCGACAATCCTGCGGTTTTCATCGCCAAAATCTGATCCACGTTGCAGGCGGGACTTGTCGGTTCATTAGGTTTCCGCCGGGGCGGCTCGGCGGGGGATGTCGGTGCCCTAGTGACAGGCGCAGCCGGCGTCTCGGAAGGTATCGGGCCCTGCTCCATCTTACCGCATTTGGAGAAGATGCTCGGCTCTACGCCTGATCCCAGATCGCGAGGGTAATAGCCCCCAGCCACTGATGACGGGTTGAACGCGCAAGGATTTGTGAGAGCGACGGCCTTGCCTTCCGCGTATTTTTCCGCCCAGCCTGCACTGGTCATACTGAACTGTCCCCCCGTCTTCAGGTCGATAATCATGTCCGCGCCCATCTCCTGGGCGCGTTCGGCCAGTCTTTCGATATTACCCTCGCCACTCCGCATCCAAGTGCCGCCCTCCCGGATTTCTCCGAGTATGACATAAGTGCCTGGAGGCAATCCTTGAGGCGTCACTAGGATCTGTCGCCGATGCGGCGGATGAGGCTTCGCCTGGTTGGCGAGGATTTCTTCGCTCCGTTCCCCTCGATGACACGCGACTGAAGAGGCTAGATAGGCGACGAGGCAGAAGATTTGGCCGACGTTCTTCTTCATGCTTTGCAGCTCCCTTCGCGTTCAGGCCCCGACTTTATCCGTGACCGACGGCAATGGTCGAATCGCAGCCCAACGTTCGCGGCTCACCCGCCGCGGGCAGCGTTCGCATACCACGAGACCCGCCAACCGGAGAAGGACGATTGCCAAGCTCGGGCGCGGTCGATCAGGTCCGCTGCCCGCGGTCGGGTGCAGCCGCTTGTTGGGCTGCTCTCTCGCGTGTAGGCTTACGGACGACGAGGTGAGCCATGAAGCTGCGTGTAATCCTGGAGCCGAGTGACGAGGGTGGGTTCACGGCGCACGTGCCGGCCCTTCCTGGTTGCATCAGCGAAGGCGATACCCGCGACGCTGCGCTTGCGAACGTTCAGGAAGCGATTCGCCTTTACCTCGAACCGGCTGACGACGATCTCGCAACCTCTCCGGACGCAGAGGTTATCGAGATCGCCGTATGACGAAGGTCCCGAGTCTCAGCTACGACCGGGTCATCCGCGCGCTGCAACGCGATGGCTGGGTGGTGATCCGCCAACGCGGAAGCCACATCCGACTCCAAAAACACACGCCGGCCGAGACGCTGAAGTTGGTGATTCCGGCGCATCGACCGATCAAGCGGTCAACGCTTGCTCACATCCTCAAGCAAGCGCGGTTGACTGCGGAGCAGCTCGAGAACCTTCTCTGAGCTTAGTTCAACGTGTATTGGACAGATCTGCATAAATACCACGAACGCGGTGAGCCGGTCTGCCTAAGGCAGGATGGGACTCACAGCGCGGGCGACGTAAGTGACCGCGGGGCAACGAGATAGGCCGCGTCGGGCGCTGGATGGTGGGTGGCGTTAGACAGATCTGCCTAGCGCGCGAGATAGGGCGCGAGCCGTCGGCGTCGCGCGCGTGGCGAGACGCCGAGCAAGCTGCACCGAGATGCGGAGTGCCGCGCGTCGTCATCCTCCGAGGAGGCGCTCCGCCGGCAGTGTTGGCAAAGGCGACGATCGTCTCGAGTGCGCCCTCCGGGGTGGAGAGGTCGCGCTTGAACTCGAGGGTCTTGCCCTCCGGGCGCTCGAGCAGCTCGACGAGGTCCATGCACTCGGAAGTTTACTCGGAAGCACTGAGAGGCATCAACCTTCTGACCTCGCCACCACGAACAGACCTCGCACGGTGTCTGGGGCACGGCTGAAGCGGAACCACTTGCTGCGTGTCCGTCGGGCATGGGAGGTTGTCTACCATCGAGCGGCCATGAGCGAACGGCGACGACAATTCCTGGCGACGAAGGTGCTCTACATGATCGTCGGCCTCGCGCTCGGCGGGATCGGCCTCGGGTGGCACGGGCGGCCGTCGGACCACGTGATCGTGGCAGCGATCCGGGCCCGCTCGCCGGCGCACGCGCGTGCGCCGATCACGCTCGACGACGTCACGCGCAATTGGTTGCACGAGTTCCTCGCCACCTCCACGAGCCAGTTTCTGGTGACGGCAACGGTAACGCCACCCGACGGCCCGGCGGTCGAACGCTGCTTCGGCGTCGAGCCGGGGCTCGCGGGAACGGCGATCGCACTCGGCCCCTACGCCGCCTGGCGTTGCGACTACCCGTTCTGAGCCTGCTCAGCGTACGGTGGTCGGGTGTTCGTCCACGTCGTGGAGATCCGTACGGCCGCCGCTCGAGGCGACAAGCGCCGCCCGGCCTGCGGGGCGAGAGCAAACGAGCGGGCCGCTCTCACCGTGATCGACCCGACGGCGTCGTAGACTGGGCGCGGAGCTCCAGAGAGCCTGCCTTCATCTATCTACGCTTCCCAATGCCTTCAGCACCTCCATTGAAGGAGCGAAGAAGGTCGCCCCCGTCACCGCCCGGGCATGGTCCATCAGGTGGTCATGGAGACCGTCCCCCGCGGTGCCCATCATGCGGCTCAGCATCTTGTCGGGAATGTCGAGATTCTTGCTCTAGGCGATAAAAAACAGTCCCTGCTCGGACACCGTCCCGTAGGGGAAACTATGGCGGACGATCTGTAGCTCCTCGCCATTTTCCTCCATGACCACTCGACGGATATGCGCGGTCGGTGGTTTGGCACGGTCAGAGAGTTCCTGGCTGTCAGCTTTGCGCCGACCGATGACCTTTTCCTGTTCCTTCCGCGGCAGCGTGCCCCACTTCTTCAGGTTGTGGACGTACCGTTGAGTGAAAACATAGCTCCCACCGACGAACCTCGGGTCTTCGTTGCCGATCAGCGCAACTGCTGCACGCTCCTTGCCTTTCGGATTCTCTGTTCCGTCGATGAACCCGGTGAGGTCGCGAGAGTCGAGGTAACGGAAGCCGTGCACTTCCTCCATCACTTCCACCATCTCGCCGAGCTGGTCGTGGAGGTGCATTGCCAACTCGAAATTGAGGTCGTGCCGCTTCGAGATGACGTGGAAGAGGACGTCCCCTCCGGTGCTCGGGGCACTTCGCCCGTCAGCCTCGATTGCCCTGAAGGGGTGCAGTCTCGCGGGACGCTTGCCCGGCGAGAGCGTATCCCAGAGCTCCGAGCCGAAGCTGACCGTGCAGACTAGCTTTGACCGTGGATCCAGCGCGCCAATTTTCTCGACGATCCGCGGGATACCCGCGGCGACTCTCGCCACCCCGCGTCGGTTGGTAGCGGGCTCGCGCACGCGCAGGATGAGAAACAGCGCACACGGGCTCGGTTCCGGGGTGATTCCAGCTTGTGGATGCGGCATACGACAAAATCCTTTCGTCTCGATGAGGTAACGTCAATCGGTTTGTAGAGGAGATCAGGCGGCGCGCGGCGTCCGGTTCGGTTCCTTCACGAACTGGTGTCCTCGGCCGTCACGTTGCTCGGCGCCGGCGCTTCCCGTCCAGGTGGAACGACAGTACGAAGTAGTAGACCGGGAACGCGAGCGAGCCGTAGACGAGCCACGGCGAGCGCGCGGGAAAGCGCCACAGCGCGACGAGCAGCGCGACGCCCCAGATGACGCCGAAGCCGATCGTCAGCGGGCGCAGGAACGGCTGGCGGCTTGGATAGATATAGCCGATCGGCACGAATACCAGCGCCGACAGCAGGACGAGCACGACGGAGGTGAGGGGCGGCGAGACCTGCGCGGTGTAGAGGTAGAAGACGGCGATGTTCCAATAGGAGGGAAATCCGGTGAAGAAGAAGTCGGTCGTCTTGGCCTCGCCCTGGCAGAAGCCGTAGGCGCTGGCGAGCAGCGGCAGCGCCGCGAGCGCGTGCGCGGCGCCGCCGTCCGGCAGCATGTTCATCTGCAGCGCGAAAAACACCGGAACGACGACGTAGTTCAGGTAGTCGACGATGTCATCGAGCTTGGCGCCGTCGTAGGCGGGCACGACCTCCTTCACCCGCGCGATGCGCGCCAGGACGCCGTCCGAAGAGTCGATGACGAGCGCGGCGGCCATCCACAAAAACGCCTCGCGCGCTTGGCCACGGACGATCGCCGCCAGCGCTTCGAGCGCGATCACCGAGCCGAGCGCCGTGTAGAGGTGTACCGACCAGGCGAAAGCGCGCGCTACGAGCGGAGCCGGCGGGGAAGGGCTCACGACCGCGCCGCGTTCGGCTCGTAGAGGATCTGCACGACGTTGCCGTCGGGATCGCGGACGTAGAGCGAGCAGCTCCCGTCGCGGTGCTGTTTCGGCGGGTGCACGATCGGCACGCCGCTTCGCCGCAGCGTTTCGGCGATCGCGAAGACGCGCTCGGGACGATCGACGAAGAAGCCCAAATGGTCGAGCGGCGAGCCGGCGGTGGCGCGCGGCTCGCGTGCGCGGTGCAGCGCCAAGTTGTCGCGGCCGCTCGACAGGTAGACGCTGTCGGCGTCGGGCTGCCACACGACGCGCATGCCGAACACCTCGCGGTAGAAGCGCACGGTCTCCTCGAGCGCCCGCACGTTGAGTGCCAGGTGCATGAGCCCACGCGTGGCGATCGGCAGCGTCGCGTCGGCGAACGCCAGGATGGCCGCGGCGACCTCGTCGGGCTTTTCCATGGGGAACGTGTGCGTCGCTCCCTCGATCGTGCCGAGCTCGGCGCGGGGCAGGCGGCGCCGCACCTCGGCGGCGTCGCCTGCCGACAGCACTTCGCTGTCTCCGCCGCGCAGCACCAGCGCCGGAACGCCCACCCGATCGAGCGCCCCCCAGCTGTCGAACCGCGGGCTCATGTCGAAGACCTGCGCCTCGACGGCCGGCGGGCACTTGAGCCGCACGCCGCCGTTCTCGGGCGTGAATCCGTGGTCGACGTAGAGCCGTAGCGCGGCCTCCGGCCAGCGGGCGAACGGCCCGCGTCCGCGGTAGCTCGCGCACACCTCCTCGAGGCTCGTCCAGCGCTCGCGGCGCCGGCGGGCGGTCGCCGACATCGGGCTCTCGCCCTCCAGGCGAGCGCCCGACTCGCGCGGAAACAGGATGGGATCGAGAAGCGCCACCGCCGAGAATAGATCGCGCCGCTCGGCTGCCGCCGCCGCGGTGACCGTCGCGCCGAGCGAGTGTCCGACGCCCAGCCCCGCGGGGATGCCGGCGGCGTCGACGAAGGCGACGAGATCGGCGGTGAACGTCTCCCAGCGGTAGCCGCCCTCGGGCTTGTCGCTGTCGCCGTGGCCGCGGGCGTCGAGCGCCACCACGCGGTAGCGGGACGAAAGCGCCCGGGCGATCGGCGCCCACAACCAAGCGTGGAAGCCCGTGCCGTGGTGCAGCACGGCGGGGGGACCGCCTCCGCCGAAGTCGAGATAGTGAAGGCGCACTCCGTTCACCGACACGAAGCGGCTGACCGGGCTCGGGTCGACCATCGCTGTGCTCCTGTTTAGCCGCCGCCCCGGCACGAGGCAACGCGAAGGGGAATTTCGCTGGTTGAGATGACGCCGCCGGGCTGGTAGCTCATGCGGGGTATGACGACGCTCACCGACATGTCCGCCCTGGTGGGACATCGCGCGATCGTCGCCGGGCGGGCGCGTGACCTTGGCGTCGAGCTTGCCGAGGCGCGCTGCGTGACCGGCGCTACCGTGTACGTCGACAGCAGATACACGGACAGGTGAGCAGGCGCGCGCTCGCCGCTTGGGCGGCCCTGTGCCTCGCCGCCGGCTCGAGCGCCGCCCAGACCGAGCCGCCGTTGCCGCGCATCCGCTCGGTCGTCGTACAGAACCAGCCCGTGTTCGCTCCCGACGAGCGACTCGACCAAGTGCCGCTGCTGCCCGACCTGACGTTCATCTTCGAGCTCGCCAATCTGCTGCACATCGACACCAAGGAAGAGGTGATCCGCCGCGAGCTCTTGGTGCGCGAGGGCGACCTGGCCGACCCGCGGCTGCTCGAAGAATCCGAGCGCAACCTACGCGCGCAGCCCTGGCTGCGCCAGGTGAAGATCTTCGCCGAGCCCACGCCCGATGGGCAGGTGGACGTGATCGTGCGCACGCAGGATACCTGGACGACGCAGCCGCGCGTGGACTTCTCGACCGGGGGCGGCACCACTCGCACCTCCTTCGGCCTGGTCGAGACCAATGTTCTCGGCTACGGCAAGAAGATCCGCCTGCTCTACCGAAGCGGCATCGACCGCACGTCCTCGCTCTTCGAGTATGATGATCCTCGGGTATTCGGCAGCCGTTGGTCGGCCTCCGGCGACTATCAGTACACCAGCGACGGCCGGGTCGCCGAAGGCTCGCTCGTGTATCCGTTCTTCGCGCTCGAGACGCCGTGGGCGGGCGGCGCGAGCTACTCGAGCCGGCGCGAGGAGAACCGCGTGTTCGATCACTTCGGGGACGAGCTCGCGAGCTTCGACCGCAAGCAGGAGAGCCTCGCCACGCGCTTCGGGCACCGCTTTGGATCGGACCCCGGGGTGGTGTGGCGACTTGGGCTCTTCTACCGGCGTGCCGAAGAATCGTTCTCTCGCCTGACCGCGGGCGCCGATCCGCTGCTTCTGCCGATCGACCGGCGGGAGAGCCAGCCGGGGATGTTCCTGCACCGCGAAGGGGTGGAGTTCGTCCGCGAGCAGCACCTGTCGCTGTTCGACCGCGTCGAGGATCTGAATCTCGGCAACGTCCTCGACGCCGAGATCGGCTACTCGTGGCGCGCTCTCGACGCGATGGAAGACGAGCCGATCCTCAAGGTGGCGGACCGGCAGGGATTCGACTTCGGCCCCGGACGCAAGGCGTTTCTCTACGGCCTGGTCACCGGCCGGCACCACGACGGCGACGTGCGCAACGCCGTGGCCGAGCTCGAGATCCTCACTTACTATCGGCTGAACCTTCCGTATGACAACACGGTGGTCACCCGTCTGAAGCTCGACCTCGGCCGCAACCTCGATCGCGACACGCAGCTCTTTCTCGGCACGTTCAACGGTCTGCGCGGCTTCGATACGCGTCAGTTCGTCGGCGAAAAGCGCTTCGTCTTCAACCTCGAGGACCGGCTATTCTTCGTCAACGATCTCTTCCATCTGGTCTCGCTCGGAGCGGTCGTGTTCTTCGACAGCGGCTACGTGTGGGAGCGCAATCAGGGCGTAGACTTTCGCGATCTCGCGACCAGCGCCGGCATCGGCCTGCGGATCGACGCGCCGCGGGGCTCCGGCGAGGCGCTGTTCCGTCTCGACGTGGGCGTGCCGATTACCGATGGAGGCTCCGGCAAGCACACGCCCGGCGTGACGCTCAGCTCGGGGCAGGGCTTCACGCCGTTCACCGGGCCGTTCGACCTGCAGTCGAACACCGCGCAGTAGCCGAATTCGCTCTTTGCGGGCGGCGACGGATCGACTCTGCTCAACGGTTGGCGAAGGGGTCGTAACGGCCGTACCACCACGGGTTGCCCCGGCGATCACGAGGGCACCCGTCGCGATAGTAGTCGCGACGTCCGTACCACCGGTCCCCATCGCGGTGGCGGTAGCGGTCACGGTATCCGTACCACCGATTCCAATCACGGTCGCCCTGTCCGTACCGGCGACTCCAGTAGGGGTTGGGGTGCGAGCCATGCCAAGCCCCGTGCTCGTGGCGCCAGCTCGGATCGCGGCGCCCTGAATACCCTCCGTATCCTTGGTTGTGGTTGTACCAGCGCCCCGCCCACGAGGGCGGGTCCGCATTCGCGCTGGGGGCGAACGTCAGGCCGAGCGCCGCGGCCAGCAGGCCCGTAAGAATCGCAGTTCTCCACCTCATGGCCATGAACCTCCGGTTTGAGTCTGTTAACCCACGACCCCGGCGATTCGTTGCGCGGGCTCACTTTGCGAGCGGCGCCGCCGAGGTACAGCTCCGCGGAACCAGGAAGTAGAGCTCGCCACGCTCGCTCATCGCCCCCGCCTCGAGGCCGGCGGCTTCGCCGCTGCCGAAGAATACGTCGACCCGTCCGGGGCCCGAGATCGCCGCTCCGGTGTCTTGCGCGAGCGCCAGCCGGCGCAGCCGGCGGCTGCCGGTCACCTGCCCGTCGGCGGAGAGGACCGGCGCCTCGGCCTCGACGTAGGCCAGCGCTCCGAGCGGATAGACCGCGGGGTCGACGGCGATCGAGCGGCCGGCGGTGAGCGTCACGCCGAGCGCGCCGATCGGGCCCGCGGGGGTCTCGCGGAAGAACACGTAGCGCTCGTTGCGAAACAGGATCTCGTCGCGCTTCTCGGGATTCGCCCGCAGATAGCGCTGGATCGCGGCAGCCGTCGGTCGCTCGCCGCCGAGCGCTCCGGCCTCGGCGAGCAGCCGCCCGATGCTCGTGTACGGCTTGCCGTTCGATCCGGCGAAGCCGACACGCAGCGTCGAGCCGTCCTCCAGCCGCACGATCCCCGAGCCCTGCACCTGCAGGAAGTAGCGCGTCACCGGATCGTCGAGCCAGACGAGATCGAGACCGCGGCCGTCGAGCGCATGCCCGGAGTCGATCTCGCGCCGCGAGTAGTAGGGCGCGAGCTTGCCGTCGCTCACGCGCCCCCAGACCGTGACTCCGGAGAGCTGCGCAGAGAAGTCGCCGAGCGCGATCTCGATCAGATCGCTCGGACGGCGGTAGAGCGGATGGACGAACGCGCCCTGCGGCGCGCGCCGCCCCTCGACGATCGGTTCGTAGTAGCCCGTGAACAGCGATCCGCCTCTACGCCCGGTCGAACGGTAGAACGCGAAGTGGTCGCGCAGGTATGCGCCGAGGTCCGCGGTCGGCTGCTCGGCGAGCTCGCCGAGCGCTCCGAGCGCGCGCCCGAGCTCCGTCACGGAGCAGCCTGGCCAACCGAGCCGCTGCGCGGTCTCGAGGTCGCGCGCAATCGCCTGGACCAGGCTCTCGCGCGAGAGGTCGTCGACGATCTCGGGCGGCTCGGCGCGCACCAGGTCGGGCGCCGGAGTCGCGACGGGTGGCGGCGAAGGCGTCGGCGGGGGAAGCGGGGGAGGGGACGGGCGACAGGCGGCGAGCGCGAGCAGAATCGGCAGTGCCGAGCGCCAAGGAGAGATGCCGGTGACTAAGCGCACGCTTCCGCGGCGGCCACGCCGCTTCCCGGGCGGACGGGGTGTCCGGCTCCGGGGAGAATGATCTCCAGCGCCGACAGCAGGCGGATGACGTTCTCGAACCGGCACGATTCGCCCATCAGCCCGATCCGCCAGATCTTCCCCTGGAAGCCGCCGAGCCCGCTGCCGACCTCGATCGAGAATTCCTCGAGCAGACGCCGGCGTATCTGCGCCTCGTCGTACCCCGCCGCCAGCGGCGGGAGATAGACGCTGTTCAGCATCCACAGCCGCCGCGCCGGCTCGACGACGTAGCGAAAGCCCAAAGCCTCGAGGCCGGCGGCCAGCGCCAAGTGGTGGTGGCGATGGCGCTCGAAGCGCGCCTCGAGCCCTTCCTCCAGGACCACGCGCAGCGCCTCCGCCAAGGCGTAGCTCATCGAGATCGGCGCGGTGTGGTGGTAGACGCGCTCCGCTCCCCAGTACTTCTCGATCATCGACACGTCGAGGTACCAGCTCTGCACCTGCGAGCGCCGCCCGCGGAGGGCCGCGATCGCGCGCGGGCTGAACGTCACCGGCGCGAGACCGGGCGGGCACGACAGGCACTTCTGAGTGGCGCTGTAGCAGGCGTCCACCTGCCAGCGATCGACCTCGACCGGGCAACCGCCGAGCGAAGTGACCGCGTCGACCACGAACAGCGCGCCCGAGTCGTGCACGATCGGCGCGATCTCCTCGATCGGCGTGCAGGCGCCGGTCGAGGTCTCGGCGTGCACCACCGCGACGAGCTTCGGCTTCTTGGCCGCGGCCAGCGCGTCCTCGACGTCCTTCGCCTCGACCGCGCGACCCCACGGAACCTCGCGCGCGATCACCCGGGCGCCGCAGCGCTTGGCGATGTCGGTCATGCGCCGGCCGAACTCGCCGTTGACCATCACCACCGCCTCGTCGCCCGGCTCGAGCAAGTTGACGAGACAGGCCTCCATGCCGGCGCTGCCGGTGCCCGAGACCGCGAACGTGAGATCGTTGCGCGTGCGGAAGACTTCGCGCAGCAGCGCTTTCACCTCGTCCATCAGCGCGAGAAAGGCAGGATCGAGATGGCCGATCAACGGCTCGGCGAGCGCGCGCAGCACGCGCGGGTGTGCGTCGCTCGGTCCGGGGCCGAGCAGCAGGCGTCGCGGCATTTCGAATGCGTTCGTCATCGCCAGGCTCCGAGAGCGGGGCCCATTATGCTAGGACTCGGCGCTGGAGCAATCAGCGAGTGTCGATTCCTGCACCCGTCTTCGAAGCGCTCGCCGGCGCCGTCGGGCGCTTGGCGCCCAACTACCGCACGCAGAACGGCGTCGTGCCGCGCACCGAGGTGCCGGAAGTCCCGCGCATCATCCGCCGCGTGCGGCGGGTGTTCGGCCCCGAGCGGCGCTGCAATCCGCACGAGATCTTTCCCGCGGAATCGGCGAGGGTCGAGGTGTCCGAGCCGCAGCGGCGGGCCGCGCCGTGAGCGCGTCGCTCTCGCCGAGCCGCGACTTCTTGGCGCTGTCGCGCCGGATGCTCGACGAGCTCGGGCCGGACGGTCTCGGCTCGGAGTCCGACCAGCGCCATTTCACCGTCGACGGTATCGAGCCGACGTGGGTGGCGATGCCCGCCACCGAACGCGAGGCCGAACGGTGCCTTCGCCTGTGTCGCGAGCACGACTTGAGCGTCGTCCCCGCCGGCAAGGGCCTGCGCCTCGGCCAGGGGATGCCGGCCGAGCGCGTCGACGTGGTGCTGTCGACCGAGCGGATGAGCTCGATCGTCGAACACGTGGCGGCCGACTTGACGCTCACCGTGGAAGCCGGCGCGACGCTCGAAGCGGTCGACGCGGCGCTGCGCCCCGCAAAGCAATGGCTGCCCTTCGATCCGCCGCGTCCCGCGGAGACGACCGTCGGCGGTTTGATCGCCACGCAGGCCGCCGGGCCGCTGCGGCAGTCGTTCGGCACGCCGCGCGAGTCGCTGATCGGCATGCGCGCGCTACTCGCCGACGGCACGGTGGTGAAGAGCGGCGGGCGAGTGGTGAAGAACGTGGCCGGCTACGACCTGCAAGAGCTCTTGGTCGGATCGTTCGGGACCCTGGCGCTGATCGTCGAGGCTACGTTCAAGCTGCGTCCGCGGCCCGAAGCGCGGCGCCTCGTCGGCTTCGCCGGGCCGGGCCTCGTGGCACTCGCCCGCGCGGCGGCGGCGCTCGCCGACTCGGTGCTCGGCCCGCACCTCCTCGAGCTCCTCGTCGGCGCGGACCGCGCGACGACGCTGGTCGCCGGCTTCGGCGGCGTCGCCGAAGAAGTCGCCGCGGCGGCGCGCCGCGCGGTCGAGCTTGCCGCTGGCTCCGGCGCGCGGCCGACGGACGACCCGATCGACGAGGCAGGGTTGGGAGCGCGCCTCGAAGCGATCGGGCGCGCGGGGCACGAGGTGATCGTGGCGCGGGCGGCGGTTCGCCGCGACGCGCTCGCGCCGTGGCTCGGCGTGGCGATCGAGCAGTGCCGGCACGCGGCCGAGCGCGTATCGGCGCAGGCGCATGCCGGCATCGGCGTGGCGCGGCTGCGTCTCGACGGCGCGCGGCTCGACGACGTGGCGGAGCGCCTGCCGGCGCTGCGCGACACCGCGCGGCGCGCCGGCGGGTATCTCGTGCTGGAGAGCGTGCCCGCGGCGTGGAAGACTCGGCTCGACGTCTGGGGGCCGCCGCCCGCCGGCTTCGAGCTCATGAGGGGCGCCAAGGCGGCGTTCGATCCCGAGCGGCGCTTGAGTCCCGGCCGCTTCGTCGGCCGTCTGTGATTCCGCCCTGACCGAAGACTCGCCGAACCCGAAAAGCGCGGCGCTCCGCCTACGCGGGCTCGATCTGCCGGCGTGGCACCCGGTCGATCTGCTGGCGCGCGCACACGGCCTCGGCTGAACGGGCCGGGCGGGAGCCTCGCGCAGGCACCCTCTTGCTTGATTGAAACGATCGTTTTAAACATGCGTTCGTGACGCAGCGAGCCACCGACCCCCGCCAGCGGTTGATCTCCGCCGCCAGCGAGCTCTTCGCCGAGCGCGGCTTCCACGCGACCACCGCGCGCGACATCGCGCGGCGCGCGGGCATGAACCTGGCCGCGGCGAACTACTACTTCGGTTCGAAGAAGGCGCTCTATCTCGAGGTCCTGCGCGCGCAGTTCGCGCAGATTTGGCGGACGCTGCGGCAGCGCGGCGGCGCTAAGTCGTCCGGCGAGCTCGATCGCCTTTCGCCCCGCGCGCTTGCCGAGTTGCTGCACACGCGCATCCGGCTCATGCTCGACCATTTGATCGGGCCACCACCCGGGTTGCACGGAGCGCTCATGCAGCGCGAGCTCGCCGACCCGAGCCAGGCGCTGCCGGTGATCGTCGAGGAATTCGTCGAGCCGATGACGCGCGAGACCGAGCAGATCGTCTCGCGAATGGCTCCATTTCTCGACGCCGAGGCGGTCGAGCGCTGCGCGCTCAGCATCGTCGGCCAGGCGGTCTTCTATCGCTTCGCGATGCCGCTGATGTTGCACCGCAAGGGGTGGAAGATCTATCCGTCGGGCTTCGCGGCCGAGATCGCCAAACACATTGCCGCGTTCTCGCTCGGTGGCACGGAGCGTTTGTCGGGGCGGAAAGGGAGGAAGGTGCGTGGGCGCTAGGCGATTGTCGGCGATCGCGTGGGCGGGGCTCGCTCTGTTCTTGGGCGGCTGCGCGCTGCGGCCGGAATTTTGGCGTCCGGAGGGCAGTGGCTGGACGCCGGAGCGGCGATCCGAGGACCTCGGCCGCATCGCCCGGCGCGCGGGCGTCGACTTCGCGGCGCCGGTGACGCCGCCGCGGGAAGCGCCCCCGGCTCCGCCGCCGCGGCAGATCGATCTCCCGACCGCGCTCGAGCTCGCGGCCAA
>CAVPWJ010000105.1:0-7001 GCA_963708955.1 uncultured delta proteobacterium
CGTCGTGCTGCCGCGCCATCCCGAGCTGATGCTCGCCGGGCGCGACCGCGGACTGCCGGTGCGCTTCTTCCCGTTCTACGCGGGCTCCGGAAAGAACTACGCGTGGGGCTACGCCTCGTCGATGCGCGCCGACCGCGAGCTGCGCCCGCGGGCGATGGCCATGGCGCCGCTCGCGTTCCTCTCGGGTCTCGCGACCATGCGGCGACTGGTGCTGGCCAACCGCTATGACGTGATCCACGCCCACTGGGTGCTGCCGAACGGACCGCTCGCCGCGCTCGCCGCGCCTTCCGGCCGGCCGCCGCTGGTCGTCAGCCTGCACGGTTCCGACGTCTTCGTCGCTGAACGGAATCGCGCGCTCGCGGCGGTCGCGCGCTGGACGTTTCGGCGCACGAGCTGGGTGGCCGCCTGCGCCAGCGACCTCGGCGAGCGCGCCGTGCGGCTCGGCGCCGATCCAGCCCGGGTGGCGACCCTGCTCCACGGGGTCGATCTCGGGGAATTCGCCGGCGGAGACACCGGAGCGTGGCGCGAGCGCACGGGCGCCGGAGAGGGCGACTTCCTGGTCGTCGCGCTCGGGCGTCTGGTCGCCAAGAAGGGCTTCTCGCACCTGCTGCGCGCGGCTGCCTCGCTTCGCGCGCGCGGCGTGCCGGTGCGGGTGGCGATTGGCGGAACCGGCGATCTGCGCGCGCGCCTCGAGGCCGAAGCGGACGAGCTCGCGTGCCGCGATCGTGTTCGCTTCCTCGGCGACGTGCCGCACGACCAGATCGGCGGGCTGTTCCGCGCCGCCGACGTAGTCGCGGTGCCGTCGGTGCGCGACGAGAAGGGCAACGTCGACGGCCTGCCGAACGTCTTGCTCGAAGCCATGGCGGCCGGCCGGCCGGTGGTCGCCACGCGTATCGCCGGCATCCCCGACGTCGTCGACGACGGCGAGAACGGGCTGCTGGTCGCTCCCGGAGCGGACGACGCGCTGGCCGACGCGCTCGGCCGCCTGCAGGCCGACCGCGCGCTCGGCGTAAAGCTCGCCGTGGCGGCGCTCGAGCGGGCGCGCTCTCTTTCCTGGGCCGCGTACGGCGACCAGCTTCTCGCCGGCTACGAACGGGCGATCGGCGGCGCGGCCCACGCGTGAACGTCGACCTCGTACAGCCGAAGTTCAAGGCGCCGACCGGCGCCGAGCGCTTCATCCTGAGCCTCGGCCGAGCGCTCGCCGCGCGCGGCTGCCGTGTGCGGATCGTCTGCCACCAGTTCGACCCGCTCTGCCGCCCGCTCGCCGAGGGATTGATCGTCGACGAGAGCGGCCTGCGTCTCGACTGGAGCCGCAACCACTACCTCGACTCGATCGCTTCCTACGTGGCGTGCTTTCGCCTGCGCCGCCGCTTCGCCCGCGACGCTGATGCGGTGTGCCTGTTCGGCCCCGCGCTGCCGCTGGCGGCGCTGCCGCCGCCGCGGCCGGCGCGGCTCCTGCACTTCTGCTACGAGCCGCCGCGAGCGCTCGGCGTCGACAACGCGGACGTGCTGGCACGCGTCGGCCGATGGCGCTGGCTGCTGCGCCCGGCGCTCGCTGGCTATCGCGTGGTCGACCACTGGCTGGTACGCCGGGTGGACGAGATCCTGGTCAGCGGACCGTTCGCGCAGCAACTCGTCCGCGACGAGTACGGCCTCGCGAGCCGGGTGATCACGCCGGGGGTTTCCTTCGACCCGGCGGGCGTCGACCGCGGCAAAGCGCGCGCCGCGCTCGGCGTCGGCGACGCCGAGCGGCTGGCGGTGACGGTGAACTTTCTCCACCCGCGCAAGCGAATCGACCTGTTGCTGCGGGCGTGGGTGCGAGTCGACAAGGAGCTGCCGGCGGCCCGGCTGCTGATCGCCGGTGACGGTCCGGAGCGGCGAGCGCTCGAGGCGCTCGCCGCGGCTCTCCGTCTCTCGCGCGTGCGATTCACCGGCTACCTCGCCGAGGAGCACCTGCCGGGCCTCTACGCGGCTTCCGACCTGCTGGTCCACGTCGCCCGCCAAGAGACGTTCGGCCTCACCATCGTCGAGGCGGCCGCGTTCGGGGTTCCCGCGGTCGTCGTCGACGAGGGCGGGCCGCGCTACACGGTGGTGGACGGCGAGACCGGCCGCCGCGTGGCGGCGGAGGAGCCTGCGCTGGCCGCAGCGCTGCTCGAGCTGCTCGGCGATCCGCGGGCGGCGCGCGCGATGGGCGAGCGCGCCCGCGCGTACGTCGGCGCCAGCTACACCTGGGAGCGCGGCGCAGCGGATTTTCTCGCAGCCTGCGGCCGTTGACGGCGGGGCGGGCGGGTAAGCCGGGGTCACACCGGCCGCTGGCGTAGCGGCGAAACCTGAGCCAAGGCGATGAAGTCGCGATCGCGGTGCAGCACCTCGAGATCGTGGCGGATCGCGCAGGCTGCGATCAGGCAATCGGCGCCGGCGCGGACGGTCTTTCCCGCCGAGCGCGCGAGGCGGTAGAGGGCCGCGGCTTCGAGGAACCGATCGATCGGCATCGGCGATTCGACCGTCGGCAATGCCTCCAGGGCGCCTCGGATGCGGCGGAACGCGCTCTCGTCGCCGATTCCTTGCAGGACTTCCTGGACGACCACCGGACAGGTCACGACGTCGCGGAAGTCGACCAACGATTCGAGTCGGAAGGGCGCCCGCCGAGAAAGCACCACGACCCAAACCGAGGTGTCGACCAGGAGCACGCGAAAGCTCCGTTGCTCAGCGGGCCCGCGGGCGGCCTCGTCTTGGGCCGTCTTCACGCATCACGCCGAGCTCGCCTTCCCAGACGCCCGACCCCTGAAACTCGAGGATCTGCCGAGATCGATGCCAGCGAACCCAGTCACGAAGCGCGGTCTCCACGGCGCGCGAGTACGTCTTCTGCCCCGACAGGCGAGTCGCTTCCTCGAGGAGTTTTTCGTCAAGCACAAGATTCGTACGTTTCATGTGTATTCACTACATGAGGCGCGGGGCCTCATCAAGCGAGCTCGAGGGCGTCGAAGATCGAGGGGTCGTCCACCCCAAATGACATCTCGGTTGACACGTTCCATGACGCCCCGCACTCGGAACGGCGATGAAGCGTGTCAACGCCCTGGCGCTGCGCCAGTCGCTCGGGAAGGTGGTGGCCTCGCTCCCGCGGACGGGCGAGCCGATTCTGCTCGAGAAGGGCAGGAAACCCGTAGCGGTACTAATCTCGCTTGGGGATTTCGAGGAGAGGTTCGCCGAGAAGGCTGTCACCGAGGCGCGCGAGCGGATTCTCGAGGAGATCGACCGTCTGGCAAGACGCTCGACCGACCCGACCCCCGCGGTCGAGGTTCTGCGCGAGCTCCGCGGCCGTGGCTGAACGATTGTCGGTTCTCGACACGTCGGTCGTCGTGCCGTGGTTCTTCGACGACGAGCCGCGCTCGCAGCGCATCACTGATGGCGCGACCGTCGGGCGCTCGGCGCGGATCTCCCGTGCTCAGCGCGGCGCGCCTATGCCAGCCGGTTTCACGAACCAGAGACAGCCGGCGATCACTCCGTTCCACAGAAACAGCAGCAAACAGAGCGAAGAGAGCGCGATCGCGTCGGCCGGAGAGACCCCGCAGCCGCGCAGGTAGCCGAGCAGCGCGAGATCGCGGGTGCCGAGGCCGGCGACCGACAGTGGCAGCGCCGACACACCGGACGACAGCACGAACGCGACGAAGATCTGCGTCCAGCCGAGCGGCAGGCCGAGCGCGACGACCAGCAGCTCGAAGCGGCCGAAGGCGACGAGCGTGGCGACGACGGTGGCGGCGGCGGCCGCCCACGCCGAGCCGTGCAGCGCCTCGGCCGCCTGCGGAAAGCGCGGCAGGAGCGAGGTGGCGAGGTCGAACAGCCGTCGCCTCGCCGCCCACACGACGAGCACGGCCGCGCCGAGCAGCGCCAGAGCGAGCAGGCGTGGCGCGCCGCGGTGCAGCCACGCGGTGGAGACCCCGAGCCCGAGCAGCAGCAGGATGGCGACGTCGTAGAGCCGGTCGAGCGCGCTCGTCCACAGGCCGATCGAGCGCCGGCCAACCGCCGGTGACAGTCCCTTCCAGAAATCTCCGACGGCGCCGGGCGTGAGCGCGCCCGCGCCGGCCGCGATCGTGTAGAGCCAGCTCGCTTCGCGGAGCGAGATCGATTGGCCGCAGGCGCGCAGCAAGAGACGCCACCGCCAGGCCTTGGCCACGAACAGCGGCGCGGCCAGCACGAGCGAGGCGGCGAGCAGCTGCCAGCGCACGTTGGCGAGAGAGGCGGCGATCTCGCGGAGATCGACCCGCCAGAGAAGCGCGAGCGCCGTCACCGGGCCGATCAGCCGGAGCCAGGCGGAGCTCCCCGCGCGCGCCTGCGGAGCGTCGCTCACGTCAGGCCGATCGCCGCGCCCCGCCGAGCCGGCGTAGCCGCAGCCGCCACGGCATCAGCGCCGACTCGAAGAGGCTTCCGCTCGACAGCTTCGAGGCACCCTGTCGTCGCTCGACGAAGATGATCGGCACCTCGGTCAGCCGGCAGCCCGCGGCCCAGGCATTGTACAGCACTTCGACGAGGAACGCGTAGCCCTGCGAGCGCACGCGCTCGAGATGCGCGCGCTCGAGCGCCTCGCGCCGCCAGCAGCGGTAGCCGCTCGTGCAGTCCTTGACGGGCAGGCGGGTGACCCAGCGGATGTAGCGATTCGCCGCGGTCGACAGCACCAAGCGGCGCAGCGGCCAGTTCACCACGCTGACGCCGTTCAGGTAGCGCGAGCCGATCACCACGTCGTGCGTGGCGGCGGCGGCGACCATCGCCGGCAGGTACTGCGGATCGTGCGAGAGGTCCGCGTCCATCTGGCAGATGAGCTCGGCGTCGCTCTCGAGCGCGCGGCGAATGCCGGCGACGTAGGCACGGCCGAGCCCGCGCGGGCCGGTGCGGTGCAACACCTCGACGCGGCCGGGATGGCGCTCGGCGAGGTCGTCCGCGATCCGGCCGGTCCCGTCCGGCGAGTCGTCGTCCACCACCAGCACCCGGGTATCGGACTGCGCGAGCACGCGGGGAACGAGATCGGGGAGCGAATCGCGCTCGTTGTACGTGGGGATGACGACCAGGACGCTCATGTGGGGCGCGCCTTGCCGCGCGCGGCGAGCGCGGCCGAGGCGCCGACGATCATCACCGGGTCGAGCACGGGGATGCGAAAGCGCTCCTGCGGCGAGAACACGAGGCAGGTGAGGACGACCGAGCCGCCGAGCAGCCAGAGCGGCGCGGTGGTGGCCGCCTGCTGGGAGAGCTTCCACCATCCGGCGAGCGCGAATGGCAGGATGCCGAGGTACGAGGCCAGCGTCGCGCCGGAGTAGAGCTTCGAGTGAAGCCGGTACGAGGGCCCGATCGGCACCCACAAGTAGAACAGCTTGCGCGCCACCAGGGCGCCCCAGCGCAGCGGATGCTCGAGGATGAACCGCTTCGCCTCCCGGTAGTAGACGGCTTCGAGCTCGTCGGGGCCGAGGCCGGGGTTCGCCTTCCGCAGCGTCTGATTGGCTTTGCGGATGCGCGGATTCGCCGCCATGTCGCCCTCGCCGATGGCGAGCGGATGATTGCCCGTCCAGAACGTCACGCCGCCCTCGGAGGCGACGAGGATCAACCGTCCCGCCTGGTGGGTCTTGAAGGCCGACCACGGCGCGATCACCAGCGCGGCGCCGAGCAGCATCGCCACCGCCGCGGCGACCGAGCGGCGAAGAACCAGGAACACGAGCACGAGCGCCACGTAGGGAAGGCCCGCCGGGCGGACCAGCGCGGCGAGGCCGCCGCCGAGCCCTGCCGCGAGATAGACGAGCGCGAGAGGCGCGCGCGGGGTGTCGTCACGGCGCAGCGCCGTCCACAGGAGCCAAGCGGAGGTCAGCTCCAGCGCCGAGAAGAGCGTCTCGCTCAGAGGGTAGGCGGCGATCCACACGAGCGGCGGATAGATCGCCGCGACGAACGCGGCGACGATCTCCGCCCGCGGCCCGGCGGCCCGCCGGGCGAGCGTGGCGATCACCAGCACGGTGAGCACGCCGATCAGCGACTGCGCGACCTTGTAGGTCCGGGTTCCGCCGCCCAGCGAGAACAGCGCGGCGAGGAAGACGGGATAGCCTGGAGCTCGGCCGAAGTGCTCGTGGCCGTCGGCATCGTAGACGAGCCCGCGGCCGGCGGCGAGGTTCTTGCCGAGGGTCAGATATTCCTGCTCGTCGAGCGTCAGCGGCTTTCCCACCCAGTAGCCGAGCGCGAAGGTGAGGCGAGCCGCGAGCGCGAGAGCAAACGCGAGCGTCAACAGCCATCGTCTGCGGTCCATGCGGCGAATGTCCGGGGCGGGTCGCTTGATCCCGTGGGGATGCTCTTCTAGAGCTTATGCGGCGAAGATGGAAGAGATCTCGGCGCGTGGCGACGCTCGCCCGCACGCTCCGCTGCGTGTGACGATGGTCATCCAGCGGTTTCGACCGTACTTCTCCGGGCAGGGAGTGCAGCTCGAGGAGCTGTCGCGAGCGCTCGCCCGCCGCGGCGTCGACATCACGGTGGTGACCGCCGTGCGCGACGGCGACGCGCCGCTTGCCGAGGCCTCCGGCGGCTACCGGGTGCGGCGGCTGCGCTGCGATCTCGTCGGCGGCCCCGCGCTCGGCCGTCGCCTCTGGTCGCCGACGTTCGCGCTGCGCGCGGCGATCGATCTCTGGTCGCGCCGGCGCGAGATCGACCTCGTCCACGTTCACGGCGTGAACGACGCGCTCTACACCTCGTGGGTGCTCGGGCGCGCGCTCGGCTTTCCGGTCGTCTTCGAGCTGACGCTGATGGGCGCTGACGACCCGGCGGCGGTTCGCGGCTCGCGAAACCGCTTCTCGGCTCTGCGCTACGCGATCTACCGCCGCCAGGACGGCTACGTGGCGATCTCGCCGCAACTAGCCGATGCGGCGCGCGCCGGCGGCGTGCCGTCCGACCGCCTGCGGACGATTTCCCAGGGCGTCGACCTCGAGCGCCATCGGCCGTGCGCCGACCGCACGGCGCAGCGTCGAGCCCTCGGT
>CAVPWJ010000106.1:0-9027 GCA_963708955.1 uncultured delta proteobacterium
TGCGAGGTTCGGTTCGACTGGGCGCTGTGGAACGCCCCACCGGCCGGCGTCTACCACTGCCGCAACCTGCGACCGGTCGTGGCTCACGGCGGAGCCGCCGAGGCCCGGCGGTTCCGGAAGGGAGAACGGCGGTGAGCGATACCAAGATCTCGGCATCCGAGCCGCCGCGACCGAACGGCGGCGAGCGCGAGCAGTCCGCGGCCGCGACGGCCGGCCGAGCGCAGTAGCCGATGCACGCCTGACCATGCCGCGGGGGCAGGAGCGGCGCGGCGGATCGGCAACCGGCTGCGTCCACCACTCCTGGCCAGCGGGCATCGCCCTTCCGACGCGAGCCCGGCGCGGGATCGCCCGCGCTGGTTTTCTTCGCGCCGAGAGGCAATATGGAGTGGCCGCCGCTCGCGACCATGAAGATCGCCGCCATCGACATCGGCTCCAACTCGATCCACATGGTGGTGGCGAGCGTCAGCCGCGACGGCTTCGAGATCGTTGATCGTGCCAAGGAGATGGTGGGCCTCGGCCGCTCCACGCTGACCACCGGCCGGCTCTCGCCGGCGGCGATCGACACCGGCTTCCGCACGCTCGAGACGTTCAAGCGGCTCGCCGAGAAGCACCACGCCGACCCGATCCTCGCCGTCGCCACCAGCGCGGTTCGCGAGGCGCAGAACGGCGGTGAGTTCGCTCTGCGCGTGTGGGATCGGCTCGGCCTGCACATCGACGTGATCACCGGCGAGGAGGAAGCGCGGCTCATCTTCCTCGCCGCGGCGCACGCCGTCGACTTCCGCCACCAGCGCGCGCTCGTCGTCGACATCGGCGGCGGAAGCGTCGAGATCATCGCCGGCGAAGGCCGACAGATGCGTTGGAGCGAGAGCCTCAAGCTCGGCGTCGTGCGCTTGACGGAGCGATTCCTGCAATCCGACCCGCCGGCGCCGCGCGAGGTCTCGGCGCTGCGCGCCCACGTCGAGCGCACGCTCGGGCCGGTCTTCCGCCGCGTGCGCCGGCTGCGCCCGACGCTGGTGGTCGGCACTTCCGGCACGCTGCTCAACTTGACGGCCATGGCGGCGGCGCTCGAGCAGGGCAAGCCGCCGGCGCGCGCGCACAACCGCACGCTGCACCGGCGCGGCCTCGAGGCCGTGCGGCAGCGGGTGCTCGGCAGCTCGGCCGAGCAACGCGCCGCGCTCCGCGGCCTGGACCGCCGCCGCGTCGACCTGATCGCCGCCGGCGCGTTGCTCACCGAAGCGCTGCTGCGCGGCTTCGAGGTGAGCGAGCTTCGCGCCTGCGACTGGGCGCTACGCGAGGGCATGCTGCTCGACTTCATCGCCCGTCACCCGGAGGAGGTCGCCGCCGCCGACCGCGTCCCCGACCTCCGCCGCCGCAGCGTCCTCCACCTCGCCGATCGTCTGCGCTCCGACGACGCCCACGGCCGACACGTCGCCGAGCTGGCGCTCAAGCTCTTCGATGCCACTCGGCGCACGCACCGGCTCGGCGCGCGGGAGCGCGAGCTGCTCGAGTTCGCCGCGCTGCTCCACGACGTCGGCCTCTACGTCAATCACGCCAAGCACCATCGCCATTCGCGCTACCTGATCATGCACGGCGAGCTGCGCGGTTTCACGCCGGAAGAGATCGCCGTGATCGCCGCAATCGCGCGCTTCCACAAGGGTGCGCCGCCCCGGCCGTCTCACGAGGATCTCACCGCGCTGTCTCCCGAGGCGCGGCGACTGGTGATTCAACTGACCGCCATGCTGCGCGTCGCCGACAGCTTCGACCGCAGCCACCACGGCGTCGTCCGCGACCTGCGGGTCGCGCGGCGAAACGGCACCCTGCGCATCCGCCTCGACACCGCCGGGCGCGACGCGGCGCTCGAGCTGTGGGGCGCCGAGCGCAAGTCCGACCTCTGGAAGAAGTGCTTCGACGTCGATCTGCAGTTCGAGATCGAGGGCGCGAAGCGCCCGCCGGCGCGGTAACGCCCTAGCGCCGCGCGCGCGTGGAGCGCGGGAGCTCGAGCCCCGCCCAACGCAACGCGCGCGCCAGCTTGGAACCGGTGACCGGGCGCAGATCGTAGCCGCGGCGCAGCGCCTCCGCCAGACGCTCGAGATCGCGCTCGCCGCCGCCGAGCAGCTCGACCTCGACCTCGTAGGAGCGCCGGCTCGTACGCGTGTCGCCGCCCGCGCCGGGAGCGAAGAACCGCACCTCGTCGAGATCGATCTCGGCGAGCGGCGTCTCGCCGCGCTGGCCGACGGCGACCAGCGCGCGGCGGCGGATGCGCGTGCCGACCAGCGGTTGAAGCGGCCGATTCGCCGTCCACGGCGCGAGCCGCGCGACGAGCGCGCGGCGGCGTGGCAGGAACGGCAGCTCGGGCATCCGTCGCTGCGTCCACGTGATCTCGCGCCGGCGATGCACGGCGCCGGTGACCTCGCCGGGCAGCTTGATCGTCAGCTCGACGCCTTCAGGCGCGCGGCGGATGCGAAAGGCGATGCCGGCGCGCGACAGGTCGCGGCGGC
This sequence comes from uncultured delta proteobacterium, assembly GCA_963708955.1. Taxonomy (GTDB): domain Bacteria; phylum Desulfobacterota; class Binatia; order JACPRU01; family JACPRU01; genus JACPRU01. The sequence continues at coordinate 2,499 of CAVPWJ010000106.1, forward strand.
GAGTGTCGAGATAGACGGTCTCGAGCTCGCGCTCGCCGACCGGACGCAGCGCATGGCCCGCCAGCCGCCGCCGCGCCGCGATCGCATCGAGAATCGTGCCGCGCGGCGCGCGGAGCTTGGCTTCGACCTCCATCGTCGTTATGCCTGTCCTCTAGCATGATCCTCTATCTGGTGCGCCACGCCATCGCCGAAGACTCCTCAGCCAGCGGGCGAGACGCCGACCGCGCGCTGACAACCGAGGGCAAGGCCAAGATGCGGCGCGCCGCCGCTGGCCTCGCCGCGCTCGAGGTCCGCCTCGGCCGCATCCTCACCAGCCCTTACCGGCGCGCCGTGGAGACCGCGGAGATCCTCGCTGCCGCGCTCGGCAGCGTCGAGACGCGGGTGCTTCCCGAGCTCGCCGCGGGCGCCGATCCGACGGCGGTGCTCGCCGCGCTGCGCCCGCATCGGCAGGTCGACGCGCTGGCGCTGGTCGGCCACCAGCCGGATCTCGGCTACCTCTCCTCTCAAGTGATGACCGGCCGCCCCGACGCCTGTCCGCTGCCGTTCAAGAAAGGAGCGGTCGCCTGCTTCGAGATCGCCGAGCCGCGCGGCAGCCTGCGCGGTGAGCTCTCTTGGTTCCTGACGCCGAAGCAGCTCCGGGTGGCGAGGGGCGAGTAACGGATCAATCCTCGGGCGACGTGCGGCTCGTCAGCTCGATGAGGCTGCGGATCATGCGGAACGTGAGGCCCCAAATCGTCTGGTCGCGGTAGACGTAAGCGGGCAGACGCATCGGCTGCCCGTTGATCAGGTGCTCGACCATCGATTCGTTCTCGGGATCGGCGAGGAACGACAGTGGCACCCAGAGCATGCTCTGCACCTCGTGATTCGGCCGCGGATCCACGGGCCGATCGAGCACGAACACGAACGGGCTGATCACGAGCGGGAGCGGGCGGCCGCGGGCCATGCCCTGGATCTCGTCGAGCGGAGCGATCAGCCGGCCGGCGTGGCGCAGGTCGATGCCGACTTCCTCCTCGACCTCGCGCAGCGCCGTGCCGAGCATGTCGCGATCCTCGGGGCCCATACGGCCGCCCGGGAAGCCCATGTGCCCCGACCACGGGTCGCCGTCCGCTTCGGCGCGGCGGATGAAGAAGAGGTGCAGATCGTCGGGTCGCGGATCGAGGATCATGCCGACCGCCGCCCGCGTCGGCGCGCCATCGAGCGAGACGCTCTGCGGACGGTGCCGCCGCAGCGCCTGCGCCAGCGACTCTAGCTTCTTCCGGGACAGCTCCACGGCCGCGATCTTGCCACTCCGCGGCCGGGGATACCACCGAGCCCCTTCAGAGCCGCTCGACGGCGCGAGCAAATTCTGCGCGCAGACCTTCGTAGTCGCGGGTCACCGGGAACTGCGGGAAGTCGCGGACCACGTTGTCGGGCGGCCGGAAGAGGATTCCCGCATCGGCCGCCGCGAGCATCGTCGTGTCGTTGTAGGAGTCGCCAGCGGCGACGACGCGAAACGCGAGTGCGTGCAGCGCCTGCACGGCTTTGCGCTTACCGTCCGGCTGGCGCAGCCGATAGCCGGCGACCCGGCCCTGCCCGTCGATCTCCAGCCTGTTGCAGAACAGCGTCGGCCAGCCGAGCTTGCACATCAGCGGCTTGGAGAACTGCTCGAACGTGTCCGACAGGATCACCACCGGGAAACGCTCGCGCAGCCAATCGAGAAACGCTTGCGCGCCGGGCAGCGGATCCATCGTGCCGATCACCTGCTGGATGTCGGCGAGCTTCAGCGCATGCCGGTCGAGGATCTCGATCCGCTGGCGCATCAGATGGTCGTAATCCGGCTCGTCACGCGTGGTGCGGCGGAGCTCGCCGATGCCGGTGCGCTCGGCGACGTTGATCCAGATCTCCGGGACGAGCACGCCCTCGAGGTCGAGACAGGCGACGAACATGTGCGTGAACTTACGCGGAGAGCTTGCCGAGCACAAATCGGGTGCGCCGGATCGTGCTCGTCTTCAGGGGGGATCGAAAGACACTGGAGGAGCTGTCCAAGATGCCGGGCGCGGCGGTGCCGTAGCGTCGTCGATCGCGCCCCGTGGCGGCTCGGGATTCAAGCGCGGCGGGTCTCGCTCAGCTCGAGTGCCTTGGCGTACTTCAGAAACACATAGAAGGCGGCCGTCGCCGCCACGAACACGCCCGGCCATCCTTCGAGGATGCCTCGGTCGACGATCAGCGAGCGGAAGAACCGCCAGGCCGGACTCAGCAGCAGCCGGCTCCTTCTCGCCCCGCGCCGCTTCAACGTTTCGACCGCCGAGATGTCGGTCAGGCGATTGACGGTCAGGAGATGCTGTGAGACGTCCGCGTAGGTGAAATGCAGGAGGCTGCCGGAGAGCCGGCGCGTGCGCCCGTACACGAGCACCTTTTCATGAGGGTTCACGCCGCCCCAGGTGGCCTTGCCGTGGCGGAACAGGCGCAGCCGGTAATCCGGGTACCAGCCGGCCCGGTACCACCACCGCCCCAGGTAGTACACCAGCCGCGGCACGTAGAAACCATCAATGCCCGGCGCGCCGTCGGCGAGCTCGCTCTGGATCTCGGTGCGCAGCTCCGGCGACACGCGCTCGTCGGCGTCGAGGTTCAGCACCCATTCGAGCCGCGCCTGGTCGAGCGCGAACTGCTTCTGCTCGCGGTAGCCGGGCCAGTCGCGGACGAAGATGCGGTCGGTGAACTCGCGGACGATCTCCCGGGTGCGATCGGTCGAGCGGGCGTCGACGACGACGATTTCGTCGCACCACGACACGCTCTCGAGGCAGGCGCGGATGTTGTCCTCCTCGTTCTGGCAGACGATGATCGCCGAGACTTGGGGCCACGTGCGTTTCATGAGCCGACCGATCGACTGTCCGCCGCCGTCCGGCGGCTGTCAACCGCCGCACCCGAAGGCTTCGAGCGCACGGTGGCGGCCGCACGCCCCCGCGGCATTTTTGGAGCGGTTTCCTTCGCCGGGCTGTTGAGGCAAGATGACCATCGAACCCTTGCGAGGAGGTACCCCATGTTGAGCATCGGCGACCCCGCCCCGTCCTTTCGCCTCACCAGCCACGAAGGCAAGACCGTGTCGCTCGACGACCAGCGCGGCAAGAAGGTCCTGCTCTGGTTCTATCCGAAGGCCGACACCCCTGGTTGAACCATCGAGGGCAAAGGGCTCCGTGACCGAGCCCGAGATTTCGCGCAGAAGAACATCGTGATCCTCGGCGCGAGCTTCGACGACGTGGCGGCCAACGCTGCGTTCGCCGCGAAGTTCTCCTTCTCGTTCCCGCTGCTTTGCGACACCGACCGCAAGCTCGGCCTGGCCTACGGCGCCTGCGACGACGCCAAGGCGGGTTACGCCAAGCGCATCTCGTACCTGATCGACGAGCAGGGCAAGATCCTCAAGGCATATTCGAAGGTCCAGCCCGCGGATCACCCCGATGAGGTGCTGCGGGACGCGGGGTGACCTAAAAGGGGGGCGCTTCACGGTTCCTTCGTTTGCGGGTCGATCTCGACCGCACGAGCGCGGTTTGCGGCCAATCAAGGAAACGTGAGCGCTCCCCCCTTCGGGGTACGTTGACGCTGCCGGAGGAAACCGCTTTAACCACGGATCCCATGCGTCAACACTTGCGGGCGGCGTGGCAAGCCTGGAAGCGGATCGCCCTGAAGATCGCTCACTTCCAGTCACAGGTCCTCTTCGGCTTGCTCTACTTCGTGCTGGTTGGCCCGTTCGCGATCGGCCTGAAGATGTTCTCCGATCCGCTGCGCATCAAGCAGAAGTCCGCGCCGAGCTGGTGGCACGAGCACCCCCGCCAAACGCTCACGCTGGAGGATGCGCATCGGCAGTCCTGATGCCCTCGCGGGCACTTCGCCCGGCTACCCTCCGCCCCGAAAGCTCCTGAAATCGTGAATATCTTAGGGATTTCTTGTTTTTACCATGATGCCGCCGCCGCCCTGGTGGCGGACGGGCGGCTGGTCGCCGCCGTCGAGGAAGAGCGCTTCTCGCGCAAGAAGCACGATTCCAGCTTCCCCGCCGGAGCAATCGAATACTGCCTGGAAGCCGGCGGCATTTCGACGCACGACCTCGACCACGTGGTCTTCTACGAGAAGCCGTTCCTCAAGTTCGAGCGCATCCTGATGACTGCCATGCAGGGCTACCCGCGGGCCTGGCGATCATTCACCGACTCGATGACCACCTGGATGAGCGACAAGCTGTGGGTGCGCGACCACATCCGCGAGCACCTCGGCATCGACCGCTCGAAGCTCTTGTTCGTCGACCACCACGGCTCGCACGCCGCCAGCGCGTTCTATCCCTCGCGCTTCGACAAGGCGGCGATCTTGACCGTCGATGGCGTCGGCGAGTGGACGACGACGAGCTTCGGCGTCGGCGACGGCGAGAAGATTCGCCTACTGCGCGAGATCCGCTTCCCGCACTCGCTCGGGCTCCTCTACAGCGTGTTCACCGCGTTCCTCGGCTTCGAGGTGAACGAGGGCGAGTACAAGGTGATGGGCATGGCCCCCTACGGCCAGCCGCGCTACGTCGACAAGGTGCGGAAGCTGATCGAGCTCTCCGCCGACGGCTCGTTCGGCCTCGACATGGATTACTTCGCGTACCACTACTCGCGCGACACCGCCTACAGCCAGAAGTTCATCGACCTGTTCGGGCCGCCGCGCCAGCCGGGCCTCAACTTCTTCACCGCCGGCTCCGGCTATCCCAGCTACTTCGGCCCGAAGCCCGGAAACTTCGAGGATCTGGTGCGCGCAAACCAGCACTACGCCGACGTCGCCGCCAGCATCCAGAAGGTCACCGAAGAGGTCATGCTGGCGATGGTGCGGGCGATCCACAGGGAGACCGGCTTGACGCGCCTCTGCCTCGCCGGCGGCGTCGCACTGAACAGCGTGGCCAACGGCCGAATCGTGCGCGAGACGCCGATCGAGGAGATCTACATACAGCCGGCCGCGGGAGACAGCGGCGGAGCGATCGGCGCCGCGATGTACGCGCACCACGCCCTGCTCGGCAAGCCACGCACCGGCCACTCGATGGATCACGCGTATTGGGGCAAGGAGTACGGCGACGGCGAGGTGCGGGCGGCGCTCGAGCGGCGGGGGCTGCGCTATCACTACTTCGACGACGAGGCGAAGCTGCTCGATACGACGGTCGGCGACTTGGCGTCCGGCAAGGTGATCGGCTGGTACCAGGGGCGCTTCGAGTGGGGCCCGCGCGCGCTCGGCAACCGCTCGATCCTCGGCGACCCGCGCCGCGCCGAGATGAAGGACATCGTCAACACCAAGATCAAGTTCCGCGAGCCCTACCGGCCCTTTGCGCCGTCCGTGCTCGCCGAAGAGGCGGAGCGCTTCTTCGACCTCGAGGGTGCCGCGCAGAAAGATCCCGCCCGCTTCATGCTGCTGGTCGTTCCGGTCAAGAACGACGCCGTGCCCGCGGTTACCCACGTCGACAACAGCGCGCGGCTGCAGACCGTGTTCCGCGACACCAACCCTCGCTACTACGAGCTGATCCGCCGCTTCGGCGAGGCGACCGGCGTGCCGGTCGTGCTCAACACCTCGTTCAACCTGAAGGGCGAGCCGATCGTCACCACCCCGGACAACGCGCTCAACACCTTCTTCGCCAGCGAGATGGATACGCTCGTGCTCGGCAACCACATCGTCAACAAGTCGGAGAACGTATGAAGAAGGCGCTTCAGCGCGCGGCCGGAAAGTTCGGCATCGTCGGCGAGCTGTTCCACTTCCTCTGGGAGCAGAAGCTCTGGTGGCTGATCCCGATGATGACGGTGTTCGTGCTGTTCGGGCTGCTGCTGGTCTTCACCCAGGGATCGGCGCTGGCGCCGTTCATCTACACGCTCTTCTAGGCGCGGGCGCATGGGCGCGCGATCCATTCCCTTTCACCGGCCGGCGATCGGCGAGAACGAGATCCGCGCGGTCGTCGACACGCTGCGCTCAGGCTGGATCACCACCGGCCCGCGCGTCGAGGAATTCGAAAAGAGCTTCGCCGCCTTCGTCGGCGCGCGGCACGCGCTGGCAGTCAACTCCGGAACGGCGGCGATCCACCTCGGCCTACTCGCCGCGGGCCTCGGCCCGGGAGACGCCATTCTCACCTCCCCGATCACTTTTCCGGCGACGACCGAGGCGGCGATCTACTGCGGGGCGGAGCCGCTGCTCGCCGACGTCGACCCGCTGACCCTGAACCTCGACCCCGGCGCGGTCGAGCAGGCGCTCGAGCGCGCCGCGGGGCGCAAGCGCGTGCGCGTGCTGGTGCCCGTCCACTACGGCGGCCAGCCGTGCGCGATGGAGCGGCTCGTGCCGATCGCCCGCCGCTTCGCCCTGCGGATCGTCGAGGACGCCGCGCACGCGCTGCCGGCGTGGCGCCAGATGCCGGCGTCGCCCTCCAACCCGACCTCTCCCACGCCCCGGGGCGCCGCGCCGCCCCCCGCCGGCGAGCGCTGGAGAATGGTCGGCACGATCGGCGACTTCACCGCGTTCAGCTTCTACGCCACCAAGACGATCACCACCGCCGAGG
>CAVPWJ010000107.1:0-22679 GCA_963708955.1 uncultured delta proteobacterium
TCCGTCCACGTACAGGTAGGCGGTGCTGCCGGCCAGGTGCTTGACGGTGATGCCGCGCACCGCGATCTTCTTCACCAGCTTCTGGTTGTAGGCGTCGACCGCGTCGAGGCGGTGCACCTTGGTGCGCTCGATCTTGTGGGTGGCCGAGTAGCGCAGCGCGAACAGGGCGTTGAACAGCCCGAGCGCCTCCAGCGACTTCGACGGCTTCTTCGCGTCGCCCTCGATCTTCTGCGGCTCGTCGATGATCAGGATCGGCCGGTTCGCGGCGATCACGTCGATCGGCTTGCGGGACTGGATGGGGAGGTCTCCCGCTTCCGGGTCAGGCGTCGGTCAGATGCTGCTCGGCCGCGCCGATCTTGCGCTTCAGCCGCTCGACCTGCTCGGCGTCCTTCGTGCGCGCCAGGGCGTCGCGGTAGACGCGCAGGGCGTCGCCGGTGTGGCCGAGCTTGTGGTAGGCGTCGGCGAGGTGCTCGGTGATGGTCGGGTCTTCGCCGGCGAGCTCGATCGCGCGCTCGAGCTGCTCGGCCGCCTTCTTGAAGTCGCCGCGCTGGTAGTACACCCAGGCCAGGCTGTCGATGTAGAACCCGTCGTTCGGCTCGAGCGCGACGGCCTCGCGAATGAGCCTCTCCGCCTTGTCGAGATCAATCCCGATCTCCGCCCAGGTGTAACCGAGATAGTTGAGCGCGGCGGCATTCTTCGGGTTGAGCTCGACGGCCTTCTCCATCGCCCCGATCGCTTCTTCCTTCGCGTGGCTCTCGTCGTAGACCGCGCCGAGCGTGAACCACAGCTTGTCGTTCTTGGGGTCGAGCTCGATCGTGCGTCTCAGCACTTGGATCGCGGAGGCATTGTCCTTCTTCTCGCGATAGAGCGAGGCGAGGAATCCGAGCAGGTCGACCGAGTCTCTCTTGACCTCGAGAGCGCGCTTGATCTCGGTGATCGCCTCGTCGGTCTTGTCGTCTTTCTGCTTGACGAAGGCGGAGTGAATCCGCGAGTCGACGAAGTACTCCGAGGCGGGCGAGATCCGATCGAACTCCACGGCTGCTTTCTGGAATTCCTTGTTTTCCGCGTAGACGGCGCCGAGGTAGTAGCGCACGCGATCGTTCTTCGGCTCGGCTGCCAGGGCCAGGTTCAGCTCGGTCGCCGCCTTGTCGTAGTCGCCCTTCTCGAAGTAGATGAGGCCGATCTTCACCCGCGCCTCTTGCGGATCGTTCTCGATCTTCTCGATCTCGCGAAACTGCTCGAGCGCGTTGTCGAGCTTGTTGGCGCCGACGTAAAGCCCGGCCAGGCGCTTGCGCGCCACGGCGCTGCGCGAGTTCAGCGCCAGCACCTTCTGATAGAGCTCGGTCGCCTTGTCGGTCTTCTTCTCCATCTCGTAGACGAGGCCGAGATCGAGCAGCACCAGCTCGGACTGCGGGTTCAACTGCAGCGCCTGCTGATAGTACGACTCCGCTCGCTCGAATTTCTTCGCGGCGGCGTGAACGCGACCCATGTAGTAGTAGCCGAGGATCGAATTGGGGTTGAGTGAGATCAGCTTTTGCAGCGTGCGGACCGCTTGGTCGAACCTGCCCTGCTTGCCGTAGAGCGCGCCCAGGTAGAGGTACGCCTCCTGGTTTTCCGGATCGAGCTCGATCGCCTTCTCGTAGGCGGCGATCGAACCGGCCTCGTCGCTGGTCGAGGAGAGCAATCCAGCCAGCAGAAGGCGGGCTTCGCCGTTCTTCGGATCCTGCTCGACGACCTTGCGGGTCTGCTCGAGCGCCTGCTCGAGTTGTCCCTTGCGCACGTGGAGGGTCGCGAGGCGCAGCCGCAGCATCGGCGTCTCGGGATCGTCCTTGACGGCGGCGGCGTACTCGTCGAGCGCGGTGTCGTAGTCGTTCTGGTTGAGCGCGATCTGTCCCTTCAAGAAATGACCGAGGGCTCGATCGGCGGCGGTCAAGGGCGCCGGCTCGGCGGTCAGCGCGGCCATTGCCGGCGACCAGCCGTGCGTGGCGGGGTGGGGCGAGGCAGCCCGGGCACGGAGCGAACAGGCCGAAAGCGCCGCGGCGGAGAGCAACGAGAGCGCGGCCGCAGCCCAGCGTCGGGCGGAGACGTCGAACGGGTGCGGATTCATCCGGCAGCGTGCTCCCGTGGCCGCGCCGGCGCGCTTTGCTGCGGCCCGATCCAGATCTCGCCCCCGCGGTAGTATTCCTTCTTCCAGATCGGCACGATTTCCTTCAGCCGGTCGATGGCGAAACGGCAGGCCACGAACGCCGCGTCCCGATGACCGGCGGACACGGCGATCGCCACGCTCGCCTCGCCGATCTCGACGATGCCGACCCGGTGGACCATCGCCGCCGCCTTGACGGAGAACCGCTCGATCGCTTGTTCGGCGATGCGACGCATCTCGCGTATGGCCATCTCGGCGTACGCCTCGTATTCCAGACGAATTACCTCGCGGCCGGCATTGTGGTCTCGCGTGGTGCCGAGGAACGTCGCGATCGCGCCGGCGTCCGGCCGCCCCACCGCGGCGATCAAGCGGCCGAGATCGATCGGGTGTTCGACGATTTCAAACATGATCGCGCGCGCCAACGCCGCCGCTCACGGGAGGGATGAATGCAATCTCATCATTATCTTGAAGGGTCGTTTCCCTGTCAACGTACTCCTGGTTGCGCGCGAAGGCGACCGCGCCGCGGATCTCGGCGAGCGCCGGCCGCTCGCGCCGTATTCGCTCCCACAGCTCGCCGACGGTGAGCGGCTCGTCCACTTCGTAGGTCTGCTCGGTCGCTCCGGCACGTTCGCGAAGCGCCGCGAAGAAGCGAATGTGGATCTTCATGCCGGGGTCATCCCTCGAGGAGGCGCAGCACGTGGCCGAGCTCTGGCAGCACGAGCTTCTGCATCGCCAGCTCGACCGCCGCCGTCGCGCCGGGCATCGAGAACAGCACCTTCCCGGCGACGATTCCGGCCGTGGCGCGCGAGAGCATCGCCGCGGAGCCGATTTCCTGGAAGCTCAGGAAGCGGAACAACTCGCCGAAGCCCTCGACCTCCTTTTCGAACAGCGACTGGACGGCCTCGAACGTGGTGTCGCGCGGTGCGATCCCGGTCCCGCCGGTGAGAAAGATCGCCTGAACGGACGGATCCGCGAAGAGCCGCCGCAGCTCCTTCCGGATCTCGAGCGGCTCGTCGCGCACGATGCGGTAGCACAGAACCCGGTGCCCGGCGTCGGCGAGGATCTCCCTCAGCCGTGCTCCGCTCGTGTCGTCGGTCTCGGTCCGCGTATCGCTGACGGTGAGCACCGCGCAGCCGACGTGCTTCTTGCCCTTGGCGTGATGCTCGCGAGCGCCCACGCCTGGATCGTATCAGCGGGCGATGGCGACGCAAGAAAGCGGCACGCCGTGGCCAATCGGTCGCGTCCGTGCCGATCTTTCTCGCCGAGCGGACCGCCGATCAGCCGGCGACGGGGCCCGCTTCGCGCACCTCGCGAGGGACCTGAGACTCGAACTCCGTGAAGTTCTTTTGGAAGCGAGCGGCGAGATCGCGCGCCTTCTGATCGTAGGCGGAGCCGTCCTTCCAGGTGTTGCGCGGCTTCAAGATCTCCTTCGGCACGTCTGGACAGGACGCGGGCACCAGCACGCGGAAGTTCGGATCGGGCTCGGTCGGCACGGCCGCGAGCTTGCCGTTGAGAATGGCGCGGATTATCGCGCGCGTGTGGGCGATCTTCATCCGGCTGCCGACGCCGTACGGACCCCCGCTCCAGCCGGTGTTCACCAGCCAGCAGTCGACCTCGTGCTCGGCGATCTTCTTGCGAAGGATCTCGCCGTACACCGAAGGATGATGCACCATGAACGGCGCGCCGAAGCAGGCGCTGAACGTGGCCTGGGGCTCGGTGATGCCGCGCTCGGTGCCCGCGACCTTCGCCGTGTATCCGGAAAGGAAGTGGTACATCGCCTGCTCCGGGGTGAGCTTGGCGACGGGCGGCATGACGCCGAACGCATCGGCGGTGAGCATGATGACGTTCTTCGGATGGCCGCCGTGCCCGGACAGCTCGGCGTTGGCGATTTGCGTGACCGGATACGAGCCCCGGGTGTTCTCGGTGAAGGTCTGGTCGTCGAGATCGATCCGGCGCGTCGCGGCGTCGATCACCACGTTCTCCAGAATGGTCCCGAACGTGCGCGTGGTGCGAAAGATCTCGGGCTCGGCTTCGGCCGAGAGCTTGATGACCTTCGCGTAGCAACCACCCTCGAAGTTGAACACGCCGCGATCGCTCCACCCGTGCTCGTCGTCGCCGATCAGCTTCCGTTCCGGGTCCGCCGACAGCGTCGTCTTTCCCGTGCCCGACAGCCCGAAGAAGATCGCCGTATCCCCGGCTTCGCCGATGTTGGCCGAGCAGTGCATCGGCATCACGCCGCGGAGCGGCAGAAGGTAGTTGAGGATCGTGAAGACCGACTTCTTGGTTTCTCCGGCATAGGCGGTGCCGCCGATCAGCACGGTCTTGGCGGCGAAATTGAGCAGGATGAACGTCTCGGACGCCGTCTTGTCTCTTTTGGGGACGGCTTGGAAGCCCGGCAGATTGATGACCGTGAACTCCGGGAGGTGGTTGGTGAGCTCCTCCGGCCGGGGGATGATGAACATGTTGCGGGCGAAGATCGAGTGCCAGGCCTTTTCGGTGATGATGCGAATCGGCACGCGATAGGAAGGATCGGCACCGGCGAAGCAGTCCTGGACGAAGACTTCCCGGTTCCGAAGGTAATCGAGCATCCGCCGGCGCAGGTTCTCGAAGGCTTCGGGATCGAACGGGCGATTCACCTTGCCCCACCACACGTTCCGCTCGCTCGAAGGCTCCCGCACCACGAACTTGTCGTTGGCCGAGCGGCCGGTGTGATGCCCCGTGTGCACGACCAACGCGCCGTGCTCCGAGAGCACTCCCTCGTTTCTCCTCAGGGCCTCCTCGTACAGCGCCGACGCGCGGAGGTTCCAGTGCGACGCCTGCAGATGCTGGATACCGTGGTGTTCGAGTCCGTGACGGCTGCCGACGCCATGATTCATCGAGCGGTCCTCCAGGGGATTCGTTCTCTCCGAATGGACATGGATAGAAAGACAGCCGATTTTGTCACGCGACGCCCCGCAGTTCAATTCACGTCCCGCGGCGGGGCGACTGTCATCGCCTGTTTCCCTCCGTCCGATCATTGGCTATGGTGGCGGCTTTGCACCATGGCGCGTCGGGTCTACGTGGAAACCTATGGCTGCCAGATGAACCTGGCGGACACGGAGCTGGTGCTCGGCCACCTCGCGCGTCACGGGTTCGCCAAAGCCGATTCGCCGTCCGATGCCGAGGTCATCCTGTTGAACACCTGCGCGATTCGCGAGCATGCCGAGCAGCGGGTGATCGGCAGGCTGACGCAGCTCTTGCCGCACAAGCTGCGCAACCCGAGCGTGAAGCTCGGCGTCATCGGCTGCATGGCTCAGCACTACCGCGCTCGTCTGCTCGACCGCCTGCCGTTCATCGACTTGGTGCTCGGACCCGACGAGTATCGTCGCCTGCCGGAGGTCTTGGAGTCCCAGGGCTTCGACGACGTGATGGTCGAGGTGCGGCTCGGGCGCGACGAGACCTACGCCGACCTCGTTCCGGCGCGCCGGGACGGGGTGCGGGCCTGGATCAGCGTGATGCGCGGCTGCGACAAGTTCTGCAGCTTCTGCATCGTTCCGTTCGTGCGCGGCCGCGAGCGGAGCTTGCCGCTGGCGCTGCTCTTGGAGCAAGTCCGCGCCGCGGCGAACGAGGAGTTTCGCGAGGTCGTGTTCCTCGGGCAAACCGTCAACGCATACCGGGACGGGGGCGCGGACTTTGCGGATCTGCTCCGCGCGGCGGCCCGCGTCGACGGCATCGAGCGCATCCGCTTCACGTCCCCCCATCCCGCCGACATGACCGATCGCGTGATCGAAGCGATCGCCGAGGAGCGTAAGGTCTGCCCGCAGGTGCATTTGCCCCTGCAGTCGGCGTCGAACGCGGTCTTGGAGCGCATGCAGCGCGGTTATACGATCGAGCAGTACGATCGCCTGCTCGAGACGCTGCGGCGGGCGAAGCCGGGCATCGAGTTCTCCACCGACGTCATCGTCGGTTTTCCCGGGGAGACCGAGGCGGATTTCCAGGCCACGGCGGACTACCTGGAGAAAGCGGGGTACGATCATGCCTTCCTGTTCGCGTATTCGCCCCGGGAGGGGACTCGCGCGGCGCGCTGGCCGGAGACAGTGCCCGGCGAAACCAAACAACGGCGGCTCGAGCACGTGATCCAGATCCAGCAGCGGGTGAGCGCGGAGCGGAATCGCGATTGGGTCGGCCGCACGGTGGAGGTTCTGATCGAGGGCCCGGCGAGGCGGCAACCCGGCTGGCTCGCCGGCAAGAGCGCCCACTTCAAGACGACAGTATTTCCGTCGAACCGTCACGCCCCGGGTGAGACGATCCCGGTCGCGGTTCGAGGGAGCACGGCTCACACACTGATCGGTGAGCCGGCCGATCAACCTGCCCTGGAGGCGAGTGCCGGTGCATAAGGCCTCGCGATCCGTCTGGTTCGTCGCGATCGCCGTCGTCTGCGGCTGTGGCTTCGTCTCGTCGCTCGGTCCAATGCCCGTGCTGTTTCCGACCTCAGCGGGTGTCGAGAGCGTCGATTTCGAGCAAGACTCGCTCAACCAGACGCCGGATGGGTTCGACGTCAAACTCGGCCGATGGGTCATTGCGGATTCACCGACCGCGGCTTCCGGGAATCAGGTCCTGGTATGCGGCGGGTCGGGGGCCGCCAGCTTGGCCGTCAAGAATGCCGAAGCCGCGGATACGGCCGGCGGCGAGGTGGCCGTGAGGGTGTTTCTCGGCGCTCCCGGCGCGGGTCTGGCGTGCAACGGCGCCGAAGGGGGTGGTACTGGTTATTTCCTGAGGCTCGAGCCGGCATCTGGTCGCATCGCGCTCTACCGCAAGAACGGTGAAGCCCTGACGCTGGTGGGTCAGACGCCGCTCGCCACTCCCAAAGGCGAGTGGGCGCGAATCGGCATTCGCTGCGAGGACGACCGTGTGATCGGGTACGTCGACGGGAAGCCCAAGATCAGCGAGGGCGCCGGGTTATCCACCTTCGACCTGGCACTCTGGGCGGATCCCGGCGTGACCGCCCAATTCGACGACCTCAGGTACTGGTCGAAGAAGTGAGAGAGAACGGGGTCAGACAACGTTCTCTAGCGAACCGTCAGGTCGACCTCGACGTACTCGAAGCGCTGGGCGTCCCACGCCACGGCGATTCTCTCTTTGACCACGCCCGCAATCACCGAAACGACGAGGTAGCAGGCTTCTGGGTAGGCCGGTTCGTTCCAGGCCATGGCGCGCGCCTTGTCTTCCTCGGAGAAATAGGCGGCGTGCTCCGGATGGGAGTGATAGAAGGCGACGATCCGATGAGTCGCTTCTTCGGCCTCGGAGAGCACCGCATAGAGCTCCTTCGGATCCATGAAGTAGGCGATCCGTGCGTTGCGCGGGTGCTTGAGGGGGTCTTCGGCGTGAAGCTGGTTCTGGATGTTGGTGATTCTTCGAACGTAATCCCGACCGTTGCCGGAGAGCACCACTCCGCAGCACTCGTCGGGGTACGCCTCTCGCGCGTGACGATCGATCTCCTCGACGGCCGTTCTCTCGACGCTGATGATGCTGAGATCCACTGTCGATGAGCTTAACCACGACTTCATCCGAAGTGCTACTGGCAAGCGAATTCCGGCGCGGTGTGACTAGCCCAATCGCGGTGGCGGTTGGCGCGCAGGAGGTAATGGATCATCTCGTGCGCTGCCGCGCCGGAATAGCCGTCCGGCAGCTCGATCGCATTACAGTCGGGCAGGAAGCGCCCAATGGCTCCGCAAGTCTGCGCAGGATTGTCGCTGCACTGGAAGAACGGAACGGTCGCGAGGCAGTTCGGTTGTCCGCTGCGAGGGCACGTCGCAGTAGGCGAAAACACGATCGTCGGAGGTGGCGCCGCGAGAACGGTGCACTGTTCGGTCTCGTTCCAAGTGACCTCCAGGCTCGCGGGCATCGGTACGGCCAAACTACAATCGGTCTGGGCGCTCATTTCCGAAGCGCCGGCCGCGGACAAGCTGGCCACTGTGGTTGCCGTGCCGTCGCCTTCGCCCCCACTTCCCCCGCCCCCACAGCCAAAGAAGAGGGGAACGCTGAGGGTCGTCAAAAAGACCAGTGATTTTCGGTATTTCCGCATTGCGCTTGCTCCTTGGCGGGTGATTGAGCAAGCGCTCTGCCAGCAAGAAATCAGCGAAGGTCACGGGAATTTTATCCAGTCAAATCCAGCACTTTGTTCGGAATCGATCGGCTTTTCCGGTCACGCGGGTAACCTTGGGAGCGTCACAAACACTAGCTATCGGTAATCTTTCGACGACCAGGCTTCTGTGGGTTGAATGAAAAAACAGACTGTAGGCTTCGATAGGTATTTGCAATATTGCCAAAAGACAATGGTCGAATTTGCAATCACGCCAGATGTGTTTTAGTAATATTCAATTATATTAGTAGCTTAAGATTTTCTCTACGCTGGATCGGTCCTTGCTTTACACCAGGCAATCCGGTTCCAGCGCCGTCATTTATTTGGCGCTATATACCAGAGTAGAAGAAAGCGGACGGTGTGCGATCCCGGACGGTTGGGCGGACGCTTACCCGGCGGAAGACAAAGCCGATGAGTACAGAGCTGATGACTACAGAGTGGTACGTTCTTCAGACCAAGCCCCGTAAGGAAGAGTTCGTGGCGGGGCAATTGGTGGGTCGCCGGGTCGAAATCTTCTTTCCGCGTCTCATGGAGTCGGTACACTCGGGCCAGAATCGACAGGAGCGCGTGGCGCCAATGTTTCCGAGCTACCTCTTCGTTCGAGTTGACGTCGTCGGCCACGGCAAAGGCATGCGCTACACCCCGGGCGTCAAAGATTTTCTCCGATGTGATGGCGAGCCCGAGCCGGTGGCGCCCGAGATCGTCGCCAGCCTGCGCGATCGAATCGGACCGTCGGGGATCTTTCAGCCCCCGCCGCCGCACCTCGAGCCCGGCGACCGATTGCGGATCGACGAAGGCCCGTTGCGCGGCATGGACGTCATCTTCGAGCAGGATCTCAGTGGCTCGGAGCGGGTCGCCGTGCTGCTGGCCGAGGTCAATCTCCACGCTCGCGTGGTGCTGTCGCGACGGTCGCTGTCGATCCACTGATCGCTTGCCGATCGACGACCCAACTCGTCTCGCGTCGGCTACGTCCGATTCGACCAAGCCCCCCGCGGGCATGCAAACGGGGTAGGAGTTCACGATTCCTGAGGAAATGTGGGGAAGGCGGGGCCTCAGCCGCCACGAACCGGAGGACACATGAGAAAACTCCTGATCAGTAGCTTGTTCTTACCCGCGCTGTTCCTGTTGGCGGGCAACGTCCACGCGGACGCCATCGTCGTCGGCACGGCGCTCGCCGATCACGCCGGCGACTTGGTCCTGGACATTCAGGTCGACCCGAACGCCGATCCAACGTTCGTGTCCGACCAGCTCAAGGCGAACCTCGAACTGACCGACGGCGCGACGGTCAAGTCGGTGGCCGTCGAAAACGGCGTCGCGCACGTGAGCGCCGGAGGTGCGACCCCAGGGGCCACGGTCCAAGCCGCTCTGTCGAACGACATCGCCTTGATGACCGGCGTTGGCCCATCTCTCGCCGGGGTCGAGACTCGTCGCCGCGCGTTCTGGCTGCTGGGAGGCCTGGGAGCTCTGGCCATCGGTGGCGACGACGGTGGCACTCCACCCCAGGCGCCGCTCCTCGAAGAGCCTCCCTCCGCGACCCCGACTGCCGTTCCGCCGCCGCCGGTGCTCCCCACCCCGACGCCGCCGCCACCCGTGTCTCCGTGACGCATCGCTGAGTACGTTGCCGCCGACCCGCGGCGGCCTTTCTGAAGGCACTCCACCTCACAGCTAGTTCTCCCTCGGCGGCAAAAGGGGCGCACGGCGCCGCTCGAGGCGGGGGAAAGACGCGCAATGCGCTATCTGATCACCGGCGGTGCGGGGTTCATCGGTTCGCACCTCGCCGAATACCTGCTCGCCTCCGGCAACCACGTTACGGTCATCGACGACCTCTCGACCGGGTCTCTCGACAACATTGCCCAACTTCGACACGGCTCGAATTTCGAGTGTGTGGTCGGCTCGGTCGATGACGAGACGATCATCGCGGACCTGATCGCTGACTGCGACGTCGTGTTTCACCTCGCGGCCGCGGTCGGAGTGCGTCTAATCATCGAGAGCCCGGTGCGGACGATCTTCACGAATGTGCACGGGACGGAAGCGGTTCTCAAAGTCGCCGAGAGACACGGACGGCGCGTGATCGCCGCCAGCACTTCCGAGGTATACGGAAAATCGAACGCCTGTCCGTTCCGTGAGGACAGCGATCTCGTGCTCGGGCCTTCGACCAAGGGGCGCTGGAGTTATGCGTGCTCGAAGGCGCTCGACGAGTTCTTGGCCATGGCCTACTGGAAGGAGTACGAGCTGCCGGTGACGGTCGTGCGTCCGTTCAACACCGTGGGCCCGAGGCAGACGGGACGCTACGGCATGGTGGTTCCGACGTTCGTTTGCCAGGCGTTGCTCGGCGAGCCCATCACCGTGTTCGGTGACGGCCAGCAGTCGCGATGCTTCACGCACGTCAAAGATGCGGTGTGGGCGCTGGCTCACGTCGCCGGTGAAGCACGCGCCGTGGGTGAGATCTTCAACATCGGAAACCCCGAGGAGATCACCATCGGCGATCTCGCGCACCTGGTACGAAGCATGACCGGGAGCAAGTCTCCGATCATCAAAGTTCCGTACGATCAGGCGTACCAGAAAGGCTTCGAAGACATGCGGCGTCGGGTTCCGGACATCTCGAAGCTCTCCCGCTTGACCGGTTATGCGCCGAAAAACGGGATACGCGACATCGTGCTCGACGTCATCGCCGACATGGAGGCCCGCCTCGCGGATCAATTGGCGATGCCTCAGGCAGCGGCCATCATCGCGTAGCTGCTAACTTTTCTCCCTTTTGCAAAAGGCATTTTCGAAATGGCCACGAACGATTTGACCCGGACTCGGCGCCTTCCCTATCATGAGGGTCATGGCGAGAGTAATGCGTCGCGTCAAAGATTCGGGATGTCGAGACGGCACGATGCTCCTTCGCCCAGCGTACGTCCGGCTCGATTCGGCCACTTTGCCGGGCGGGAGGGTGGCGCCCATCCGATGAGCCTTCCGCGCGCCATAGCTCCCACCGCGAGTTCGTCCGTGCCGCGACCGGCGGCCACCAACCGCTCCACCTCGCGACCGAAAGCGTTCGTGGCGCCCGAGTTGGTCACGGGTCGGAGCCCCGCGATGGAGCGGGTGAGGGCTCTGATCCATCAGGTGGCCTCCACGAACAGCACGGTGCTGATCTGCGGAGAGACCGGCGCCGGCAAGGAAGTGGTCGCTCGCAACATTCACCACCTCAGTCACCTTCGCGACGAGGTCTTTCTTCCCGTCAACTGCGGCGCGATCCCGGAGCACCTGCTCGAGAGCCAGCTCTTCGGTCACGCCAAGGGCGCGTTCACCGGCGCCGACAGCTCGAACGAAGGGCTCTTCAACCGCGCTCGCGGCGGCACGATCTTCCTCGACGAGATCGGCGAGCTGCAGCCGCGCTTGCAGGTGAAGCTACTGCGTCTGATCGAGGAGAAAGAGATCCTCCCGCTCGGTACGGTGAGGCCGATCGAGGTCGACGTCCGCATCATCGCGGCGACGAACCAGAATCTTCGTGCCGCGGTGGATGCGGGGCGCTTCCGCGAGGATCTGTTCTATCGATTGAACGTCATCACCGTGCAGTTGCCGCCGCTGCGCGAGCGGCGCGAAGACATCGCGCCGTTGATCGAGCACTTGGTCGAGCGACACAACGCTCAGCTCGGCAAGAGCTACCGCGGAATGGAGGAATCGGCCCTCAAGCTCGTCATGGCGCTGCCGTTGCGGGGCAACGTTCGCGAGCTCAGCCACGTCATCGAGTACGGGATGATCGTCGGCGACGGAGAGTGGATCCGCGAGGACAACCTGCCGTCCGGGATCGTGTCGGAGACGAGCCAGGCGGAGCCGGGAGGCAGTGACAACCTCACTTCTGCTCTGCGGCGCTTCGCCAAGGCGCACATCGAAAGCGTGCTCGGCCGCCACGACAACGATCGGCGCAAGGCGGCCGCATCGCTCGGCATCGATCTCTCGACGCTCTACCGCAAGATCAACGAGCTGGGGGTCAAGCAGTAGACTCTCCAGCACCGGGAGACGCCAAGCGAGCGGCTCCCGCTCCCGAGCACTACGTCGCCTCCCCGAGCTCGAACGTCTTGCCCATTGATCCGCCCCGAGGACGGCGCGGAACCAGCACCGACTCTCGTGACCACGCCAACTCGGTCGACGCCCCCTCCTCGAGCCGGTGACCTGAGGGTGAAGGACCGGATGACCCGCGAGGTGATCACCATCGCGCCGTCGGAAAGCTGCCAGAAAGCGTTGTTGATGATGCACTCGGCGGGCGTGAACCACCTTCCCGTGATCGAGCGGGATCGCCTGGTGGGCATCCTGACGGAACGAGACATCCACCGCCGAGCACCCGAGCAACGGCGAGGGGCCGAGGCGGGATCGAGCAAGAAGCTGCTGTCCGTGGTCAACGTCGGCGGGGTGATGACGTATGCCCCAGCCACCATCTTGCCGGGGACGTCTCTGCGGGAAGCGATCGGCCTGATGCTCGAGCGCCGTGTCGGTTGTCTGCCGGTGCTGCGGCGGGGCCGCTTGGTGGGGATCTTCACGACGCGAGACGCGATGGCCGTGCTGGCGACGGCCACGAGCACGAACGCGAGAGACGGGGAGAAACAGAAGCGACCGGCGACCGAGTCGAGCAAGAAGCTCTCACAACTTTCATTGAGACTCGCCGCGCGGTGTTTGGACCGCTCGGTGACTTGAGCAACGCGAACAGGGAGGAAGGAACATGAAGAGGCAACTTCGAAGAATCGGCGTATTGGGCTTGGCGTTGAGCGCGTTGGCGCTCGGTTGCGGCATCACCCAGCGCCACGAGCTGGCGGGCCGGGACATCGACCCGCAGATCGTCGGCCAGCTCACCCCCGGCGTGACGACCAAGCAGGAGGTCACGGACCGCTTCGGCAAGCCGGACCAGGTCAGCACCAAGCCGGAAGGCGAGGAGTTCCTGTACACGTATCGAGGCGTCGTCGAGAAGACGGACGAGCTCGTCGTCTACGCAAAGAAGACGACCACCGACGAGCGCAAGACCCTGCGCGTGATCTTCGACCAGGAGGTCGTGAAGCAGGTCACCTACACGAACTCGCGAAACCCCGAAGAGAACGTCAGCAAGAGCTGACGACGCCGACCGACGAGCGAGGGCTGAAGGCGTGAACTCACGACACGGACGACGACACGACGATCTTTGGACGGCGACGGCGAAAGCGCTCGGAATCCGCGCCTCCGGCGCGCGTTCGCCGTTCCGCCCGATCGAGACTCGTGAAGATGCGGCGGACGCGATTCGCGAATGCACGTCGGTGCTCATGCTCGTCGGTCTCATGCAATTATCGCTCAGTTGGCTCGCCGGCGTCGGCACGGCCGTCGACGTGCTCGTCTACGTGCCGCTGGCCGGCGCGGTGAACCGATTCAACAGTCGGTTCGCCGCCGGGCTGCTGCTGCTGTTTTCGCTCGGAGCCGTTGCTCTGACCGTGGCTGCTCCCGTGGCTCGGATCGACGCACGAGCCGATCTGATCCTGATCGCGGTTCTGGCGTGGGCGAGCGTGCGAGCGGTGGAGGCCACCTGGGCCTTTCATCGTAAGCCCCGGGCCGCGGCCCTCGCAGCGCAGCCGATCGAGCTTCGCACCCTCGAGGCGGGTGGTGGGGGCCACGGCATCCTCTGGGCGGCCTCGGGAGGATCCTGGGGCGTTCCGCTGGCGGGGGGAATGTTCTTGGTGGCGCTCTCGTCGGCCTTCCTGCCTCGCGCCGGTCTCGAAGCGCTCAGGATGAGAGCTCTCGTGCCGTCCGGTGGTCGGGTCGCCCCCCCGCCGCCGGCGAACACCGCGGTCGATGCCACGGTCGGAGAAGAGCGCGTCGTGCTCTCGGCGCCGAGCGGGTTCGTCGAGCCGAGGCGGACCGAGCCGGAGCTGGCTCGCCTCGCGGAGGGCTTCGTAGCCCCGGCGATGGAGCTCCTGGCTCTCTTCGTGCCGCCCAAAGACGTCGAGTCGTTCGCCCGCGATCAGCGCTTCTCTCCGGCGCGTTACGTCATGGTGCAGGTCGTGCGGCAATCGGTTGGGTCGAGCCTCTCCGCGGCGGAGTTCGCCGCGGCGAACTCCGCCGGCTCCGCGCCGCTCGATACGCGCCGCCTGCAGCGTCTGCTGGGCGCCGGACCCGCGCTCTCGCAATGGCTCGAGGCTTCGGCCGCAGCGCCGAGCTCGGTGACCGAAGTGCAGGGCGCGCGAGTTCGCAGCGAGGGAATTCTCGATCAGACCGACCGCTCGATCTCGATGGGCGCGATCGCGGAAATGCGTGCGGGTGCCGAAGCCGCGTCGAGCCGGGTGGTGGTGACGTCTCTGGTGCTCGTCAAGGGCCGAGTGCTCATCGTCTATACCTACGGCGCCTACGACAAGCCCGACGACGTTGCCGCCACGCACGAGACGGCGAGGCAAGTAGTCCGCAATCTGGTCAACGAAAATGCCGCGTAGATTCTCACCGCTCGAAGGAGCCGCGCTTCGACTCATCGCGATGGTCGCGATCGCGTGCTCGTCGTGTACGGCCACCGTGCAGCGAGATCCACTCGCGACGATCCCCGAGCCGCCCCCGCCGTTCGTGGCCGCGCTCTCGCAGCCGGCCCCGCAACCGGACGTCGCCGGCGCCGGCGCCGTCGTGCGCGTCGCGGAGGAGCCCAAGCCCGCGGCGACCGCGGCGGAGCCCGATGCGAAGACGCCCGAAGCCGCCGCGCCGGTCGCCCTGCCACCGCAAGCGATCGCCGAAGCGAGCTCCGCTCCGCCACCGGCGGTGCCGGTCACGGACGCCGCTTTGTGGGCGCAGGCGGACGGCCAACCTCGTCGATCGGCGGACTCCGCCGCCGTGCTCATCGAGGTGCGCGACCAGATCCTGGCGTTGCGCCGCCACCTCGAAGCGACGAGCGACGCTCTGCGATCGGAGATCGAACAGCTCAAAGCCGCTCAGTTGAAATTGCGGGCCCAGATCGAACGTGCGCCTCGCGGCGCGGCAATGGCTTCTGCTCAGCCCGCGCCCGTAGCGGTTGGCAGCACGGAGCCCTCGTCCGGCGCGACCGCGGAGAAGCCGGCCGGCGCGCGCAGTGAGGACGTCGCCGGCGGCACGACTCCGCCGAAGCGCGAGCCGGCGCTCGCTCCAACCGTGATCGTCTCGGGATCGGTTCGCAAACCCGGCGTCTATTCCGTCGCCGGCGTGAAGACTCTGGGCGGCGCCATTCAAGCCGCCGGGAAGCGCGACGACGCCAACGTGGGCGCCGTCGAGGTGCGGAGCGCAAATCAGGAAAGCGCGCTGCTCGGCATCGCCCTCGGCATGGGAGCCCCGTCGAGCAAGACCGTCGTCGACCTTTCGGCGATCGCCTCGGGAAAGACCGCGGATCTGCCGCTGCGTGGCGGCGAGGTGATCTTCGTCCCGGCGAGCGGCCGATAGAGAGCTTG
Organism: uncultured delta proteobacterium; assembly: GCA_963708955.1. Taxonomy (GTDB): domain Bacteria; phylum Desulfobacterota; class Binatia; order JACPRU01; family JACPRU01; genus JACPRU01. The sequence continues at coordinate 15,668 of CAVPWJ010000107.1, forward strand.
CGTTGACCCTCTGGCTCACACCGTTCACCGCCTCGTTTGCTGCCGGGCTGCTGCTGGTGCCCGTCATGCGCACGGTCGCCTGGCGCCTCGAGTGGATCGCCGCGCCGAAGAGCGATCGCTGGCACAGCCGGCCCACGGCGCTCATGGGCGGGGTGGCGATCTGGGCGGCGGTCGTCTGCGGCATGGCCGTCGCGGCGCTGCTCGCCGCCGAAGGCGGGCGGGCATGGGGCATCCTCCTCGGGGCGAGCGTCCTCTGCGCGCTCGGCGCCGTCGACGATCGCATCCACGTGAAGCCGGCGACCAAGGTGGTCGCCCAGCTCGTGGCCGCCGCGATCGTGATCTCCTTCGGTTATCAGACCCGATTCTTCGGCTCGCAGGTTCTCAACATCGCCGCGTCGTTCTTCTGGATCGTGGCCATCACCAACGCCGTCAACCTGCTCGACAACATGGACGGTTTGGCCGCCGGCGTCGTGGCGATCGCCGCGGCCTACCTGGGGTGGACGCATCTCGGCGCCGCCGAGCCGTCGGCCAGCGCGCTCGCCTTCTCGTTGGTCGGGGCTCTGGGAGCGTTCCTGATCTTCAACTTCAACCCGGCATCGATCTTCATGGGCGATTCGGGAAGCATGTTCATCGGCTTTCTTCTCGCCGTGCTGTCGCTGTCGACCGCGGAAGCCTCGAACATCTTGTCGTTCGTCGCCGTGCCGGCGGTGACGCTGCTGGTGCCGATTCTCGATACCACGCTGGTCACCGTGACGCGGATTCTGCGCGGCCGCTCGATCGCCGAAGGGGGGCGAGATCATACGTCTCATCGCCTGGTCCGGCTGGGCCTGTCGGAGCGCGAGGCGGTCGCGGTGCTGTGGTTCCTCGCCGTCGTCGCCGGTGCCGCCGCCAGCGTGACGCGCCGCTATTCGCTCGCGCTCGGCCTCGGCATCCTGCCGATCATCATCGTCGGCTTCGGCCTGCTCGGCACCTACCTGTCGCGGCTCAGCTTGGTCGACGAGGCGGCTTCTGCCGACGCTCCGGCGACCCATGGTTACGTTCGTCTGGCCCTCGACCTCTCCTACAAGCGTCGGGTGTTCGAGGTTTTCCTCGATTTCGTGCTGATCGTCGCCTGCTACTATCTCGCCTACGGGCTGCGCTTCGATTTCGACTTCACGGCGTTCACGCGCCACCGGTTCTACGAATCTCTGCCGCTCGTGGTGGCGGCTACGCTGGTGGCGTTCTTCCACCAGGGCGTGTACCGCGGCGTCTGGAGCCACGTCGGCACGTCGGATCTGCTCAAGTATCTGGGCGCATCGGCGCTCGCCACGGCTCTGGCGCTCGGCGCGACGGCCGTGGTCTTTCGCTTCGAGAGCCTGTCTCGCTCGGTGTTCGTGATTTACGGTCTGCTGATGTTCGTCAGCTTGGGCGGCACGCGGCTCTCGTTTCGGGTGATGGACGAGGCCCTCGACCGCCGCCGGCCGGGCCGACGCGCGCTCATCGTGGGAGCGGGCGTCGCCGGAGAGATTGCCTCCCGCGAGCTGCTGCGCAATGCGCAGCTCGGGCTACGCCTGGTCGGCTTCGCCGATGACGACGCGCTGATGCACGGACGGCGCATCCACGGCTATCCCGTGCTCGGCGGCACCGACGATCTCGATCGGCTGCACGAGGACACCGCGTTCGAGGAGATCGTCGTCTCCACCAGGAAAGTTTCTTCCGAAGCGCTCGGCCACGTCCGGGCGTTCAGCGCGAAGCATTCGGTTCCGATCCGCTTCTTCCGCATCGAGCTGCGCGAAGGCGAGCTGGAAGGCGTGGTCTTGCCGCTCAGGCCGTCGATCGTCGGTTCTTCGGTCTCGGCCGTCGCGGGCGGATCGTCGCTCCGAGAGCACAGGGGAGCGGCGACTCGTGGCTGATCGGATCATCGGCCGAGCGTTCCAGACCGTCGTCTCGGGGCGGCTCGTTGCGCGGCTCGTGCTCCCGCTGTTCGGTTTGCTCGCCTGCGGTCGCGTGGAGATGCCGCCGGCGGGGCCAGCGGACCTCTCTCAGGGAAGCCGGCTGCAGGAGCTTCTGCAGGCGCGCCAGAGCGAAGCGACCGCGGTCAACTACGTGATCTCGGGCGGCGACAACCTGCGCATCCGAGTCCAGCAGATGGACGAGTTGAGCGGCGAGTTTCGTGTCTCGGAGCAGGGCACCGTCGTGCTCGCGCTGCTCGGCTCCGTGCCGCTCGCGGGCCTGACCGAGCGCCAGGCCGCCGACAAGCTGCGCGGTCTGCTCGCCGACTTCGTGAAAGATCCCCAGGTGACGCTGGCGGTCAGTGAGATCCACGGCAGCCAAATCTCGGTCATGGGCGCGGTCGCGCGTCCGGGGACGTATCCGATTCGCGGGTTCCATCACACGGTCGCCGACGTCCTCACGCAAGCCGGCGGGCTCACCAAGGAAGCCGGGACCGCCGTCTACTTTTCGCCCGCATCCTCCTCGCAGGACGACAATGGCCGGCGACAGGCGGCTGCCGGACTTGGCTTCGGCCCCTCGGCGGCCGGTTTGTTCTCGAGCTCGCAGCAGTCGCTGACCATCGACCTGACGCCTCTCTATCAGGGCCGCAACGTTCCGGAGCTGCAGATGCCGGTTCGTCCGGGCGACATGGTCGTGGTGCCCTCGATCGGAGAAGTCTACGTGGGCGGGTGGGTGAACAACCCCGGCGCCATCAAGCTCACTCGCTCGATGACCTTGAGCCAAGCGATCGCCAGCGCGGGGGGGCTGCATTTCGGCGCCTCGAACGGCAGTGTGATGCTGCAGCGGAAGAGCCCCACGGCCGAATCGAAGACGTACACGGTCGACTACGCGGCGATCAGCGGCGGCCAGGTTCAGGACGTCTACTTGGACAACGGCGACCGCATCGAGGTTAGCTCGAACCCCGCCAAGTCCGTCCCCTGGGGCGTCTTTAGCTTCCTGAAGACCATCTTCTCGTTCGGCATCACCGGTAGCGCGCCGACGGTAGGAGCCAAGTAACATGCGTAACCTCTGGGGAGCCACATTTGGTCTCGCTCTACTGCTTTCCGCCTGCGCCGCGACACAGCGTCCGCCTCGGCCCGCGGACGATGCGGCGCAGACTTCACGACTGCAGGACCTGTTCGCGGAGCGCAGCGGCGACGGCGAGCAGCGCGGCTATCGCATCAGCGTGGGTGACAAGCTGAAGATCTCCGTGGCCCGTGCTGAGGAGATGTCCGGCGAGTACACGGTCACCGAAGACGGGCACATCACGCTTCCGCTGCTCGGAGAGATCGTCGCGGGCGGCAAGACCGAAGAAGAGCTCTCCGGCGCCATCGCCGCCAGCCTGCGGTCTCAGTACCTGCAATCGCCGGAAGTGATCGTCGCGGTGTCGAGCTTCGTCGGCAAGAAGGTGACCGTCACCGGAGCGGTTGCCCGGCCGGGCTTCTACGAGCTCAAAGGCGGGCGCGAGACCATCCTCGATCTGCTGACGCGCGCCGGGGGCATCACCGAGGAGGCGAGCCCGAAGATTTACTTCTCGCCCGCGGTCGAAGGAGCGCCGGGACAGCGGCGCGTGGCGATCGCCGATGGCGTCACTCTGCAGCCGGCCGCGCTGATCGCCGCCTCCGATCCGAAGCCGATCGAGATCCAGCTCACCGAGCTCTATCAGGGCGCCACCGTGCCGGCCCTGCAGCTCCCCGTGCGCAGCGGCGACGTCATCTACGTGAAAGAGGGCGGCCAGGTGTACGTGCAAGGATGGGTCGAGGATCCGAAGTCCTATCCACTGAAGCGCGCCATGACGTTGACCCAGGCGGTCGCCAAGGCTGGCGGCCTGCACTTCGGCGCTTCGCCGGGCTCGGTCATGCTTTCGCGTGAAGATCGACAGGGCGTCGTGCACCAATACCCGGTCGACTTCTCGGCGCTGCGCGGCGGCGCGGAGAAGGACATCTATCTGGAGCCCGGCGACCGGATCTACGTGTCGGGCAACCCCGTGAAGGTCGGGATGTGGGGCGTCTACAATACCGTGACCTCCGTCATCCGCTTCTCCATTGCCGGCGGTATCGCCGCTTTCTAGGGCTCCGAAGCTTGTGAGGTTCGACGATGTCCGATGAGCGTCAATTGAGCCCCTACCGGGTCGACTCGGCGATGCCGAGCCCCTACTACCTGCAATATCCCGAGACCTCGGGGCCGGCGGTCGTGGATCTGCGATCGTACTGGCTGATCTTCTACAAGCGCCGCTACTTGATCCTGCTCGTCGCCCTGCTCGTCGGGGTGCTCGCGGCGCTCGCCAACCGATCGGCACCGAAGGTCTACATCGCCACCGCGCAGGTCCGTATCGATCCGAACGGCCCGGAGTACATGCCGCTCGCCAACGCCGCCGCGCCGGCCGTGGACAACACGTACTACGAGACCGAGTACGCGGAGCTGCGCAGCGCCGAGCTCGCCAGGCGCGTGATCGAAGCGCTGCGGCTCTACGACGACCCCCGCTTGCTTCCCGCCGCGCCGGTCGACGGCATCGTGCCGACCGCACGCGCGCTGGTGGTCCGCATGGGAGTTCTGCCGCTAGGACCCCAAGCACTGGACACGACGGCGAAGGAAGACCGCGCTCAAGCCCTCGTGGAAACCTACCTCCGCGGGCTGACGATCGCGCCGGTAGAGAGCTCCCGGCTGGTCGACATCTCGTTCGCCAGTCCCTCCGCGGAGCTCTCGGCCGAGGTCGCCAACGCGCACGCGCGCGAGTTCATCAGGATGACGGTGGAAGCGCGCACCGACTTCTACGCGGGCGCGCAGCAATTCCTGGAAGCGCGCCTGGCCGAGATCAAGAAGCGCACCGAGGAATCGGAGATCGCGCTCAACGACTTCCGCCGCCGAAACCGCGTTCTGGCGGTCGGCGGTAGCGAGAAGGAGAACGTCACCCTCGAGCGCCTGGCGAGCTTCAACAGCGACTACGTCAAGGCGCAGTCCGAACGGATCTCGGCCGAGGCCGAGTACAACCTCGTCAAGAAGCGTCGCTACGAATCGCTGGCCACCGTGCAGCGCGACCCGCTCTACAACTCGCTCCGCCAGGAGCTCGAAGGGCTGCGCTCGGAGTATTCGCGGCTGTCGCAGGTCTACCAGGCGAAGTACCCCAAGATGCAGGAGCTCGCCGGGCGCATCCAGGAGCTCGAGAAGCGGCTTGGAGCGCAGATCCAGCGCGCCGTCGAGGGAGTGGAGTCCGAATACCTCGCCGCCAAGGCGAAGGAGGAGGCGCTCGGCGCCGAGGTCGACAAGCAGAAGAAGGAGACCCTCGATCTCAATGACCTGAACGCCGAGTACCAGGTGCTAGCGCGCGACGCGGAGGCCAACCGTGACCTCTACAAGAACCTGCTGTCCCGCGCCAAGGAGACCAACATCACGCAGAGCATGCAGACGACCAACGTGCGCGTCGTCAGCCAAGCGGACGTGCCCTCGACCCCGTCGTTCAAGGAGTCGCGGCGCAAGCTTTCGATGGCGCTCGCGATCGGGCTCTGCCTCGGCCTCGGCATCGCCTTCAGTCTCGAGTACATCGACAACAGCGTGAAGACGCCAGAGGACGCCGAGGCGCTGCTGCAGCTCCCGGCGCTCGCGGTGGTGCCGTCGTTCGCGCACGAAGAAGAGCGTCGCAAGGGGCGGGGATCATCGCACCGGTCGCGCGCGAGGGAGGTGGTTCCGCGGGTCGTCGCGCTCGACCCGCCGCCCGACGGCGCTTCCCACGTTCCCGGTGCCGGCGGGCAAGGACGGCTCGGTGCCGGGCGATCCTTCCGAGCTGGTGGTGGCCAGTCGCCCGGACTCGATCATCGCCGAGGCCTATCGCACGCTGCGAACCGGTGTGCTGCTCAGCAATGCCGACAAGCCGCCGCAGGTCATTCAACTCGTCTCGGCGCTCAGTCGCGAGGGCAAGACCGTCACCAGCGTGAATACGGCGCTCACGCTAGCCCAATCGGGAGCGAAGGTGCTGCTGATCGACGCGGATCTGCGGCGCCCGCGCTGCAGCGGAATCTTCCAGACGCCCCGCTCCCCCGGCCTCGTCGATCTGCTCGTCGGATTCTCGACCTTCGAGAAGTGCATTCGCACGGTCAAGCTCGACGGCGTGGAGAACATCTTCCACGGCGTGCCGATGACGGGTCTCAACGGCAACGGAAGCAACGGGAACGCGAACGGGCACGGAACGAACGGAGTGCACGTCGACGGCGGCGGGCTGTCGTTCGGCAGCGTCAAGCTGAAAATCAACGGCAAGATAATGCCGGTGGGAAAAGTACCGCTGTCAGGGCGCCAGGCCCGCGAGCTGGTGGAAGCCGTGATGGACGACCAGCAGCGCGCCGAGTTTCACGCCCATCATGAGCTCAACTTTGCGATCACCTCCGAGCACGTCGAGCACGCCCGCTTTCGGGTGAGTGCGTTCTATCAGCGCAACGATGTCGGCATGGTATTGCGTCTGATCGAAACCCGGATTCCCACCGTCGAGGAGCTGCTGCTGCCGCCCATCCTCGACGAACTGGTGATGACCAAGCGCGGCATCATCTTTTTGGTCGGCGCTACCGGCACCGGCAAATCCACCACGCTCGCGGCCATGGTGGGACACCGTAACCGCAACAGCCGCGGGCATATCATCTCGGTCGAGGATCCCATCGAGTTCATCCACCAGCACGCGGGCTGCATCGTCACCCAGCGGGAAGTAGGCATCGACACCGAATCCTACGAGGTGGCGTTGAAGAATACCTTGCGCCAGGCCCCCGACGTGATCCTGGTCGGCGAGATCCGCACCCGCGAAACCATGGAACATGCCATCACCTTCGCGGAGACCGGCCACCTGGTATTGACCACCCTGCACGCCAACAATGCCAACCAGGCGCTCGACCGCATTCAGCACTTCTTCCCGGCCGAACGCCACCCCCAGTTGTGGATGGACCTGTCGCTCAACCTGCGCGCCATGGTCGCGCAGCAGTTGATCCCGACCGCCGACGGCAAGGGTCGGCGCGCGGCCGTCGAGATCCTGATCAACACGCCACTGGCATCCGATCTGATC
>CAVPWJ010000108.1:0-7046 GCA_963708955.1 uncultured delta proteobacterium
TACTGGATGTACCGCGCGTACTTCCCGCTGATGGCGCTCGGCCAGTTCGCCGCGCGCCTCGCCGAGGGCGGTGCACGCCGAGCACGAAACGAGGGACGGAAAGACGATGCGTGACGTTGGAATCGAAAGCCTGAGCGCGTACCTGCCCATGTATTCGCTGGCGCTCGACGACTTGGCCAAAGCGCGGGGCGTGGACCCGCAGAAGTACCGAATCGGTCTCGGCCTCGAGAGCATGGCGATCGCGCCGCCGTTCGAGGACGCGGTGACGCTGGCCGCGAACGCCGCCTCGCCGCTGTTCGAGCGCGGGCTCGTCGATCGCGACGAGATCGGCCTCTTGCTGGTCGGCACCGAGAGCGCGGTCGATCACGCCCGGCCGGTGAGCATCTTCGTCCACGAGCTGCTGCGCGCGCAACCTGCCTGCCGCACCTACGAGCTGAAGCACGCGTGCTACGGCGGCACGGCCGCGCTGATGACCGCGGCGCAGTGGATCGCCTCGGGGGCGGCGCGCGGCCGCAAGGCCTTGGTGATCTCCACCGACGTCGCCCGCTACGACTTGCGCTCCGCCGGCGAGCCGACGCAGGGCGCGGGGGCGGTGGCGATGGTGGTCTCGGACGTGCCGAACCAGCTCGCCATCGACTTCCGCCGCAGCGGCACGTTCGCCGAGGGCGTGTTCGACTTCTGGCGTCCGCTCGACCGGCGCGAAGCGCTGGTCGACGGGCCGTACTCGGTCGATTGCTACCTGCGGGCGCTCGACGGCGCGTTCCAGGATTTCGAGCGCGCTGGCCGCGACGGCGAGCGCAAGAGCCCGCTGCCGATCACCGACCGCTTCGGCGGGTTCCTGTATCACGTGCCGTTCCCGAAGATGGCGTGGAAGGCGCATCGCCGCCTCCTCGATCTCGACTGGCGGCTGCGCGAGGAAGAGGAGCCGCCGGCGGAGAGCTTCGTACAGGCGTCGTTCGACGACGCCGTGTCGCCGTACCTCGCGGCGTGTCGCGCGGTCGGCAACAGCTACACCGCGTCGCTCTATTTCTGCCTGGCGAGCCTTCTCGAGCGCGCCGGCGAGCGGCTGCGCGGCGAGCCGGTGGCGCTGTTCTCGTACGGCAGCGGGTGCTGCGCCGAGTTCTTCAACGGCGTGGTTGGCCCGGGGGCGGGAAGCGCCGACTGCGGGATTCAGCGCCTGCTCGAGCGGCGCCGGATGATCTCCGTCGAGGAGTACGAGGCGATGCGCTCGGCCGAGGCCGGCGCCGTGTCGATTCCCCCCGAAGGCTTCCAGGGCCACTTCTACTATGCCGGCACCGAGCGCGACCGGCGCCGCTACCTGCCCATGCCGAGGTAACCGCGTGGCGACTTCCGTGGGCCGCGAGCTGTCGTTCCGTTACTGCCTGCGCCTGGCGCGCTCGCATGCCGAGAACTTCTTCATCGGCTCGCTGTTCCTGCCGCGCGGCCAGCGCCGGCACCTGGCCGCCGTCTACGCCTACGCGCGGCTCGCCGACGACGTCGCCGACGGCGATCTACCGGTGGCGGAGAAGCTCGCCGGCCTCGACTGCTGGGAGGCGCGGCTCGACGACTGCCTGCGCGGCGTCGCCATCCATCCGGTGTTCGTCGCGCTCGGCGAGACCATCCGCGAGTGCGATCTGCCGGTCGAGCCACTGCGCGACCTCCTGCGCGCGTTCCGTTACGACGCGACGTTTCGTCCGTTCGACAGGTTCGACGACTTGCTCGGTTATTGCCGGAATTCCGCCAACCCGGTCGGCCGCGTCGTGCTCGCGCTGTTCGGCTATCGCGACGAGGATCTGCGGCAGCTCTCGGACTTCATCTGCACGGCGCTGCAGCTCACCAACTTCTGGCAGGACCTGGGCGGCGATCTCGCCCGCGGGCGGCTCTATCTGCCGCTCGAAGACCTCGCGCGCTTCGGCGTCAGCCGAAGCGCGCTCGAGGCCGGGCAGAGCCCGAAGGGCCTCCAGGAGATCATGCGCTTCGAGGTCGAGCGCACGCGCGAGCTGTTCCGCAAGGGGCTGCCGCTCGCCGACCGCGTGCGCCGGCCGGTGGCGCGCGAGGTGCGCATGTTCGCCAGCGGCGGGCTCAAGATCCTCGAGCGCATCGAGGACGGCGGCTACTCGCCGGTCGAGCACCGGCCGCGGCTGACGGTGCGCGACAAGCTCCGTCTGCTGACGCTCGGCCTGGTCGGCGCCTGATGCTCTACACCGATCTCGCCAACGACTTTCGCTTCTGCCGCGACGTCACGCGGAGGAGCGCCTCGAGCTTCTACTACGCGCTGCGCCTCCTGCCGCCGCCGCGCCGCAAGGCCTTGTACGCGGTCTACGCGTTCTGCCGCGCGGTCGACGATGCGGTCGACGACGCGCCCTCGGAAGCCGCGCCGCGGCTCGTCGCCGAGTGGCGCGCCGAGCTCGCGCGCTGCTATCGGGGGGCGCCGCTCCACCCGGTGACCGTGGCGCTGTGCGCCTCGTTCGAGCGCTTTCCGATCCCGCAGTCGGCGCTGTCGGCGGTGATCGACGGCGTCGAGATGGACCTCGTCAAGCGCCGCTACGCGACGTTCGCCGAGCTCGAGCTCTACTGCCGCCGCGTCGCCTCGGCGGTCGGTCTCGCTTCGATCGAGATCTTCGGCTATCGCAGCCCGGCGACGCGGGACTACGCGGTCGACGTCGGCTTGGCACTGCAGCTCACCAACGTCCTGCGCGACCTCTCCGAGGATGCCGAGCGCGACCGAGTGTACTTGCCGCAGGAAGATCTCGACGCGTTCGGCTATCCGACGGAAGATCTGCTGCGCGGTGTGTACAATCGCCGCTTCCGCGAGCTCATGGAGTTCGAGTGCGCGCGCGCCCGGCGCTACTACCGCTCGGCCGAGTCGTGGCTGCCCGCGGAAGACGCCGCCAGCTTGCGGCCCGCCGAGACCATGCGTCGGACCTACGAGGAGGTGCTCGACCGCATCGTCGAGGAGCGCTACTTCGTCTTCGGCCGCCGTCTCGGCTTGTCGCGCCGCCGCAAGGCGACGCTCGCCGCGTCGATGTGGGTCGGGGCGCTGTTCCGGTGAGCCGCCAGCGCGTCGTCGTGGTCGGCGGGGGCTGGGCGGGCCTCTCGGCTGCGCTGGCGCTCGCCGAGCGTGGCATCGAGGTGCGGCTCTTCGAGAAGCGCGCCGTGCTCGGCGGCCGCGCCTACTCCTATCGCTCCCGCGAGGCCGGGCACTCGGTCGACAACGGCCAGCATCTGATGATGGGCTGCTACCAGGCCACGCTCGGTTTTCTCGACCGCATCGGCGCTCGCGACACGATCGAAGTGCAGCCCCGATTGAGCGTGCCGTTTCTCCACCCCGAGCGCGGCACGGCGGTGTTTCGCTGCGCCAGAGCGCCGAGTCCGCTGCACCTGACGCTCGGCGCGCTCGGCTACACGCATCTCTCGCCGGGCGAGCGTATCCGGCTGGTGACCGGTGGGCTGCGCCTGGCGCTCGGCTACCGTGGCGGCTCGCCGGCGACCGTCTCGCAGGCGCTCGTCGCGGCCGGGCAGAGTGAGAACCTGCGCACCTGCTTCTGGAACCCGCTGGCGATCGCGGTGCTGAACGAGCTGCCCGAGCGTGCCTCGGCCGATCTGTTCGCCGAGGTGCTGCGGCGGGTCTTCTTCGCCCGCGCGGCGGCCTCACGCATCGTGTTTCCGCGCGTGGGGCTCTCGGAGGTTTGCGCCGAGCCCGCCGCGCGGACCATCGAGCGCCTCGGCGGCACGATCGAGACGGGAGCGGCGGTGCGGAGCGTCGAGATCGAGCAGGGCCGTGTGACGTCCGTCTTTCTCGCGGGCCGCCCGCCGGAGCGAGTGGATGCCGTGATCCTCGCCGTGCCGCCGCCGGCCCTCGCCGTGTTGTTGCCCGGCGAGCGAGCCGCGTCCGCGGGGCTCACCGAGCTCGGCGCTTTGCAATCCGCACCGATCGTCTCGGTACACCTCTGGTTCCGCGAGAGCTTTCCTTCCCCGCGCATGGCCGGTCTTCTCGATGGCCCGATCCACTGGCTGTTCACGCCGCCGATGCAGCCGGCCGATGGACGCTACGTGACGTTGGTGGTGAGCGGCGCGCATGAGATCGTCGCCAAGTCTCCCGAAGAGATTACGCGAATCGCGCGCCGAGAGCTCGCCCGATACGTACCGCAAACGCGCACGCTGGATCCGACCGACACGTTGGTCGTGAAGGAAGCGAACGCCACCTACGCGGCGACCCCGGCCGAGCAGCCGAAGCGGCCGAAGAACCGCACGGCGGTTGCGAATCTCTTTATCGCCGGCGACTGGCTGGACACGGGGCTCCCGGCGACGCTCGAGAGCGCGGTCGTCAGCGGTGAGCGCGCCGCCGCGGCCACCTGCGAATCTCTCGCGGCGGTCTGAGCGTGCGGGTCGAAGCGCAAGAGTCGGCCCGCGACGCCTGGAGCCTCTGCTGGGGTGCCGCAATCGTCTTTTCGCTGGCGTCGGCGTCACGTTGGTTCGTGGCACTGCTCGCGAGCCCCGAGCCGACAAAGCTCATGCCGAGCCTCGTGCTCGGCGCTCTCGCGGTCTTGGTTGTCGTTCGGCCGCGGCCTCCTTGGCTGCTCGGCCTGCTGTCGGTTGCGATGCTCGTCGACGTCGGTCTCGCGCTGCCCGAAGTGCCCAATCACCGTCTCATCCTCGCGCTCGGCAGTGTTGCGTTGCTCCTCGCGCTGGTTGGCGCAGGCCGGGGAGGCGGGTTCGACGCGCTCGTGCCCGCTGGTCGGACGATCGCGGTGCTCGTCTACGCATTCGCGTTCTTCGCTAAGCTGAACCGAGACTTCGTCGATCCGACGGCAAGCTGCGCGACCCAGTTCTATGGCCACCTCCGTTCCTGGTGGCTGCTTCTGCCCGCTGGCCCCGGCGTCGATCGTGCGGCGATCTTCGCGACCCTCGCCATCGAATGCCTGCTGCCAATCGGGCTTCTTTGGCCGCGGACACGCCACGCGGCCGTCGTCCTTGGCCTCGCCTTTCACCTCGCGCTCGGCTGTGACGCCACGCGGAACCTCTTGAATTTTTCCGCGGTGATGTTCGCGCTCTTGCTGCTCTTCTTGCCGCGTGAATTCTTCGAGTCGTTCGCGAGGCGGCTCGAGCGCGAGCCGTCGCTTCGCCGCATCCTCGCGGCGGCGCTACTCGCTGTCGTGGTCAGTGGCCTCGTCGCCATCACCGACTGGGAGCGGTTCGCGCTCCTCTACTACTGGGTGCGGCAGCTCGTGTGGATGACGTTTGGTCTCGTGCTGATTGCCGCCGTAGTCGCGTGGCACGATCGCCGGCGGCTCGCGCCATGGCCCGTGCGAGCTCGGCTCGGCCCGTCCGTGGTGGTCGGAGTCCTCGCGACGCTGAATGGTCTCTCGCCCTATCTCGGTTTGAAGACGCGCACCGCGTTCGACATGTACAGCAACCTCCGGCTCGAAGCCGAGCGCTCGAATCACTGGCTCGTGCCGCGGAGCCTCGACCTGCTCGGCCTGCTTCGTGACCGGGTGAAGATCCTCGCGACCGACGATCCGGCGCTGCGTCATCGTTACGTCGACACCGGCGACGAGCTCTCGTATTTCGAGCTCGCATCCTACCTCGGCGAGCACCCAGCTCGGGTGGAATATCGGCGCGGTACGGAAGAGTTCGAAGTCGATCCCGGCCGCCCCGCGTCGAGGCCGCCGGCGCCGCCGTGGTGGCGGCGGAAGCTCCTGGTCTTCCGCCCGCTCGGCGAATCCAGCCGCTCGCAATGCATCTGGTGAGGAGAACGAAGACCCGCGCTTGAGACCTCCTACGGAGTGTGGCTTAGTCTCGCTCGAGGCGGTCGATCGATGTTCGAGAAGATCCTCGTTGCCCATCGTAGAGAGATCGCCGTACGGGTCATGCGCGCGGCGCTCGGCGAATGCGTGGTCGAGGGAGTCAAGACCGACATCCCGCTGCGCTTGCGGATCCTCGATCACCCCGACTTCCTCGCGGGCAGCACTCACGGCAAGTTCCTCGAGCAAGTGTTCGCGAGCGAAGCGCGTGCCGGGTGAAGCTCGGTCGGTCACCCGCGGCCCTCGACGCCGGCAAGCTCTCCGTCTTCTCGCTGTTCTTGCTCGCCGCGGTCGCGAGCCTGCGCCATCCGCTCGTCGACACCGATCTCTGGTGGCACCTGAAGACGGGCGAGTGGATCGTCGAGCACCGCGCGGTCCCGTGGCAGGACCCGTTTTCGTATACCGCTGCCGGGCACTTGTGGATCGCTTACAGCTGGCTCGCCGAGCTCCTTTTCTACGGTTTGTTTCGCGCCTTCGGCCTGTCGGCGATTCTCGAGCTGAAGACCATCGTGGTGGTGGCGATGGTAGGGCTCGTCTACCTGGCCTGTCGAGCGGTCGGCGCGCGATCGACCGTGGCGGTCGCGACGACGGCGCTCGCGACGCTGGCGAGCTGCGGCGGATGGGGCGAGCGTCCGCAGATGTTCACGCTGCTCTGCCTGGCCCTTCTGTCCTGGATGCTGCGCTCGCCGAAGGCGGAGCGCCGGCTTTGGTGGCTAGGTCCTTTGCTGATCGCTCTGTGGGCGAACGTGCACATCCTCTTCATCGGCGGCGTCGCGCTGCTGGCGGCGGCCGCGCTCTGTGCGGCGTGCGAGCGCCGCCCGGCCGGAGGTCTTCTCCGGGCGACGCTCTTCTCGGCGCTCGCATCGCTGCTCAATCCTTACGGATGGAGACTCCTCGAACATCTGCCGACGATGGCTTCGCAGCCGCGTATCGTGCGGGCGGTGAGCGAGTTCCAGTCGCCGGACTTCGGCTCGCCGCTCGGCATCATGGCCGCGGCCTTGCTCTTTTTCTCCATAGGCGCCTTCGCCTTCAGCCGCGCGCGCCCGAGTCTCTTCGAGCTCGTCACGTTTTTCGGTCCTCTGGCCCTCGGTCTCTACATGGTGCGGAACCTCGCCCTGTTCGCGATTCTCGCGGCACCGACCGTGGCGCGACACCTCGAGGCCGCGCTGCCGGCGCCGCGAGAGGAGATCGAAGTCGAGCAGACGAGAACTCTCCGGTGGCTGCATTGGACGCTCGTGATCG
>CAVPWJ010000109.1:0-7637 GCA_963708955.1 uncultured delta proteobacterium
TCGTGCCCAGGTCGCGCTCGACGCGCAGGCGAGCTACGTAGGCGGGGTCGCGCAGCGGTTCGAACACACCGGTAAAAGGTGTGAGTTCGCCGAGATCGATCTCCCCCTCCGCTCCGTCCTCGAAGCGCAGCCAGATCCGGTGGCCGCCAACATGACGCGCCTCGGTTATGTCTTTCAGCATTCGACTCACTCCAAGCCCGCTATTCTCTTCGGCGGATCATTGCCCATCGCTAGCTGCCAATCTTCGATCAGCTCGGTCCGGTGCAAGGTCGCCCACTCTACCACCAACCCCGCGACCCTTGGCGGCAACGTGCCGGCCAGCAAACGCGGACCCTCGATTGCAACGATCGCCTTGAAGTCTCCGTAGCGCGCGTGGAAGTGGGTGGCGCGTGGTCGTTGAAGTTCATCGAGATAATTATTCCGAGGAAACGGCTGATCTCTGGCATGACACGCCATCGCGCTTAGACCTGCGCGCTGGTGACCTGCAAGCGACTGGTAACCAGACAGAAACACTCTCGCGCGAAGATGCCAAGACGCGAAGCCACACAGGATCTTTACGCGGCGTCGGGCGATCGACGAACTCAACATGAGCGGATCCCCGCCTGGCGGCAGGGTTCACCAGGGGGAGTTTATCCTCCTACCGAACCACCGGGCCGGCGGTGCCGGCTACTTGGCCGCTTCGATGCGCGCCGTCGCCCAGTTGCGCGCGACTTCGGCGGCGACGAATTCGGGGTCGTTCGGCGAGAGTTGCGTCAGGCGCGCTTCGGCGGCGGCGAGGTCGGCGCGGGCGCCGGGGACGTCGATCTCGGGGGCAGGCTCGGCGTTGTCGGCGAGGACGGTCATGACGTTGTTGGCCACCTCGGCGAAGCCGCCGCTGATGGCCATGCTGTGGGTGGCGCCGCGGCTGTCGCGGTAGCTCAGCCGGCCGGCCTCGAGCGAGGTGAGGAAGGCGGCGTGATTGGGCAGCACGCCGAATTCGCCGAGCGTGCCCGGCGCCGTGACTTCGAGCACCGGCTCGTCGAGCACGGGCCGGCGCGGCGTCACGATGCGGAGCTGAATCTCTTCGGCCATGGCGCGAACTACGCGGCGAGCTGCTTGGCGTTCTCGAGCACGTCCTCGATCGTGCCCATCATGTAGAACGCCTGCTCGGGCACGTCGTCGTGCTTGCCTTCGACGATCTCGCGGAAGCCGCGGATGGTGTCGGCGAGCTTGACGTACTTGCCGGCGCGGCCGGTGAACGCCTCGGCGACGTGGAACGGCTGCGAGAGGAACTTCTGAATCTTGCGCGCCCGGGCGACGCTGCGACGATCCTCTTCCGAGAGCTCGTCCATGCCGAGAATGGCGATGATGTCCTGCAGGTCCTTGTAGCGCTGCAGCACTTCCTGAACCATGCGGGCGACGCGGTAGTGCTCCTCACCGACCACGTTGGGATCGAGAATGCGCGAGGTGGAGTCGAGCGGATCGACGGCCGGGTAGATGCCGAGCTCGGCGATCTGGCGCGACAACACGGTGGTGGCGTCGAGATGGGCGAAGGTGGTGGCCGGCGCCGGGTCGGTCAAGTCGTCGGCGGGGACGTAGATGGCCTGTACCGAGGTGATCGAGCCCTTCTTGGTGGTGGTGATGCGCTCTTGCAGCTCGCCGAGGTCGGTCGACAGGGTCGGCTGATAGCCGACGGCGGAGGGAATGCGGCCGAGCAACGCCGAGACCTCGGAGTTGGCCTGCGTGAAGCGGAAGATGTTGTCGATGAAGAGCAACACGTCCTTGCCCTCTTCATCGCGGAAGTATTCCGCCGCGGTGAGGGCAGTGAGACCGACGCGGGCGCGGGCGCCCGGCGGCTCGTTCATCTGGCCATAGACGAGCGCGGCGCGCGAGATGACGCCCGACTCGCGCATCTCGTGCCACAGATCGTTGCCTTCGCGGGTGCGCTCGCCGACGCCGCCGAAGACGGAGTAGCCGCCGTGCTGCTTGGCGACGTTGTTGATCAGCTCCATGATGATGACGGTCTTGCCCACGCCGGCGCCGCCGAAGAGGCCGATCTTGCCGCCGCGCGGATACGGTGCGAGCAAGTCGACGACCTTGATGCCGGTCTCGAAGGCTTCGACCTCGACGGCCTGCTCGGTGAAGGCCGGGGCGGGGCGGTGGATCGGGTAGTAGGTCGTGGCCTCGATCGGACCTGCCTCGTCCACCGGCTCGCCGACGACGTTGATGATGCGGCCCAGGGTCTGCGGACCGACCGGCACCATGATCGCCTTGCCGGTGTCGCGCACGTCCATGTCGCGCACCAAGCCCTCGGTGGCGTCCATGGCGATGCAGCGCACGGTCTTCTCGCCGAGGTGCTGCGCGACTTCGAGCACCAGGTTCCAGGCCTGATCGTTGATGGCCGGATTGGAGACCTGCAGCGCGTTGTAGATCGACGGCAGGTGGGTGTCCGCAAACTCGACGTCGACCACGGGGCCGATGACCTGGGTGATTTTGCCGATGTTCATCTGGGTGTCCATTGATTCCTCCGCATCCTGCCGGCCGGGGTGGCCGCGTATCGCGACGGGCTCAGCCCTTGAGGGCCTCGGCGCCCGAGACGATCTCCATGAGCTCCTTGGTGATGGCGGCCTGGCGCGCCCGGTTCATCTCGAGGGTCAGCCGGTCGATCATGTCCGCCGCGTTCGACGTCGCGCTGTCCATCGCCGTCATGCGCGCACCGTGCTCGCTGGCGATCGATTCCAGGAAGGCGCGGTCGAGCAGCGTGGTGATGTACTGGCGCAACAGCCGATCGAGCAGCGTCGTGGCGTCGGGCTCGTAGATGTAGTCGACCATGTCGTCGGCCGCCGCGCCGAGGTCGGTGCTGACCGGGAGCAGTTGCTCGACCGTCGGCATCTGCGACAGCGCGGAGCGAAACTGGCTGTAGATCAAGTAGACGGCGTCGGTCTCGCCGGCGGCGAAGTCTTGGGCGACCCGCGCGCCGAGACTGGCGGCCAGGGCGTGATTCGGTCCGCCGAGCAAGTTCACATGCTGCTCGTGAATCACGACCGAGCGGCGGCGGAAGTAATCGGCGCCCTTGCGCCCGACCAGCGTGAGACGCACGGGTTGCCCGGCGTGCTCGGCGAGGAACGCCTCGGTACGGCGGATGAGATTGGAGTTGTAACCGCCACACAGACCGCGATCGCTGGTGACGAGGATGACGTCAATGCGCTTGGTTTCCGCGCGCGTCGCCAGCAGCGGGTGCGAGCCGGCATCGACGCGCGCCGCGACGGCGCGCAGCATGTCGCCGAGCTTGGTGGCATAGGGGCGCGCCTCGGTGGCGGCCTCCTGAGCGCGGCGCAGCTTGGCCGCCGCGACCATCTTCATGGCTTTGGTGATCTGCTGCGTGCTCTTGACCGAGCTGATGCGCTTGCGAATGACCTTGAGTGACGCCATCGGGACCGGGTGTGGAAGCGGTTAGTGGGCTGCGCGCGTAGACGACATGCCTGGTCGATCAGGCCTGGGCCGTGAACTGGGCCTTGAACTCGTCGAGGGCCGCGATGAGCGGTTTCTTGACCTCGTCGTTGAGTTGCTTCTTCTCGACGATCAGACGGAAGACCTCGGGATGGCGATTCTCGACGAAGCGAAACAGCTCGGCTTCGTAGCGCTTGAGCTGGTTCTCCGGCAGGTGATCGATGTAGCCGTTGGTAGCGGCGTAGAGCATCACGATCTGCCGCTCGATGGACAGCGGGACGTACTGGTCCTGCTTGAGAATCTCCACCAGACGACTGCCGCGCGACAACATGCGCTGCGTCGAAGCGTCGAGGTCGGAGCCGAACTGCGCGAAGGCCGCCATCTCGCGATACTGCGCCAGGTCGAGGCGCAGCGAGCCGGCGAGCTGTTTCATCGCCTTGATCTGCGCGTTGCCACCGACGCGCGAGACCGAGATGCCGACGTTGACGGCCGGGCGCACGCCGGAGAAGAACAGATCGCTCTCGAGGAAGATCTGCCCGTCGGTGATCGAGATCACGTTGGTCGGAATGTAGGCCGAGACGTCGCCGGCCTGGGTCTCGATGATCGGCAGCGCGGTGAGCGAGCCGCCGCCCATCTCGGCGCTCATCTTGGCGGCGCGCTCGAGCAGGCGGGAGTGCAAGTAGAACACGTCGCCCGGGAACGCTTCGCGGCCCGGCGGGCGGCGCAGCAGCAGCGAGAGTTGGCGGTAGGCGACGGCCTGCTTGGAGAGATCGTCATAGATCACCAGGGCGTGGCGGCCGGAGTCGCGGAAATACTCGCCCATGGCGCAGCCGGAGTAGGGCGCGATGAACTGCAGCGGCGCGGCGTCGGAGGCCGTCGCGGCGACGATGATCGTGTAGTCCATGGCGCCGTTGCGGGCCAGGCGGTCGACGACCTGGGCGACCGTGGAGCGCTTCTGGCCGATGGCGACGTAGATGCAAAAGACGTCGCCACCCTTCTGATTGATGATGGTGTCGATGGCGACGGCGGTCTTGCCGGTCTGGCGGTCGCCGATGATCAGCTCGCGCTGGCCGCGGCCGATCGGGATCATGGAGTCGATCGCCTTGATGCCGGTCTGCAGCGGCTCGGTCACCGGCTGGCGCGCGACGATGCCGGGCGCCTTCAGCTCGATGCGGCGGTTCTCGGTCGACGCGATCGGTCCCTTGCCGTCGATCGGCAGGCCGAGCGCGTCGACGACGCGCCCGAGCAGGGCCTCGCCCACCGGCACCTCGGCGATGCGCCCGGTGCGGCGCACTTCGTCGCCCTCGCGGATCTCGTGCGCCTCGCCGAAGATGGCGGCGCCGACGTTGTCCTCCTCGAGGTTGAGCACCATGCCGAAGATGCTGTGCGGAAACTCGATCAGCTCGCCGGCCGCCACCTTGTCGAGACCGTAAATGCGCGCGATGCCGTCGCCGGTCGACAGCACACGTCCGGTTTCGCGCACCTCGATCTCGCGCTCGTACTCCGTAATCTGGCGCTTGATGATGTCGCTGATCTCCGCGGCGCGAATTTCCATGCTCTGTCGTCCTCCCTACAAGCGAACCAGCCGCCCCGCGACCGCTGCCGCCGAGCTGCCGTGAATAATCATCAGGTTGTGGATCCTACCGGCCTGTCGTGCTGCCTTGCGGTTACAGCACGGAACGCTGGCCGGCGATGCGGCCGGCGAGCAGCTGCAGCTGCGTGCGCACGCTGCCGTCGTAGACTTTGCCTTCGACCTCGACGAGCAGGCCACCGAGCAGATCCGGGTCGATCTGATGCTCGACGAGCACCGTCTTGCCGGTCAGGCGCGCCAGCGATGCAACCAGCTCACCCTCTTGCTCGGGCGTCAGCGGCGCAATCGAGGTGACGCGCGCGCGCACCCGGCCCAGGGCGCGATCGACCAGGCGCTCGTAGTTGGCCGCGATGCCGATCAGGTGGTCGAGCCGTTGGTGGTCGGCGAGCAAGCAGAGGAAGTTGCGCGTCGTCGGCCGCAGTCCGAGCTGGTCGGCGATGGCGCGCGCGATGGCGCGACGGGTCGGCGCCGAGAGCAGCGGATTGGCGAGCTGACTGGCCACGCCGGCGTCGGCGGCGATGGCGGCGAGATTCTGCAGATCCGCGCCGGTCTGTTCGAGGCTGCCCTCGTCGCGCGCGATCTCGGCGATCGCCTTGGCGTAGCGGCGTGCGATCGAGCCGCTCACTGGCGCACCTCCTGGATGAACTCGCGCACGAAGCGCTGCTGGTCGTCGGCGGTCAAACGCTGCGGCGCGAGGCGGCGCGCGATCCCCAGCGCCAGCACGGCGACTTCCTTGCGCAGCAGCGCTTCGGCGTTGCGCACTTCCTGCTCGGCGGCGCGCTGCGCGTCGCGGCGGATCGAGTCGGCCAGCTTGTGCGCCGCGGCGAGGATTTGTTCGCGCTCGGCGGCGATGTCGAGCTGCGCCTGGCGGCGCAGGGCTTCGAGCTCGGTGTTGAGGTTGGCGAGGCGTTCCGTCCACTCGGCCTGCAGGCGCTCGGACTCGCGCTTGGCCTGGGCGGCCTGCTCGAGCGCGGTGACGATCTGCTGGCGGCGCGTGAGCAGTCCATCGCGAATCAGCGGCCAGGCAAAGCGGCGCAGGATGGCGATGAAGATGACCAGATTGAGGGCGGAGAAGCCAAGCTTCATCCACGGGATGGCGTGCTGGGCGTGCTCGGCGTGGTGTGCGCCGTGCTCGGGCTCAACCGCGAGCGCGATGGCCGGTACGAGCAGAGCGAGCAACAGAGAGAGTGCGCGCTTCATCAATGGGATCCTCGCGTGACGCGGGTCAGCATCTCCGCGGCGACCGACTCGGCCTGCGCGGCCAGACTCTGGCGCGCGCGATCGACCTGCGCGGCGACCTCGGCGCGCATCTTCGCCAGCTCGGCACCGGCGGCGGCGCGCGCCTCGGCGAGCGCGCGTTGGCTTTCCTCCTGCGCGGCGTTGCGCGCGGCGGCGGCTTCCTGCGCCATCTGCACGCGCATGGCGTGCACCGACTGATCGTAGCGCTCGCGCGCCACCTGGGCCTTCGCCACCAGCTGCTCGGCCTCGGCCTGCGCCGCCACCGTGCGCTTGGCGCGCTCTTCGAGCACGTCCAGCATCGGGTCGAAGGCGAGTCGCTTCAAGCCGACCCACAGGACGATGAAGGTGATGATCTGAATGAAAATTGAGAAATCTGGTACGAGGCTCATCGCGCGCAGCGACAGCCGGCACCGCAACCTGCTGCTGCTGCTCGTCATCCTGCCGTTCTGGAGCAATTTCCTGATCCGCGTCTACGCGTGGATGATCATCCTCGGCCCGAATGCCGCGTTCGCGCGGGCGGTCAACGCCGTGCTGAGCGCCTTCGGCATGGAGCCGGTGTCGCTGCTGTTCAGTTCGTTCGCCGTCCTCGTCTGCCTCGTGTACGTCCACCTGCCGTTCATGGTTCTGCCGCTGTACGCGAACCTCGAGAAGCACGACCAGGCATTGCTCGATGCCGCGCAGGACCTGGGCGCCAATGCGTGGCAGCGGTTCTGGCGCATCACGTTTCCGCTGTCGCTGCCCGGCGTCTATGCCGGGTCCGCGCTGGTGTTCATTCCCGCGTTCGGCATCTTCGCGATCCCGGATATCCTGGGCGGCCCCGATGACAGCCTGATCGGCAACGTGATCAAGCAGCAGTTCCTGGAAACGCGCGATTGGCCGTTCGGCAGCGTGCTGTCGATCGTGCTGACGGTGCTCGCGCTGGGGATCGCCGGCCTCGCGGCGTGGGTGGGCCGGCGCAGCGTCGACCGCATGGCGACCGGCGATGCGTAGGCCGTGGCTGTGGGCGGCGGCCGGCATCGCCTATGCGTTCCTCTACCTGCCGCTGGTGATCGTCGTCGTCTACTCGTTCAACGACTCGAAGCTCAACGCCGAATGGGTGGGCTTCACGCTCGACTGGTACCAAAAGCTCGCCGACAACAACGAGATGCTGCTGGCGGCCGGCAACTCGTTGGTGATCGCGCTCGTGGCCAGCATCGTGTCCACCGTCCTGGGTACGCTGGCCGGTCTCGCCATGCACCGGTATCGCCTGCGGCTGCTGCCGATCCTCGTCCTGACCCCGATCGCGATTCCGGAAATCCTGATGGGCGTGTCGTTGCTGATCTTCTTCGTCATGCTGAACTTCACGAGCAATACGTAAATGGTGTCAAGCACGCAGAAG
>CAVPWJ010000110.1:0-9750 GCA_963708955.1 uncultured delta proteobacterium
GGACGCGGTCGGGTCGGGTGTAGACGTTCATCGAATCGCCACGCAGGAACGCGACGAGAGTCAGGCCGGACTGGGCGGCCAGGTCGACGGCCAGCGATGATGGCGCCGATACGGCGGCCAGTACCGGAATCCCGGCCATCACCGCCTTCTGAGTCAGCTCGAAGGACGCCCAGACCGCTGACCAGTAGCACGGTGCCCGTCAACGGCACCCGCCGGACTCCAAGGCCCACCCGACGACCTTGTCGACAGCGTTGTGCCTGCCGATGTCCTCGCGCACCACCAACGCGGTGCCGTCGGTGTCGAACAGTGCGGCGCCGTGCAGTCCGCCGGTGGCGGCGAACACCTTCTGCCGGTCGCGCAGTTTGTCGGGCAGCGCAGTCAGCATGTCGGCGTCGACGACCGCGGGATCGTCTCCGGGTGAGTGCTTGCTGCTCAGGCGCACCGCGTTCAGCGATGCCTTCCACCGCACACCCGCCACGAGGATCGAGGCCCACCTTCTCCCGAAGTTACGGTGGCAATTTGCTGAGTTCCTTAGGCTCGGTTCTCTCAAGCGCCTTGGTATACTCTACCCGCCTACCTGAGTCGGTTTGCGGTACGGTCACCTAGCCAGCTCACTACGAGGATTTTCTTGGGAGCATGGGATCAGTTACTTCCTCCTCGCCGAAGCTCGGAGTGGTCATCACCTCTCGGCGTTGATGGAAGCGCGGATTTGCCGACGCTTCCCGCCTACCGGCTTTCACCGGGCGCCTTGCGGCCCTCTCCCGGCTAACCTACCCTTCTCCGTCCCCCCTTCGCTGATAACGCTGACTCGGTGGTTCAGGAATATTAACCTGATTGCCATCACCTACGCCTTTCGGCCTCGGCTTAGGAACCGACTAACCCTGAGCAGATTACCTTCACCCAGGAAACCT
Source organism: uncultured delta proteobacterium (assembly GCA_963708955.1). Classification (GTDB taxonomy): domain Bacteria; phylum Desulfobacterota; class Binatia; order JACPRU01; family JACPRU01; genus JACPRU01. Next base: position 912 of record CAVPWJ010000110.1, read on the forward strand.
TAGGCTTACGGCGAACGGGTTTCTCACCCGTTTTAACGCTACTCATGCCTGCATCAGCTTTTCCAGAACCTCCAGTAGTCCTCTCGGTCTACCTTCACAGGCGACTGGAATGCTCCCCTACCACTCGGCAGAACCGGAGTTCCGCCGAATCCGCGGCTTCGGTGCCACGCTTGAGCCCCGTTCCATTTTCCGCGCGGACTCGCTTGACTAGTGAGCTGTTACGCTTTCTTTAAAGGATGGCTGCTTCTAAGCCAACCTCCTAGTTGTCTCTGCGACTCCACATCGTTTCCCACTTAGCGTGGACTTGGGGACCTTAGCCGGCGGTCTGGGCTGTTTCCCTTTCGACCACGGACCTTATCGCCCGTAGTCTGACTCCCGAGCTCGACTCAACGCCATTCGGAGTTTGGTTAGGATTGGTATCCCGGTAAGGACCCTAGCCCATCCAGTGCTCTACCTGCGTCGGCCAGCACTCGAGGCCATACCTCAATATGTTTCGGGGAGAACCAGCTATCACGGAATTTGATTAGCCTTTCACCCCTACAGACAGCTCATCCGAGAAGTTTTCAACCTTCACCGGTTCGGGCCTCCATCTCGTGTTACCGAGACTTCACCCTGGCCATCTGTAGATCATCCCGCTTCGGGTCTACTCCGTACGACTTGTCGCCCTATTCGGACTCGCTTTCGCTACGGCTCCACCTGTAACGGCTTAACCTTGCCGCACAAAGTAACTCGCAGGCTCATTAAGCAAAAGGCACGCGGTCAGACACTCTGGCCGAAGCCAGAGACCGTCCTTCCACTGCTTGTAGGCACACGGTTTCAGGTACTCTTTCACTCCCCTAACCGGGGTTCTTTTCACCTTTCCCTCACGGTACTAGTTCACTATCGGTCGCGAGAACGTATTTAGCCTTGGATGGCGGTCCACCCTGATTCCCGCGAGATTGCACGTGCCCCGCGGTACTCGGGATACTCCTAGAGCCTTCTGAGATTTCGGATACGGGGCTATCACCCTCTTTGGCGGCCCTTTCCAGATTCCTTCTCCTATCTCTCGAGGTCTCATGTCGGAGTCCCACAACCCCAAGAGAATTTCTTCCCTTGGTTTGGGCTATTCCCTGTTCGCTCGCCGCTACTGGGGGAATCTCGATTGATTTCTTTTCCTAGGGGTACTGAGATGTTTCACTTCCCCCCGTTCGCTTCCTGCAACTATGAATTCATCGCAGGATGACCCAGAATTACCCGGGCCGGGTTTCCCCATTCGGAGATCCTCGGATCAACGCCTGCTTAGCGGCTCCCCGAGGCTTATCGCAGCTGGCTACGTCCTTCATCGCCGTCTCGCGCCTAGGCATCCACCGTGCGCCCTTAGTAGCTTGACCATAATTGGCAAAGCCTAAAATGAATCTTCAAGCTTTACCGAGTGAGCTACCACGCGCTTGCGCTACTCAATTCGTCTTGGTCACACGTTCGCATACTTCGCGAACGCGCGACGCCGGTTACCCATTTGCAATTGTCAAAGACCTGCGACTACGGAAGCGACTACTGAACTCGCTTCTCTAAGCCACAGCTGATTGCTGTAGCTTAGACGAATGAGCTCGACGGCAGTTCACTGTTCGTTTCTCATGGAGCTGATGGGGATCGAACCCACGACCTCCGGCTTGCAAAACCGGCGCTCTCCCAGCTGAGCTACAGCCCCGGCTTTAAGGACGTGGGCCTAGGTAGAGTCGAACTACCGACCTCGCCCTTATCAGGGGCGCGCTCTAGCCAACTGAGCTATAGGCCCGCCTCTCTCCCACTGCTCTCAGCACCTCCCAAAGATTACTCCCTCCAGCCTACTTTGAATGCAGGTCCCTAAAAGCTAGGCAGTAGCGCCGAACGAGTCAGATCAAGAATCGGAAGAACTGATTTGGACGATCTTGGGTTCCACCGTACCCAAGCGTCCCTCTCGTCAACGAGCCGTCTCGTGCCGAGAGATTGACTAGGCTTCCTCGCAGACCCGTGAGGGTATGCGTTGACGGAATCCTTAGAAAGGAGGTGATCCAGCCGCAGGTTCCCCTACGGCTACCTTGTTACGACTTCACCCCAGTCACCAGTCATACCATGAACGGCTACCTCCCTTGCGGGTTGGCGCACCGGCTTCCGGTACAACTGGCTTCCATGGTGTGACGGGCGGTGTGTACAAGGCCCGGGAACGTATTCACCGCGGCGTGCTGATCCGCGATTACTAGCGATTCCAGCTTCATGCAGTCGAGTTGCAGACTGCAATCCGAACTGAGAGCGGTTTTTTGGGATTGGCTTACTCTCGCGAGCTTGCATCCCTTTGTACCGCCCATTGTAGCACGTGTGTAGCCCTGGACATAAGGGCCATGAGGACTTGACGTCATCCCCACCTTCCTCCGGCTTAACGCCGGCAGTCTCCTTAGAGTGCCACGGCATGACCCGGGGGCAACTAAGGACAGGGGTTGCGCTCGTTGCGGGACTTAACCCAACATCTCACGACACGAGCTGACGACAGCCATGCAGCACCTGAACCGGCAGTCCCCGAAGGGAAAGCCCCGTCTCTGGGGCGGTCCACCGTTGTCTAGCCCAGGTAAGGTTCTTCGCGTTGCGTCGAATTGAACCACATGCTCCACCGCTTGTGCGGGCCCCCGTCAATTCCTTTGAGTTTTAACCTTGCGGCCGTAATCCCCAGGCGGGGAGCTTAATGCGTTAGCGACAGCACGGGAGGGTCAATACCCCCCACACCTAGCTCCCATCGTTTACAGCGTGGACTACCAGGGTATCTAATCCTGTTTGATCCCCACGCTTTCGCGCCTCAGCGTCAGTATCCGTCCAGAGGGCCGCCTTCGCCACAGGTGTTCCTCCTGATATCTACGCATTTCACCGCTACACCAGGAATTCCACTCTCCTCTCCGGTACTCAAGTCTGCCAGTTTCCAGCGCCGTTCCCCGGTTGAGCCGGGGGATTTCACACCGAACTTAGCAAACCGCCTACGCGCCCTTTACGCCCAGTAATTCCGAACAACGCTTGCACCCTCCGTCTTACCGCGGCTGCTGGCACGGAGTTAGCCGGTGCTTCCTTAAGAGGTACCGTCAATCTCGCGGATTGTTCACCCGCGGGACATTCTTCCCTCCCGACAGGGCTTTACGACCCGAAGGCCTTCATCACCCACGCGGCGTCGCTGGATCAGGGTTTCCCCCATTGTCCAAGATTCCCCACTGCTGCCTCCCGTAGGAGTCTGGGCCGTGTCTCAGTCCCAGTGTGGCTGATCATCCTCTCAGATCAGCTAACCATCTTCGCCTTGGTGAGCCGTTACCTCACCAACTAGCTAATGGTGCGCAGGCCCATCTCCGAGTGGTAGCTTGCATGCAGAGGCCACCTTTGACCGCAGAGCCGAAGCCCCGTGGTCTTATCCAGTATTAGCCCTCCTTTCGGAAGGTTATCCCGATCTCGAAGGCAGGTTACCTACGTGTTACTCACCCGTGCGCCGCTGTACTCGTGGAGTTGCCCCCACTTTCTCGCGCGACTTGCATGTGTTAGGCACGCCGCCAGCGTTCGTTCTGAGCCAGGATCAAACTCTCCACTTAAACTAGTTGGCCTCCGATCGCTCGAAGACCAAAGTGGAAGATTCCGACTCCAAATTACTCTGACCGTCTCTCGAAATCACTCAAAGGTGATCTTGAGGGTCGCCCTCTCGCCTTGGCCACACCGATGAGGTGTGACGCTCGCCGAGAGGACTTGCGCTACTGCCTAGTTTTCAAAGACCTGCTCCCCTCAGCGGGGAACCGACCTTATACGCTTGACAGGTTCCGGGTGTCAATATGGCGGGTCAAAAAAAACGGGATCCCAGCAAGAAAGCGAGTACGCGAAAGGGTCACCCGCCGACGGGCGATTCGCGCACGATTCGCGCCACGGCGGGGAAGGCGCGCGTCAGTATCGTCAGGCGGGCAGCCGAATCGCCAACGTGCTCGGCAAGAGCGGCGCGGTATGCCGAGAGCCCGGTACGCAGATCTCCCTCCTTGGTCGGGTGGATGTCGCTGCCGCCCGTGAGACACTCGTTGATCCTCTCGGCGATGGCTTCGAGCTGCTTGGAGGCTTCCTCGGTGAGCTTCCGGCGCAAGAGATCTTCCCAGAGCGCGATCACGACCTGCGAGGGCAGGCCGTCGCGATCAAGGCCAACGGTGAGCTGGTAGAGTTGTCGCGCGAGCGAGTCGACGCTCCCCAGCCGACGGCGCGACACCAGTGCGCCCGAGCGAAGGAGCTTTTCCTGCAGCTTGGCGAGTCCTTCGACTTGGACCAGCTCGCTGATGAGATCCTGAAACTCGGATGCGGAGAGTCGGGCCACCACTTTCCTCCTGGCAGTCGGAACTCTTGTGCCACCGCCGACGTGACAAAAAAAGAGGTTAAATTTGCGACAGCAGGGACTCAGGCGACCAGCGTCTTGGGCGTACAACTCTCGACACCGAGCGCCTTGAGCAGGCGATCCTTGATCCGCACCGCGGCCTTTTCCATCGCTACGCCGCCCTCGGCCACCCGCACCCGTCCACCGGCGATCATGTCGTGACCGCCAGCGGATTTGCTGCCTAGGACCTTCTGCAGCAAGTCTCCCGCGTTGATGTCCCGGTTCGTCGTTCGCAGCGAGACGTGCAGCCACTTGTTGTAGAACCCCATGGCGGCTGCCCACTCCACGCTGTCCAGGCGGAGCAGGAAATCGGCGACTTCGGCAACCATGTCCGGGTACTGCACCTCGTGCAGTACCGAGATCACGACTTTGTCGTAGACCTTCGCCTCCTCGATCGCGTCACGAAAACCCTTGAAATACTCCGCCGGGACCCGGGCGTTCTCGATTTTCGCGAGCCGTCGCTTGTTGGCATACGGATAGAGGAACAAGCTCGCGGCGACGTCGGCGGGCGTCGCTTCCCGACCTAGGTCCTGAGTCTCCGCGGCGATGCCGTAGAACAGCGCGGTCGCGATCTTGCCCTCGATCGCGAGTCGCGATTCGCGCAGGTATTCGGCGAGGATCGTCGACGTAGCTCCGTAATCGTTCCTCAGGTCGAGGAATGGGATCGCACCGTAATTCGAATACGCGGGATGATGGTCGATGACGACCGTCGGCACGAACCCCTCGGGCAGCGAATTGTTCGAACGGCCGGGCTGAGTGTCGACGAGGGCTACGATCGTGTCGGGCCCGAATTCGATCGACGATACGGGGACGAGATTGATGTTCAGGTATGTCAGCATGGCACGGTTCTCAGCCCGGCCGACGATGCCGCCCAGCGCGATCGCCGCATCGCGCTGGGCGAGATGCTGCAGCAGGTAGCCCAGCGTCGCCGCGCTGGCGAGCGCGTCGGGATCGGGGTTATCGTGTGGCAAAATTACCACCCGCCCCGGTCGACTGACCGCTTGAAGGAGACCGGCCAGCGGCGTGCGGTTGTTGGCAGGTTGGGCCATGCAAGCAGCTGGCTCGAGCGGTCGATTATCGCAGTGGCCTTGAACCTTGTCCATGCTGCTCGTGACGTGCGCGACCTACGACAGTTGTTCCCGTCGAGCGATCTGCTAGCCTGCCGGCGATCATGCCGCAAGTCGTCGAAGCACGGCGATTCTTCCTCGAACGCTTCGGTTTGAACGAGAGCGAGCTCGAGAGCATTCTCGGTTCCGCCGTCGGCAACCGCGCTGATCACGCCGACATCTACTTCGAGTTCTCGACCAACGAAAGCCTGCAGGTCGAGGAGTCGCTGGTGAAGAAGGCCACGCGTAACGTCTCCCAGGGAGCCGGCGTGCGGGTGACCGCCGAGGACCATACTGGCTATGCCTACTCCGACGAGATCACGCCGGCGCGATTGCGGCTGGCGGCAACCACCGCGCAGACGATTGCCGTCAACGCGGCGACGACCGCGCCGGTCGCGCTGCCCCGCAGCGGCGCCCGCCACGACCTCTACACGCTCGAGCGTCCTCCGATCGACGCCGATCTGCAGGCAAAGACGGAGCTGCTCAGCACGCTCGATGTCGAAGCGCGCCGCTTCGATCCGCGCATCCGCAACGTCATCGCGACGTTCTCCTGCGAGCAGAAGCTCGTCTTTCTCATGACGGCGGACGGCACGGTGGCGAGCGACGTCCGGCCGCTCCTTCGACTGCACGTCACCTGCATCGCCGAAGAACGTGGCAATCGGCAACAGGGCAGCTGCGGCGGGGGCGGCCGCTATGAGCTCGACTTTCTGCGCGAGATCGATCCTGGCAGCGGCCTGGCGCGCTTCCTGTCCTTCGCCCACGAGGCGGCACGCCAAGCGATCGTCAATCTTGATGCCGTCGAGGCGCCCGCGGGTGTACAGACCGTCGTGCTGGCGCCGGGTTGGCCCGGCATCTTGCTCCACGAAGCGGTGGGCCACGGTCTCGAAGGCGACTTCAACCGAAAGGGCGTCTCGGCGTTTTCCGGACGGTTGAACCAACCGGTAGCTTCGGAACTTTGCACGGTGATCGACGACGGCACGATCCCCAACCGTCGGGGCTCGCTCAACGTCGACGACGAAGGAACACCGACGTCGCGGACGGTGCTGATCGAGAAGGGCATTCTGAAGGGCTACCTGCAGGACCGCATGAACGCCCGCCTCCTCGGCATGCCGCTCACCGGCAATGGTCGCCGCGAGAGCTTTGCTCACATCCCGATGCCGCGCATGACGAACACGTTCCTGCTCGCCGGGGAAGACGATCCGTCCGACATCCTGCGGTCAGTGGATCGTGGCCTGTACGCGGTCTACTTCGGCGGCGGCCAGGTGGACATCACCAGCGGCAACTTCGTCTTCTCCGCCGCCGAGGCCTATTTGATCGAGAACGGCCGGGTGACTCGGCCGGTGAAGGGGGCGACGCTGATCGGCAGCGGCCCAGAGGCGTTGAAGCGCGTGTCGCGCGTCGGCTCCGACTTGCGACTCGACGAAGGTATCGGCACCTGCGGCAAGGACGGACAGCTCGTGCCGGTCGGCGTCGGCCTTCCGACCCTACGGATCGACGGACTGACGGTAGGCGGAACCCGCGCTTGATGGACCTGGCCGAGGCCGTCGATCTTGTGATCGTTCGCGCGCGGCGTCACGCGAGCGTCGAAGCGGAGGTCACCGCTGCGGAGACGGATCGGCTCGAGGTCGGCGTCCGGATCGCCAAGACGGAGAAGCTCAAGCGCTCGCGCGAACGCCGGCTCGCGCTGCGGCTCTTCGTGGGACAGTCGAGCGCTACCGTGTCGACCGCCGATGTCGCCCCCGACTCTCTGGCCTCCCTAGTCGACGATGCGCTGGCACTGGCCCGCGCGACGGCGTCCGATCCGTTCAGCGGCTTGCCCGACCTCGGCGATGCGCCGAAGCCACGAACGGATCTCGACCTCTTCGACCCGACGGCCGAGTCATTCGCCGCCGAGGAGGCCATCGCCCTGGCACGAAGCGCGGAACAAGCCGCGCTCGACGCCGATCCGCGAATCACGAATTCCGAGGGCGCCGAGTTCTCCGTCGCGGCTCGACGACTCATCTACGCCTCCTCCAGCGGATTTCGCGGAGAGCAGCGTAGCTCCTCGTTCTCGCTCACGGTCGTTCCCGTCGCCAAGAGCGGTGAATCGATGCAGCGCGACTACTGGTACACGTCCGCGCGCCACCGCTCCCGGCTCGACGCTCCCACCGTGGTGGGGCGCGAAGCGGCCCGCCGGACCGTGCGCCGCCTCGGCGCCCGAAACGTCCGTACCCGACGGGTTCCGGTGATCTTCGATCCGGAGACGGCGGCGTCGCTGCTCGGTAGCATCGCCGGCGCCGTCTCCGGGTCTGCCGTCTACCGCGGGCTTTCGTTTCTTCGTGACCGACTCGGGCAGCGCGTCGCAGCCGAAGCGGTGTGCATCACCGACGACCCGCTTCGTCCCGGCGGGCTCGCCTCACGGCCCTTCGACGCCGAAGGCGTGACGAGCCGGACGAACGTCGTCGTTGATCGCGGCGTGCTGCAGACCTTCCTGCTCGACACGTACGCTGCTCGTCGACTGGCACTGCGCTCGACCGCGAGCGCCGTCCGCGCGCTCGGCGAGCCGCCGGCAGCGGGCCCGAGCAACATGTTCTTGGTTCCGGGCCCGGACCGTCCCGAGACGATCATCCGCTCCGTCCAGAGCGGGCTCTACGTGACCGAGTTGATCGGCTCGGGAGTCAACCTCATGACCGGCGACTATTCCCGCGGAGCGGCCGGCATCTGGATCGAAAACGGCGAGTTCGCCTTTCCGGTCGAGGGAATCACCATCGCGGGCAACCTAGTGGAGATGCTGTCGACCATCGAAGCGATCGGCAGCGACCTCGCCTTCCGCTCGAGCCTGAGCGCACCGACCGTCAAGATCGCGCAAATGACGGTCGCGGGCGACGGCTGACTCAGCCGGCCGCCGCGCCAGCCGTTCCGCAGGGCGCGATTTCGCCCGGCCGAGCGGGGCTCACGACCGAGCCTTCGATCTCGAAACCCATCCCCTCGATCATGCGCCGCGCCTCTTCCGCACTTTGGCCCGGGGTCGTGAGATACCCGCGAACGAAGATCGAGTTGGCGGGATAGAGCGCCAGCGATTGCCATTCCTGCAGGTTGTGCTCCCGACCTCCGCCCGCGCGGATCTCCGCTTTGGGATTGGTGAAGCGAAAGACGCACAGCGCCTTCAACGCCTGCACTGGATCGAGGAAGCTCACCCCCTCGAGCGCCGTGCCGTCGATGGGATGCAGAAAGTTGACCGGCAGAGAGTCCACCTCGAGATCCCGCAGCGCCAAGGCGAGATCGACCACGTCTTCATCGCTCTCGCCCATGCCGATGATCCCGCCGCAGCACGTCGACATTCCCGCGGCCTTCACGTTGC
>CAVPWJ010000111.1:0-33958 GCA_963708955.1 uncultured delta proteobacterium
GCTCGACCGCCTGAAGTCGGTGCTGCACAACATGGAAGCGGACGGCGGCACCTACCCCCTACAGCGCTACCTCGAGGAGCTGATCGAGGCAGACATCGTCTATCGGGAAGCGATTCGCTGCCGGGGCCCGTTCCTGGCGCGGCCCGAGATTCTCCAGTGGCTGCAGCGCCGGCACGCGGGAGAAGCGCAACGGAAGTTGGTCGCCGGCGGCTCTCGCCGGTAGTTCCTTGTTCTTTCTTTCGGGCAACCGATGCGCATGGATGCATTCGCGCGGTGGCTCGTCGCCACCCGGTCGCGGTGTCGGGCGCGAACCTGCTGCTGAGCGTGGTGCTCGGGCGGGAAACAGCTTGTACGATTCGTCTGAAGCCGGCCGCGCTGGACAGCCGGCGCGACAGCAGCTAACTCCCGAGGACCGAGCGAGCCCCCGTAGCTCAGGTGGATAGAGCACAGGATTCCTAATCCTGGGGTCGCGCGTTCGAGTCGCGCCGGGGGCAGTTAGTTATTTCACGAGCTTACGAACTTTCGGCGCTGCGTCCTCGGCCTCTTCGGCTGCTACTTTGCTGCTATCGCGCGCCGAAAAAAGCGCGCGCGTGTAGCTCGCGACCGAGTCAGTCTTCACGGTCTTGAACCAGTGCGCGTAGATCGCGGTCGTCACGGCCGACGACTTGTGACCGAGCAGTGCGGCAACCTCGGTCACCGGCACGCCGCGCATGATGAGCGAGCTCGCGAACGTGTGCCTGAGCGAGTGAAGCGTCACGTGGGGTAGCTTCGCCGCGTCGAGCGCCGGCCTGAATCCCCGCTCCCAGATCGTCTTGCGGTGCGCCGGCGCGCCGATGGCGCTCGGGAAGACAAGGCCCGCGCGAGTCGGCGGACAGGCGAGCTTCCATCGCCGGAGCGCTGACACGATCTCAGGCGCGATCGGCAACGTTCGGAACCCGCTCGGCGTCTTCGGCGCGAAGAACCGCGGCCGCGCCTTCTCGCCGGCTTCCTTCTCGGACCGCGTTCGCGCGTGAGAGACGCCACGCCGAATCGTGATCGTGCTGGCGTCGAGGTCGACGTCGGGCCACGTGAGCGCGGTCGCCTCGCCGATCCGCACGCCCGTCGCCGCGAGCATGGTGAAGAGCATCCGGTAGTAGCCGGGCGTCGCTGCGTCGATGAGCTTCGCTGTCTGCTCTGGGGTGAGGATCTCGTCAGGAGACACTTCGGCCGCCTTCTGTCGCGCAGCGGACTTCTTCTCGAGGTCGATCTCGCCAGCGCCGATCCGTAGGCGCTCAGTCGCCGCCGCTGGATTCGCAACCACCTGGTCGCGGCGCATCGCATCTTTGAAGATGGCCGCAAGCGTCGTCAGCACCTTGTTGACGCTCTGGGGGGCGAGCTTCTTCGCGAGCTCGTCTCGGAACGCTTCGACCGCTCCGACTTTGACGTCGGTGATTCGGTAGTCGCCGAGCTCCGGGACGATGTGATCCAGGACGTGGACTTCCCATGCGGCGATCGACGATGGCCGGCGACCGCCCTTCCCTTTGAGCCAGGCGCGCGCGACGTCTTCGAGAAACGGCGCCTCGTTCGGATCGAGGTACGCACCGCGGCGGACCGCGCGCCGCGCTTCGTCCTGCTCCGCCGTCGCCTCGCGCTTCCTATCGAAAGTCGGCTGGTGCCGACGGCCGCGGCGATCGTAGTAGTCGGCAATCCAAACGTTGCGCTTCTTGTCGTAGCGGACGCTCATCTCCCTGACCTTCCTTTCTCCTGTGCCGCAAGGATCCGCTGGGCCCTTTTGGTGATGCGCCCCCCTGCCGTTCCCCTGCCGGCGGGTGCCTTCGTTAACAAGCGGAGCTGCCGTGCGCGCCGGATTGCGTCGGCGGCGTTCGTCCTCGTAATGCCGAGCCGACGAGAGAGCTCGACTAGGGGAGCGTCATGCGCAGATGCGCGGAGCTCGACGTAGGTGCTCGCGGCCTGTGCGTACCAGGCATCTTCTCGCCGCTGATACTTGCCTGGCGGTCGAGCAGCATCATCCTCGAATCGGAACGCTCCGGGCGTGTGTGAGTCGAGGCTGTCGAAGCCTCGTCGCATCGCCGTGCGCCATTCGCGAAGGTGAACTTCGCGAAGAAGTCGGCGGCTGACACCGCTCGGCGGCACGCTCGCGAGTTGATGGCTCCACTCACCGGCATGCTTCCACTTCGGGACTGGCCCCGGCTCGATATCGGAGCGACCCTCTTCATTCGGAAAGATGCGGAGCTCCGAAACGACAGGAGCAACGCCTCGCTGAGAGATTCGGAAGGCGACGATCCATCGCTTGCCACGGCCGATCGGCGCTTCGACCCAGACATCGGCGTGACGAAACGCGGCATCCGGTGAGTCGGATTTCGCAGATGTACCTGTCGCCTCTCTGCGGTGAAGCGACCGTGTTCTCAGCAGCGCGGACTCGAGTTTGGTCAAGGCGAGCTCCCCGGTTTGGACGTGGTCGACAATCTCCAATCTCCAAAGCCCCATACCGTGTACCATGGTTTGGAAGTATGACACAACGGCACCGTGAAGAACGGCGATCCAGCGCACGACCTACTTACGGTCCGACAGGCCGCGATCATCCTCGAGGTGTCCGACCAGTGGATCCGACACTTCGTGAAAACCGGTGCGCTAGAGCCGATTCGTGTTGGCCTGGGGCGCGGGCTGCTGCTGTTGTCCAGGCGGGAGGTCGAGCTACTTCGTCGACGACGTAGCGCGAGCGGGGCGCGCGAGGCGGGCAATGCTCGATGAGCTCCTGACACCCGAGGAGCTCGCGCGCGTTCTCCGCGTGCCGGTGAGCTTCGTCTACGACCACAGCCGCAGAAAGTCCGCCGATCCTCTGCCGGTCGTGAAGATCGGCAAATACTCGCGCTTCGACCGTGAGCTGGTGCGGGAATGGATCGCCAAGCGGACGCGGAGGTTCGCCGGCGTAAGCGAAGCTCGCGGACACGACGTCACGCGGCGGCGGGCATGAGAGGCAAGTCACGAGCGAGTCTCGAGCTAATCGCGTCCTGTAGAGATTTGCTCGAAGAGATCCAACCAGCGTCCGTTCGCGCCGTTGGCTACGCGCTCTTCGCCCGCCGCCTCATCCGCCACGCGCGGAAAGACCGGTGGGACGACCAACAGCAGTTGGTCGAGGTGTGGAGCGAGAAGTCGACTATCGGCGGCACGATCCGCCCGGTGCTCGACGAGCTCGGCGTCACCTTCCGCGTGATGCACGGATTCGGATCGGCGACGGCGATCTGCAGCGCCGCGCAGGATGGCATCAAGCGAGCACGCACGGTGCTCTACGTCGGCGACTTCGACCCGAGCGGACTCTACATGAGCGAGGTCGACCTTGCGATGCCGCCGCCGGTTCTTCGAAGCCGCGTGGAGGAAGCGATCTGGTCGTTCATCGAGCCCGAGGCGTGGGAGCGGGCCGAGGTCGCCGAGCGTGCGCAGAAGACCTCGATGCAGAACTTCCTCGCCAAGTGGCCGGGCGGGAAGTCGCTGGAGAGCCGCGGGGCATGACCGGCTCCGGCGCGCGCATGCCGTTCGGCAAGCATCGCGGCGAGCTCGTGCGCGACCTACCGGACGAGTATCTCTCGTGGCTTCTCGACGAGGTCGACATTCAGAGCGAGCGGCTGCGGTTGGCGATCGAGACCGAAGCCGAGCGCCGTCGCTACGAAGCGGAGCACGAAGAGCCGCGGCGGTTCTTCGATCGACTGAACGCGCCCCGGCCCGAGGTCGCCGACGAGTTGATCGGCGCAGGGCTGAGAAGCCTTGCGCGGCGGTATCACCCCGACGCGACCGGCGGCGGATCGTCCGCAAAGATGGCGGAGCTCAACCAGGCCGCTGATTGGTTGAAGCTACAAGCGAGGCAGGTAGCATGAACGTCGACGAGTTCACCTTCGTCGACAGCGCGATCGGCGGCGTGAACCGCCGCAACAACGTAGTCGATCTCGCGGACTTTCTCAGCTCGCTGAACGGCACGCCTGATTGCTACTGCACCTTTCTCCGCTTCACCCGGGACCTCGCGTCTTATGCGGCGACGAACCCGAGCCCCAAAACGGGGAAGCCGCCGAGCGTTCATGGATACAAGGGTGACGCGCTCGCGCGTTTCGTTCCGTTCGACTTCGACTCGAAGGACGACCTACCTCTCGCTCTCAACGATGCACGCGCGTTCGTCCGGCGACTCGAATCGGCTTACGACGTGCCGCCGAAGGCTCTGCGGATCTTCTTCTCGGGGTTCAAGGGATTCTCGATCGAGGCGCCGGGGACACTCTTCGGCGGCTTCGCCCCGGATGCGGCTCCGCGCCTCGCCGCGCGTCTGGGCCATCTTGCGCGCCGACTCACCGACGGCCTGTCGACAGCTGATTCTTCCATCTACGACCCGGTGAGACTCTGGCGCCAGCCGAACACGCGAAACGCGAAGTCCGGCCTGTTCAAGGTTCCCCTCGATCCTGACGAGCTGCTGCGTCTCGACATCGAACCGATTCGCGTCCTGGCGCGCACACCGCGCACCGTGGAGCTCCCACATGAGGACGATTTCGAGCCACGACCCGAACTAGTCAGACTGTGGAGCGAAAGCGAGACGCAGGACACCGGCGGTGACGGTGGTCGATACGACCATGAGCGACCGGAACGTGACTTCCCGCCCGCAAAGCTCGAGCCGATCGTCGCCGGCTGCGCGTGGCTTCGGCATACGCGCGACGACGCGGCGACGCTCGCCGAACCCGAGTGGTACGCGATGATCGGCATCCTTGCGCGTGCCGAAGGCGGCGAGAAGCTCGCCCACGTATGGAGCCGCCCTCACCCGAACTACACCGAGCGCGAGACGGCGGCGAAGATCGAGCACTCGCTACGAGACGGCGGCCCCGCGAGGTGCGAGCGCGTCCGCTCGACGCTGAGCGGTGAACCCTACTGCTCGAAGTGCCCGGCCTGGGGCAACATCTCGAGCCCAATCGTGCTCGGCGCGACAAGCCCGATCGCAGCCGACGACTTCTGGGCCTACCTGCCGATGCACCAGTACATCTACGTGCCGACCCGCGAGCTCTGGCCGGCGCCGAGCGTGAACGCCTGCGTGAAGGTGAAGGACGAGAATGGCCAGGCCCTTCCCGCGAATACGTGGCTCGACGCGAACCGCTCGGTCGAGCAGATGACCTGGTCGCCAGGCGAACAGACGATCATCCGCGAGCGGCTTATCAATCAAGGGGGCTGGTTCCCGAGGGCTGGCTCGAAGGTCTTCAACCTCTACCGGCCACCCATCATCAAGCGGGGCGATCCCGGCAAGGCGAAGCCGTGGCTCGAGCTTCTCGAGTACCTCTATCCCGACGAGTCGGAGCACATTCGGAAGTGGTTCGCCCACCGCGTGCAGAAGCCGCAGGAGAAGGTCAACCACGCCCTCGTGCTCGGCGGGCAGCAGGGCATCGGCAAGGACACGCTGCTCGAGCCGCTGAAGCATGCCGTGGGTCCCTGGAACTTCGCCGAGGTCTCGCCCGTCAATCTGCTCGGCCGCTTCAACGGGTTCGTGAAGTCCGTGGTTCTTCGGGTGAGCGAGGCCCGCGATCTCGGCGACGTCGACCGCTTCGCCTTCTACGAGCACATGAAGGTCTTCACCGCGGCGCCGCCGGACGTGCTCCGGTGCGACGAGAAGAACGTGCGAGAGTATGCCGTCTTCAACGTCTGCGGCGTGGTCCTCACCACGAACCATAAGACGCACGGCATCTACTTGCCGGCCGACGATCGGCGGCACTTCGTCGCCTGGTCCGAGCGATCCAGGCACGCCCGCGAGGCCGACTACTGGCCCTGGATCTACGGCTGGTATGCCTCCGGGGGGCTCGAGCACGTCGCGGCCTACCTCGCGACCCTCGATCTCTCGGATTTCGACCCGAAGGCGCCGCCGCCGAAGACGCCGGCCTTCTGGGCGATCGCCGACGCCAACCTCGCGCCGGAAGATGCCGAGTTCGCCGACGCGCTCGACAAGCTCGGCCACCCGGACGCCGTCACCGTTGCCGATATCCTCGACAAGGCAGACGCCAGCTTCGCCGAATGGCTACGAGATCGGCGCAACTCCCGCCAGATTCCCCACAGATTCGAGCAGGCCGGCTACGTCGCGGTGCGCAGCGAGACCGACAAGACCGGAGGCCGCTGGCGGGTCCAAAGCAAGCAGGTGGTCATCTACGCCAAGGCGACGCTTTCCCTTCGAGAGCGTATCGAGGCCGCCAAATCCCTCACCGATGCGGGGCAGCGAGCGTGATGTGCGTGATGTGCGTGATTGCCTATCTCTATTCCCCCTTTCTTTTTACTTCCAAGTTCAGATTCAGGAAGCCCACCGGCGCGCGCGCGCGTAGGCAGATAGCACATCACGCACATCACGCACATCACGAACGGAAGCCGGCTCCGAGGGGCGGGCACCCCCCTACGATGGGTCCTTCCGGCGATCCGAAGACGCGGGGGCCGCGCACCGCGACTTTCAACGACTGAGAGAGAAGGCTCTTAGAGTTGCGTAGAATCGACGCAAGGGGTGGAGAGAAGGCGACGGACGGTCCGCTACTCGTAGGCCGATCTCGCCTCGCGCGTCTCTTTCGCGTGAGCACGCAGGCTGTCGACGGTTGGGTGACGCGAGGCTGCCCGCGGGAGAGTCCCGGACGGGGCCGGCGACAGGCGATTTTCGACCTCGAGAAGGTGGTGCCGTGGTACCGCGAGCGCCAGCTCCACGCGTCGAAGCGCGAGCAGCTCGACGAGGCGCGAACCGAGCTGGCGAAGGCGCAGAAGCGGCGCCTGGACTTCGAGCTGACGAGGGTTCGGCGGGGATACCTCCCGGCCGATGAGGTCGAGCGAGCGTGGAAGGACGACATCCTGCGCTGCCGCGCGCGCCTGCTAGCGATCCCGGTGAGGCTCGCTCCGGCGATGGCCGAGGTCAGTGATCCGGCGACCGCGTATGCGAAGCTCCAGGAGGCGATCTACGACGCGCTGACCGAGCTCGGCGACGACAAGAACCTCCCCGACTGGCTCGTGAAGGGAGCCGAGCTCGAGGAGCGGACAGCGACCCGCCGCACGCGGCGGGGGAAGCAGGCAAGATGAGGATCGTCGTTGCCTCGCTTGGCGTCGTTCTTCAGGGCGCAGTGCGTGACCAGCGGACGGGGGCGCGCGTGTGGGCGCCTGGCGGGGTGACCGCATCCCGCGCGCTCGTCGAGCGGTGCGACGAGGAGCGCTTGTTCGCGGCGACGGCATCGCTCCGCGATTTCAGGGCACGGCGCAGACGCGCGACCACGAGGAGGTGAGAACACCATGTCCACGCAGCAGCACGACGTTACTTGGCTCGACGAGTCGACCGGCCTTCTGATCGAGGCCTCGGACGACGGGACCCGTCTGCGACTCGTGATCGTCCGCGCCGGAGCGGCCGAGGTCGAGCCCATTGGCGAGCTCAGTGCCGATAGCGCGATCGAGCTCGCTTTGCTGCTCCTCGTGGCCGCGCGCGTTCTCGACGAGGGCCGCGCAACGGAGCTCCTCCGGATGCACGGGCTCTTGCTCGACGGGGTCACCGCTCATTGAGCGGGCGCGCGTTCGCGCCGCTCCGCATAACGTATCCCCTCGACCTTGACGCGCCAGGGTTCGCACGCCCAGATGGACGGGCATGGAGCCTCGGAAGCCGAAGTCCGGCGCGATCGAGACGCGAGACATTCCGCCCCTCTGCGTCCGCGCCGACTTCATTCCGAAGTCCGTAGACGCCGAGGCGCGCACCGTCGAGGTCGTGTTCTCGACGGGAGCGGCGGTCACGCGGCACGACTGGTGGACGGGCAAGTCCTTCGTCGAGAAGCTCTCGATCAAGAGCGAGCACGTTCGGCTCGATCGCCTGAACGGCGGCGCGCCAGTCCTCAACGCGCACAGCGCGTGGTCGATCGAGGATCAGATCGGCGTTGTCGTGTCGGACAGCGCGAAGATCGTCGGCAAGGAAGCACGCGCGACGATCCAGTTTTCGCAGCGCGAGACCGTCGGGCCGATCTGGCAAGACGTTCGCGACGGCATCGTGCGGAACGTGAGCGTCGGCTATCGCGTCCACGAGTTCGAGGAGACGGCGGGAACCGACGGCAAGCTCCCAACGCGCACGGCGATCGACTGGGAGCCCTACGAGATTTCGATGGTGCCGATGCCCGCCGATGCCAGCGCGCAAGTTCGCGGTGGCGGCGTGAAGACGAACAAGTGCGCGCTCGTGCGAGCGCAGGAGGAAGTCATGGACGAGGAGAACAACGAAGGCGGCAACCGAGCGGCCACCCCCGAGGCTACCCGCCTCGAGCGCGAGAGGATCGGCGGCATCCAGCGTGCCATCCGCGCAGCGCGTCTCGACGAGTCGATCGGTCTCGAGATGATCGACCAGGGCGTGACGCTCGAGGCCGCGCGCGCGGACATTCTCCGTCGGCTCGAGGAGAACCAGGCGCGGACGCCGACCCGCGGCCACTTCGGCAATCCGTACCAGGACTCGGCGAACGACACGGTTCCGCTCATGGCCGAGGCCATCGCGGCGCGATTCGGTGGACCGGCCGCGAGCGCAGAAGCGGCGCCTTACCGGCACATGCGCCTGATCGACCTGGGCCGCGAGCTCCTCGAGATGCGGGGCGTGTCCGCGCGTCGACAGTCGGACGTCTGGGTAGCGACGCGCCTCATCGGCCACACGACCAGCGACTTTCCCTCGCTGCTCACCGAGAGCGGCAATCGGCTCTTGCGACAAGCCTACGAGGCCGCTCCCGCCGGCGTGCGCGCGATCGCGCGTGAAGCCCTCGCGCCCGACTTCCGGCCTCTCTCGCGCCTCCAGCTCAGCGAGGCGCCCGAGCTGCTCGAGGTCCTCGAGAGCGGCGAGGTGACCCGGGGCTCGGCCGCGGAATCGAAGGAGTCGTACAGCGTCAAGACCTACGGCCGCATCTTCTCGCTGACGCGACAGGCGATCGTCAACGACGACCTCGGCGCATTCGCAGACTTCGCACGGCGCCAGGGACGCGCCGCAGCGGAGCTGATCGCCAAGCAGCTCGTAACGCTGCTGACCTCCAACCCGGTGATGTCGGATGGCATCGCGCTCTTCCACGCGAGCCACGCCAACCTCGGCACCGCGGCGACCATCAGCACGGCGACTCTCGGCGAGGCGCTCAAGCTGATGCGCCGACAAATGGGACTCGACGGCAAGACGCCGATCAATGCGACGCCGAGATTCCTGCTCGTCCCCGCGGCGCTCGAGGTGCTCGCCAAGCAGCAGGTGGCGGCGATCACCGCCACCAAGGCCGCCGACGTCAACCCCTTCTCGGCCGAGCTCGAGGTGGTGGTCGATCCGCGACTCGACGACGACAGCGCCACGGCGTGGTACGTGGCGAGCGACCCCTCAGTGATCGACGGCATCGAGTACGCCTTCCTCGACGACGCGCCCGGGCCGCAGTTCGCGAGCCGCGAGGGATTCGACGTGCTCGGCCTCGAGCTCCGCGTGACTCTCGACTTCGGCGCCGGCATCATCGACCATCGCGGACTGGTCAAAAACGTCGGCGCGTAGTTCCGGCGAGGCGGTGGCGGACTCGCTCTTTGAGGAGCTCAAGCCGCATCTCGTCTTCATCGTCCCCGCGCAGCTCATCCAGGATCGGGAGCCGACTCCGGCGCACCGGCTGTTGCTCGCGGTGCTCGTGCAGGCGCTCGAGGACGTCGCCGAGCTCGACCGCCGCGCCCGCGGCGGCGAGGGACTTCGCGGAGACACTCGCGACGGGCGGGCTTGCGCCTGGACGGTGATCGACGGCGCCCGGGCGCTCCGCTGGCTCCTCGACGAGTCGAACCGCTGGCGGCGCCCGCTCACGTTCGACGAGCTCGCGGATCTCCTCGGGCTTGATGCCGGCGCCGTGCGCGCTCGGGTCCGCGACAGCGTCGACCTCGACGCTATCGTGCGCTTCCTCGAGCGCCGAGTGCCACGGCAGGCGCCACGGCCGTCGGTGAGCCTGCCGCCGTGGCAGCGAGAGCCGCCGGCGCCGCGCGACGCCGAATGGATCGTTGCGACGGCGCGCGAAAGGCCTCGCCTGCTCGCGCGCCCATTGCCTTGAGAGGCTGAAGCCGCTCGCCCGCGGTCACCCGCATCGCGCTCGGAAGGTGACGCCGACGTTCGTGGCCGCACGGCACCGGCGGTGACTGCTATTTTGCTGCTATCCCAGCCACGAAGAGCCCCAAGCGAGACGCATGAAACCGAGCAAAACCAAGCAGTTCCGAACACGCCCCAAGGCCGCGCATTCTTCCTAATCCTGGGGTCCCGCGTTCGAATCGCGGCGGGGGCATGGATTCTAGCGGGTTTGCGCTGGTACGCTCGGCCTGGTCTCTCTGGGTAGCGCTGAGGGTAGCAAAGAGGTTTCAGTGGCATCCACAGCTCGTACGGCTTCCAACTCGCACGGGGAACCCTTTTTACATTTACGGCATCCACCACGCGGCCTCTTCTTGATGGGAAAATGTAACCTCCCCCTGTTCACTGGCTGATGACCTAGCCCGGGCAGCAGCCCGAGGTCCTTCCGGTCGAGGGTCGAGCTCGAACAGGAAGACGATGGCCGCTGGATCGCTGACGTGATCGACGTGCCGGGCGTCATGGCCTACGGGCAGACCCAGGAAGAAGCGCTCGACCACGCCGCGGCACTTCTCCTCCGCGTTCTTGCCGACAGGTTCGAACACGGCGAGCTCGGCCCCGAGCAGCTTCGGCGCCTGCTTACCGCGTGAGCCGTTGGCGCGCCATGAAGGCCCGTCGCCTTCTGGCGGCGCTTCAGCGCATCGGCTGGCGGATAAAGCGGCTCCCATAAGATCCTCGAACGTGAAGGATGGGAAGATTACCCCTTCGCGTTCCACGACGATGACGAAGTAGCGCCGAAAAAGGTTACGAGGTCGCGAAAAAACCGGCCTTCGCCCCGAGGATCTCTGACCGGCAGCGACATCGGCTTCGAGCTCAGAGAAGGCGCCCTCACAATACCCCGCCGACTCCTACCCGCCCCCGGCGCGGCTGCGGCTTCTGGCGCGCGGAGAAATGGTCGGCCTGCCCCGCGAAAGAGGGAGGATAACCGCTACTTTTCTACGGACCCCGGCGTGGAGAAGCGCGGGCCGGCGCGGCTAGGCCGCCTGCCGCGGCCGAATTTTTCCGAGCTCGTTTCTCAGGGCGTCTGTCGCGCGCGCAATGTCCACCGCCTGCTGCAGCCGCAGCCACAAGTCCGGACCGTTGCCGCACCACTTCCCGAGCCGCACCGCCATCTCGGGCGTGACCGGATGCGTCTCGGCGAGAATCCGGTGAAGCGTCTGGCGCGATACGCCAAGCTCCTCGGCCGCCTGGCTGATGCTCACCCGTAGGGCCGGCAACACATCCTCGCGCAGGATCACTCCGGGGTGGATCGGCGGCCCCGCCGGCGGCTTCTTAACGAAATACTCCTTCTTCTTCGGCATCGCGGCTACTCCTCTCAATGGTACTGCTCTAGGTCCACCTTCCACGAATCGCCGTCTTTGAACTCGAACGTGATCCGCCACGGACCACTCACCTTGATCGCGTAGCGCGTTGGATCGTAGCCCCGCAGGGGGTGGCAATCGAAACCCGGCACGGCCAGATCCTTCCGGCTGGACGCCGCATGCAGTACGAGCAACCGGCCACGCGCTCTCGGCGCGAGATCCGCGCTTACCCTCTGGCTCGCGCCGTGTTCGAAGAACTCCCTGAGTCCCTTGTGGAGAAAGCTCCTGATCACGGATCAATATGTAGCGTATAAGGAGTCATCATGTCAAGTACTATATTACACGAAAGGGGGGCTTAAAACGTGGCGAAGAATCCGCTTCTCTCTCGACGCGCTCAACGAGCGGATCGCAGAGCTACTCGAAGAGATCAATCACCGCCCGATGCGGATGTACGGGAAGAGCCGCCGCGAGCTCTTCGATCGACTCGATCGGCCGGTGGTCAAACCCCTGCCCGCCGAACGCTTCGTCTACGGCGAGTGGAAGCTCGCCGGGGTCAACATCGACTACCACGTCGTCGTCGATCACCACTTCTACTCCGTCCCCTTCGGGCTGGTGCACGAGCACGTCGACGTGCGTAGCATGGTCTTCACGGTGGAGATGTACTTCAAGGGCGAGCGCGTCGCCTCGCACGCGCGCAGCTATCACCGCGGCGGCTACACCACGGTGGGCGCGCACATGCCGAAGTCCCATCAGAAACATCTGGGGTCAGGTTACATTTACGGCATTCACAACGCGGCCTCTTCTTGATGGGGGAATGTAACCTGACCCCTTTTTCAACATGGATTCGACCCGGCGCTAGGGCAGTCGGCGGGACGGCTCGGCGGGCACCGACGGCCGTGGTGTCGGTGCCGCTATCCGACGGGAGAGATCGAGCAACCAGAAGAAGATTCCCAAGAGCAGCACGATCAGAAAACCGCCGAGAAGCTGCAATCGCCCGACGATCTCGCGTACGCGCTGGTTCAAGGCTTCCAGGGCGGCATCGATTGCCCGCATGCGCTCGAGCTGCTCGTGGCGCAGCGTCTCGAACTGCTCTTTGTCCGGCGCCTCGGGGATCGCCGCCACCGCCGGGGGGCGTGCCTGGCCCGCCCGTGCTTCCTGAGCGAGCCGCGGAAACTTCGGATCGTGGAGCGGGTTCACCGGAATCGCCGCCGAGCCGATTCCGGTGAAGACGGTCACCGAGAGCGCGATCGTGAACGACGCGGCCCGCCAGCCGCTTGCGGCCCCGGCGCGGCGCAGCTCGGCCGCCGGCCGGCCGCCCGCTCTCGCGATGATCGCGTCCGCCACCGGCTCATTCCTCGATCGTGCTGACGTCTCCGGGATCGACGCCCAGCTCCTGCGCCTTCAGGACCCGGCGCATGATCTTTCCCGAGCGTGTCTTCGGCAACTTGGCCGCGAACTCGAGCTCGGCCGGGGTGGCGATCGGCCCGAGCAGCCGGCGAACGTGCTCGATGAGCTCGACGCGCAGCGCCTCGCTCGGCGCGAAGCCGCTACGCAGTAGAACGAACGCCTTGATCGCTTCGCCCTTGATGGAATCCGGCTTGCCGATGACCGCCGCTTCGCCCACGGCGGGATGGCTGACCAGCGTCGATTCCACGTCGGCCGTGCCGATGCGGTGCCCCGCGACGTTCAGCACGTCGTCGGCGCGGCCGAGCACGGCGAAGTAGCCGTCCTCGTCGACGGTCGCCACGTCGCCGGCGACGTAGACGCCTGGAATCTGGCGAAAATACTCCTCGTAGCGATCGTGAGCGCCCCACACGGTGCGGAACATTTGCGGCCACGACCCGCGCAGGCAAAGCAGGCCGCCCGTGTTCGGCGGCACTGGCTCGCCCTCACGGTTCAACACCTCGACCCGGTACCCGGGGAACGGCTTGCCCACCTTGCCCGCCTTGGCCGCCATGGCCGGCCACGTGCCGATCACCGGCGCCGCCGTCTCCGTCTGCCACCAGTTGTCGAGAACCGGGCCTCGGCCCTTCATCAGGTGCTGATGCGCCCAGCGAAGCGCCTCGGGGTTCAGGGGCTCGCCCGCACAGGCGAGGAGCCTGAGGGTCGAGAGGTCGTACTTCGCCGGCCAGTCCGCACCGAAGCGCATGAACATGCGCAAGGCCGTCGGCGCGGTGAACATCTTCGTGACGCCGTACCGCTCGATGGTTTCCCAGACGATTCCCGCATGCGGGAAGTCGGGTGCGCCCTCGCGCACCACGATCGTGGTGCCGTTGCACCACGGTCCGTAGACCATCACCGAATGTCCGACGATCCAGCCGATGTCCGAGGTGCACCAGTAGACGTCGTCGTCGTGTACGTCGCAGAGGAGCCTCCAGAGATGCGTGGCGCCGACCATGTAGCCGCCGTGCACGTAGGCACAGCCCTTCGGCTTGCCGGTCGAGCCCGAGGTATAGAGGATGAACAGCCAGTCCTCGCTGTCCATCGGCTCCGGGGGACAGATCGTCGACCCGCTCGCCAGCAGCGCGTTGAAATCGACCTCTCGCGCTCCAAGCTCGGTCTTGTTTTGTGCGCGGCGGTGGACGATCACCCGCTCGACTGCCGGCGTCTGCGCCAGCGCCTCGTCGAGGATGCCTTTGAGGTCGACTACCTTGCCCCGCCGATAACCGACGTCGCTGGCGATCACGACCTTGGCTCCCGCGTCGCTCACGCGATCGCGCACCGCGGCCGAGCCGAGACCCGCGTAAATGACGCTGTGCACGGCGCCGATGCGGGCGCAGGCCAGCATGGCGATGATTCCCTCCGGCGTGAGCGGCATGTAGATCGCGACTCGATCTCCCTTGCGGACGCCGAGCTCGCGGAGCGCCGAGCCGAGCTTGCAGACTTGCCGGTGGAGCCCGGCGAACGTGAAGGCGCGCTCCTCGCCGTCCTCGCCCAGCCAGAGGAGCGCCACCTTGTTCTTGCGATCGCCGTGGAGATGCCGATCGAGGCAGTTCTGCGTGATGTTGCAACGCGCTCCGACGAACCACTTGGCGTTCGGGTAGGTCCATTCGAGAACCGCGCGCCACGGCGCCATCCACTCGAAGCCGCGGGCGATCTCCTCCCAGTAGCCGGTGGGGTCGTCGACGCTGCGGCGGTAGTGGCGGTCGGGATCGCGAACCAGCGCGCCCGCCAAAACGTCCGGTGCCGGCTCGAATCGGCTGGCTTCCTGCAGCAAGGTTTCGATTTTCTCGCTCATCGTCACGCGCTCCGGCTCTTCGCTACGAGCTGTCAACGCTTATCGCGGGGTGGCGACGGATTCCAGCCTTCGCCGCTCGCCCAGGAGACCTACGATGAACCCAATCGCGGCGGAAGGGTGTTCCGCTCGTGCTCCGTCGCGATGCGTTCGATCTAGCCGAGGAAGCCGGTCACCGCCTGGTCGAACTCCGCCGGCTTCTCGAGCGGGATCAGGTGGCCGCATGCCGGGACGATCTGCAGCTTTGCGTCGGGGATCAAGCGAGCGAACTTCTCTCCGTATTCTACGGGCACGATGCGGTCGCTCGCTCCCCACAGCACGAGGGTCGCGGCCCGTACGCGCGGCAACATCGCTTCGAGCCGGGGATCGTGCAGCAGCGGGTTCCAGCCGATCTTCGCCGTGGCGGCCAAGGCGTTCATGATGTTGACGAGCATCTCTTCCGGCAGGCTCATGTCGCCCGGTGACGGTATCATCTTCGCGGCTGGACAGTCGGGATCGTGGAACAGCAACCGGGTGAAGCGCTCCGGGAAGCGGCTGTCGACGGCGAAGATGTCGGCGATCGGCTGCTCGGGGATCCAGATGCCGACGGCGCTCACCAGCACGAGATTTTTGACGCGCTCCGGATAGCGGGCGGCGATCTCCGCCGCGATCCAACCACCGAGCGACATGCCGATCAGGTTCACCGATTCCCAGCCCATCCGGTCCATGTAGGCCAGGTAGTGCATCACCAGATCCTCGATGTCGCGGATTTCCTCGATCCCCTGCGACGTGAGGAAGCCAGGATGCGCCGGAGCGTGCAGCTCGTAGCGAGCCGCGAGCTGCTGCAGGTGGGGCAGCCACACGGCTTCGCCCATCGCGCTGTGCAGGTAGAGAAGCGGCTCGCCTTCGCCGCCGCGGATCTCGTGAATTCTTCGGCCGAGGACTTCGACCTCGGTGATCGTCTGTTCCATGCTCTTACTGCGCCCTTTTCATCATGCGTCGTGAAGCGTTGGCGCGCGGTCGTTCAGGCTGCCTTGGGAAAGGGGTTCGAGGCCGGCATCGGTTCCTTGCTGTTGGGGATCTCTTCGTCGATCCGCGGCTTCACTTCATCGGCGTAGAGCCGCGCGTTGGCCAGCGCCTTGTCCTTCGGCATGTCCCCGAGCTGGAACAGACCGAGCAGGTTGCCACAGCCGATCTGCTGACCCCATTCGACGAGCTTTTGCGCCACGGTCTTCGGGCTGCCGACCACGGCGAAGCCGCCGCGCTCCACGTCGTCCCATGACTCGCAGCTGTTGATGAACGTCTTGCCGTCGAGTAGCGCGTTGTAGATGCGCAGGGCGGACTTCGTCGAGGTGTACCCCGGCGGCGCCAGCGTCAAGCCCGGGATCAGGTTCTTCTGGAAGTACCAGAAGTGCCGCTCGTACTCTGCGCGCGCCCTGGCGTCGGTCTCGGCCACGTAGATCGGCATCAGGAGGCCCATCTGCTCGGGGTGCGCCTGGTAGCCCTCCTTCTCGCAGATCTCCTTGAACATCGCGTAGTTCTCGATGAAGAAGTCGATGCGGAAGTACGGGATGCCCATGTAGGCGTAGCGGCGCTTGGCGACGAACTCCATGGTCTCGATCGAGCCCGCGCCGGGGATCCACACCGGTGGATGGGGCTTCTGCAGCGGCTTCGGCCATACGTTCACGTAGCGCAGCTTGAAGTGCTCGCCGTAATGCTCGAACGGTCCAGGCTCCGTCCACGCGCGCATGATCAGCTCGTGAGCCTCGGCGAAGCGGCTACGCGCCTCGGCCGGATTGATGGAGAACGAGTAGTACTCCGGTCCGGCGCCGACCACCTGCCCGGAGATCATCCGACCGCCGGAGATGCAATCGAGCATGGCGATCTCCTCGGCGACGCGCGTCGGCGGGTTGTAGAGCGGCAGCGCGTTTCCCACCACCGCGATCTTGATCCGCCGGGTGCGCATGGCGATCATCGCCGCGATGATGTTCGGCGACGGCATGAGGCCATAGGCGTTCTGGTGGTGCTCGTTGACGCACACGCCGTCGAACCCGAAGTCCTCGGCGGCGGCGAGCTGGTCGATGTAGTCGTTGTAGGCCTCGTGCATCACCGTGGGATCGAACAGGTCGTTCGGCACCCACACCCAGGCCGACTCGTGCTTCTGCGCGAAGTCCTTCGGCAGCTTCGGGTAGGGCATCAGGTGGAAGAGAAAATGCTTCATGCCAAGGGCACGATCTTTCGCCTACGTGTACAACCCGCCGTTCGGTGACAGCACCTGGCCCGTCATGAAGCTCGCTTCCTCGGAGACCAGGTAGGCGCAGCACGCCGCGATGTCGTCCGGCGCACCGATGCGGCCGACCGGAGTCTGGCTAACGATCGCTGCGATCACCTCGTCCCCCACGCTCAGGCTCTTGAGGATAGGCGTGTCGATGAGCCCCGGCGCGATCGCGTTCACGGTGATGCCGGCCGAGCCGAGCTCGAGCGCCAGCGCCTTCGTGAAGCCGGCGATCCCCGCCTTCGCCGCGGAGTAGTGCACGAACCCCGAAGCTCCTCGCAGCCCCACCATCGAGGAAACGTTGACCAGGCGGCCCCAGTGCTCGTCGATCATCTCCGGAAGCAGCACCCGCGTGCAGTTGAAGGTTCCCTTGAGGTGGACGGCGATCATGCGGTCCCACTGCACCTCGCTCATCTGCGCCAGCGGAGCGATTTCGGCGTAGCCCGCGGCGTTGACGAGGATCGCCACGTTGCCGATCTCGCGCCGCACGCGCTCCCCGGCTTTCTCCGCGTCGGTGAAGCTCGCCACGTCCACCTCGACGGCCAGCGTGCGCCGCCCGAGCGTAGAGACCTCCTGGGCGACGCGCCGGGCCGCGGAGACGTCGCGGTCCCAGATCGCGACGTTGCAGCCGTCGCGGGCGAGTCGAAGACAGATCGCTCTGCCGATCCCCGATGCTCCGCCGGTCACGATTGCGGACCTATCCTTTAACGACACGAGCTCGCCCTCCTTCGCCTGGCTTTCACGGGTGCCTTCCCTTACCACATTCGCCGTGCCGACCACGATCCGCGACACAGCCGCTTGGCTACCAGCACCACCGAGAGCGGCGTCAGCCGTCCGCGCGCGTTCGAGACGCGCGCCTTTAACCTTCCGAGGTGGGGCGCCGTCCAATCTTCGGCGAGCCGATTCGATGATTGACATGGGGCGAGAAGACGCTCGCAGCGCTCGGATCGGGGCCGCCGTGGCGGCGCGGAGGCGAGGCGGATGAAGCCGACGGCGATTCTCACGGCTCTCCTGCTCTTCTCGGCGGTCCCCACCACGGCCCGCGGCGATCCGGTGTCCCTGAAGACGCTCGCGGAGTGCGTGGCGATCGCCGTCGCCAATCATCCCGACCTGAAGGCCGCCTCGGCGTCGCTCGACGCCGGCCGACAGCGGACGTGGCAAGCCGTCTCCGGCGCGCTGCCGCAGATCGATGCCAACTACGGCGCCGACCGCCGCCGCACCAGCGCCACGGCGCGGACGGGGGCGCAGATCGCCGCGCAGAACGCCAATCGCTCGCAAACCTTCAACTTCTATTCGACCGGCGTCAGCCTCTCGCAGATCCTCTTCGATTTCGGGCAGAGCCTCGACGCGATCCGCGCGGCGCAGGCGACCGAGAAATCGCTGCAAGCCGACGAGGACACGACGCGAGAAACAGTGCTGTTCAACGTCAAGCAGGCCTACTTCAACCTGCTCACCGCCAAGCGGCTGCTCGACGTCGCCGAGGAGAACGTCCGCCGGGACCAGAAACATCTCGACCTCGCCCAGGGCCGGCTCGACGTTGGCCTCGCCGCCCGCTTCGACGTCACGCAGGCGCAGGTCCAGCTCGCCAATGCCGAGCTCGCCCGGGTGACGGCTCGAAACAACGTCTCGGTCTCCCGCGAGACCCTGCGCGCCGCGCTCGGCCTCGATGGGCCGCTCGATTTCGACGTCGTCGACACGCTCGACGTCCATGATCTCACGATGGACGAATCCAAGGCCCTCGAGCTCGCCTACGACCACCGGCCCGAGCTGGTCGGTCAGCGCCTGCTGCAACAGGCACTGACCGACCAGCTCGCCGCCCTCCAGAAGAGTTACCTGCCGAACGTGACCGCCGCCGCGAGCTACGCGTACAGCGGTCCCGACTATCCCTTGCAGTCGAGCTGGAACGTCGGCGCTAGCGTCAATCTCTCGCTGTTCAACGGCGGCTTGACGACCGCGCAGATCGGCGAGGCCAGAGCCAACCTCGCGAATCTCAGGTACAAGGAGCAGAGCCTTCGCCAACAGATCCGCCTGCAGGTCCGCGAGGCGGCGCTGAATCTCGCGCAGGCGCTCGAATCGATCCGCATCTCGGACAAGGGCCTGCAGCAGGCGCGCGAGAATCTCGCGCTCGCCGAGGGACGCTACACTACGGGTGTCGGCAACATGATCGAGCTGACCGACGCGCAGGCTTCGTTCACCACCGCTGAAGGTAACAACGTGCAGGCGCTCTCCAACTACAAGATCGCCCTGGCCGCGCTCGAGCATGCGACGGCGCAGAGCCTGGGCGAAGACATGGGGAGCCACTGAGGTCGGGAGCCGTGCGATGAAGATCTCCTCACGATGGCTGGGATCGATCGCGGGGCTGCTGGTGCTCTCGGCCGGCGGCTATGCGTATCTCCGCTACCAGGGCCACGACGAGGACGGTTTCCTCACCGAGACCGTCAGCCGCGGCGCCGTGGTCTCCACCGTGACCGCCAGCGGCACGGTCAACCCGGTGACCAGCGTGCAGGTCGGCACGTACGTCTCCGGGCCGATCCAGGCGATCTATGCGGACTTCAACTCGCGCGTCACCAAGGGACAACGGGTGGCGAAGATCGACCCGGCGCCGTTCCAGGTGAAGGTCGCCTCGTCGCGGGCGGCGGTCGCCAACGCCGAGGCCAAGGTGCTGAAGGACCGCGCCGACCTGAAGTTCAAGAAGCTCTACCACGAGCGGAACCGCCAGCTCCTCGCGCGCCAGCTGATCGCTCAGAACGACCTCGACACCGCCCGCAACGAGTATGACCAGGCTGCCGCGCAACTCGCCCTCGACGAGGCGGCGGTCGAGCAGGCGAAGGCGGACCTCGATGGCGCGAAGATCAACCTCGCCTACACCGACATCACTTCGCCGGTCGATGGCGTCGTCGTCTCGCGCAACGTCGACGTCGGACAGACCGTCGCCGCGAGCTTCCAGACGCCCACACTCTTCCTGATCGCGCAGGACCTCACCAAGATGCAGGTCGACGCCAACGTCAGTGAGTCCGACATCGGCTCGGTGGCCACCGGGCAAGCGGTCACCTTCCACGTCGACGCCTATCCGGAGCGCGACTTCCTCGGCGCCGTCGTCCAGGTGCGCAATGCGCCGATCAACGTGCAGAACGTGATCACTTACGACGTCGTGGTCGCGGTCGACAATCCAAAGCTCGAGCTGCGCCCCGGCATGACCGCGACGGTCGCCATCACCGCGGCCAAAGCCGACGGCGCGCTGCGCATTCCGCTCCGGGCGCTGCGCTTCCGTCCCGAGCCTGCCGGCGGGGAAGCCCGTGCCGGCAGCGGCCCGGGCAACGAGCGGCCGCCGAAGAGGCCGCCCCCCTCTCCCGCCGTGTGGACGCTCGGGCGCGACGGCCAGTTGAAGCAGGTGAAGGTGCGGATCGGCGTTCAAGACGAGAGCCATGCCGAGCTCCTGTCCGGCGATCTCCACGAAAACGACCTGCTCGTGGTCGGCTACAAGCGCGCGGAGTCCGCGGCCTCCGCCGCAGATCCACGGCCGCCTTCGTTCCTCGGCGGGGGGGGCGGCGGCGGCCGCCGCTTCCACTGATCCATGGCCGATCCGCTGATCGCAGTCGAGGACGTCTGGAAGGTCTACGAGCTCGGCGACGTGTCGGTGACGGCGCTCGCCGGCGTTTCGCTGGAAATCGAGCGTGGCGAGTTCATCGCCGTCATGGGCGCCTCGGGTTCGGGCAAGTCGACGTTCATGAACGTGATCGGCTGTCTCGACCGTCCAACGCGCGGCCGCTACCGCCTCGACGGATCCGACGTCTCGACCTTGAGCCCGGACGAGCGCGCCGAGATCCGCAATCGCAAGCTCGGCTTCGTCTTCCAGAGCTTCAACTTGATCCCCCGAACGAGCGCGATCGAGAACGTCGAACTGCCCCTCTTCTATGGCGACTCGACGCCCACCGAGCAACGCGAGCACGCCCGGCGGGCGCTGGAGATCGTCGGCCTCGCCGACCGCGCGCATCACCTGCCGAATCAGCTCTCCGGCGGGCAGCAGCAGCGCGTGGCGATCGCGCGCGCGCTGGTCAATCACCCGCCGCTGATCCTCGCCGACGAGCCGACCGGCAACCTCGACACCCGGACCTCGGTGGAAATCCTCGAGGTGTTCCAGCGGTTGAACCGCGAGCAGGGCATCACCATCGTGCTCGTCACCCACGAGCCGGACGTCGCTACCTACGCCGAGCGCGTGGTCACGTTCCGTGACGGTCGGGTGATCTCGGACGTCCGCCACGCTCCGCGGTCGGCGCACCTCGATGCGCCGCCGGCCGAGAGGGCGCCGTGAAGCTCCTGCGCATGACGCTGCGCGCCGCGCTGCGCGCGCTGCGGCGCAACAAGCTGCGCTCGGCGCTCACTATGCTCGGCATCATCATTGGCGTCGCCGCGGTCATCGCCATGGTGAGCGTCGGCCAGGGCGCGAACGTCGCCGTGCAGCGGCAGATCGAGAGCCTTGGCACGAACCTGTTGATGGTCGTGCCGGGGGCGACGACCGCGGGCGGCGTGCGCTCGGGATGGGGCGGCGTCTCGACGCTGACGCTACAGGACGCCGAGGCCATCCAGCGCGAGTGCCCGTCGGTCGGCAACGTCACGTACTTCCGCCGCCAAGGCGTGCAGGTCGTCTACGGAAACCGCAACTGGTCCACCATCGCGCAGGGAACCACCCCGGAGTTCATGCGGGTGCGGAATTGGAACCTCTCCGAGGGGAGCTTCTTCACGTCTCGTGACGCCGCAACGGCGAGCCGGGTCGCGGTGATCGGACAGACCATCGTCGCGCAGCTCTTCGGCCAGGGCGAAGATCCCGTCGGCGCGCAGATCCGCATCCACGACGTTCCCTTCACCGTGATCGGCGTGCTCGAGTCCAAGGGACAGGCGGGATACGGCCAGGATCAGGACGACGTGGTGCTCATGCCGTTCCAGACCTCGGTACGCCGCGTGCTGGGCACGAAGTTCGTCGGCACCGTCGACATGATCTTGGCGTCGGCGATCTCGCCGGAGGCCATCGAGCAGGCCGAGGCCGAGGTCGTCGCTCTGCTGCGCGAGCGCCATCGCGTCGCGGCCAAGCAGGACGAGGACTTCACGGTGCGCAATCTCGCCGACATCGCCCAGGCGCGCGAGTCGGCGAGCCGGGTGATGACCGCGCTGCTGCTCTCCGTCGCGTCGATCTCGCTGCTGGTCGGCGGCATCGGCATCATGAACATCTTGCTCGTGTCGGTGACCGAGCGCACCCGCGAGATCGGCATCCGTATGGCGGTCGGCGCCAAGTCGCGACACATCCTGCTGCAGTTCCTGGTCGAGGCCGCCACGCTCAGCACGGCCGGCGGATTGGCCGGCGCGCTGCTCGGCGTCGGCAGCGCCAAGGCGATCTCGTTCTTCGCAGAATGGCCGACGCTGGTGTCGCCAACGGCGGTCATCGGCTCGATTCTCTTCTCCTCTACGGTCGGCGTCTTCTTCGGCTTCTATCCGGCGCGCAAGGCATCGCGGCTGGACCCGATCCTCGCCCTGCGCTACGAGTAGCCGCTGGCCGCTCGCCCGGCACAGGAGGAAGACGTGGAATCCGGAATCTTCGTCGCCACCGGGATCGCCGACTGGCAGATCATTCCTCGCCGGCACTGAAATGGACGGAACCGACCGACCGATTCCCTGGCACTACCGGCCGCTCGGCATCACCCTGCTGACGCTGTTGGTTCTCGGGCCGCTCGGCCTGCCGCTAGTGTGGCGCTCGCCGGCGCTCGACGCGCGCGGCAAGTGGTTGGGCACCGCGCTCGTCCTCGCCTACACGGCGGTGCTCGTCTGGCAGGTGGTCGTGGCGGTTCGCTACGCGGTGGCGCGGCTTCCGTGACGTAGCCTGCCGCTCGCCCGTTGCAATGGCAGACACGATCGGGCATCCGAACGACATGCTTCGCCGGGTGACCTCGCTGTCGGTCCTCGCGCTGGCGGTCGGCACCGCGGCCGTGGCGAGGGCGCAGTTCGGCGCGCCACCGGGCCAAGCGCCGCGCTCGGACACGCCCGCGGGGATCTACCGGCGCGAGCGGAACGGACAGGGCATCGATCAGTGGGTGCGTGCTTTCGAGTCGGATGACCCGCAGCGGCGGCTCGAGGTCATGGACGATCTCGGGCGCAGCTCGGACTCACGAGCCATCCCGTACCTCCTGAAGGCGCTCGACGACTCCGACTTGCGCATCCAGGCCAAGGCGATCGACTACCTCGGCTTGCGACGATCCTCGGATGCCACGGCGGTGTTGGTGCGGAAGCTCTTCCTGAGCGGCGCCCCGAGCGCGATGCGCCAGCACATCCTGAGCGCGCTCGGCAAGATCGGCGATCCGAGCGCGAGCCGCGCGATCCTCGATTTCGTCTCGCAGGAAAAGAGCGCCGACGTTCGCGGCACCGGCATCTACGCGCTCGGCGCGCTCGGCGACCCGACGATCAGTGACGAGCTCCAGCGGCTCGGCGAGAACGAGACGGACCCCGGGGTGAAGCGCCTGGTCGACGAGGCGTTGGCCAAGATGATCCACCGACCCAGCCCGAAGACCGAGACGTTGGTACCGCCGACGAACAACGAGATCATCCCCCCCTGAAGCCTGGGTTGTCGCGTCGCTCCGTCTTTGGGACGGGGCTGGCTCGGTCGTTCGGGTGACGCCCCCGCAACGGCTCGAAGGAAACCAAGTCAAGCCACGTCGCGACCGGACTGGCGGATTGACTCCGCCGCCGAAATGTAGTGAATCCCGTCCGCCAATGACACCGCTGTCATGCTCGCCCCGTCCGCTCGCTGTCCGACCGCAGCGCAGTCTCCACGTCACCGACGATATCACGCACGCCGTGCCGTACGGCATGGAACGGGCATGAAGAAGGTGCTGATCGCCAACCGCGGCGAGATCGCGGTGCGGATCCTGCGGACGCTGCGCACGATGGGCCTCGAGAGCGTCGTCGTCCATCACGCCGCCGACGCCGCGAGCCTCGCCGTGCGCGAGGCCGACGAATCGCGCGAGATCTCCGCGTCGACGCCGGTCGCCGCCTACCTCGACGTCGAGGCGATCCTCGCCGCCGCGCACGCCAGCGGCGCCGACGCGATCCATCCCGGCTACGGATTCCTCGCTGAGAACGCCGCCTTCGCCGAGGCCGTGGAGCGCGCGGGCCTCACGTTCATCGGCCCGACGCCGGAAGTGATTCGCCTCCTCGGCGACAAGATCCGCGCCCGCGAGCGGGTCACCCGCGCCGGCTTCCCGATCCTGCCGTCGGCGACCGCTGCCGGCGATCGCGGCACGTTCTTGAAGGCGGCCCGCAACGTGGGCTTCCCACTGTTGATCAAAGCCGCCGCCGGCGGCGGCGGCCGCGGCATGCGCATCGTGCGCTCGCAGGAGGCGCTCGAGGCCGAGATCGACACCGCGAGCCGCGAGGCCGAGCGCAGCTTCAAGGACGGCCGCGTCTATGTCGAGCGCTACGTCGAGCGCCCGCGCCATATCGAGGTGCAGATCCTCTCCGACAGCCACGGCAACCACCTTCATCTCGGCGAGCGCGAATGCTCGGTGCAACGCCGCTTCCAGAAGGTCATCGAGGAGACTCCCTCTCCCGCCCTGACGCCCGCCGCGCGGCGCGGACTCTGCGAGACCGCGGTCGGCATCGCCCGCGCGGTCGGTTACCGCAACGCCGGCACCGTCGAGTTCATCTATGCGCCGTCCGGCGAGTTTTTCTTCCTCGAGGTCAACACGCGCTTGCAGGTCGAGCACCCGGTGACGGAGATGGTGACCGGCGTCGACCTCGTCGCCGAGCAGATGCGCGTCGCCATGGGCCTGCCGATTTCGTTCCGACAGGAAGACGTCCGGGCGCTCGGTCATTCGATCGAGGTCCGTTTGTGCGCCGAAGACCCCGGGTCGGGCCACACGCCGACCACCGGAGAGGTGGCGCTGCTGCGCGCGCCGTCGGGCCCCGGCGTGCGCTTCGACAGCGGGCTCTGCGAGGGGCAGGCGGTGACCACGGCGTTCGATTCGATGCTCGCCAAGCTGATCGTCCACGGCACCGATCGCGCGCAGGTGATCGCCCGCCTGCGCCAGGCGCTGCGCGATCTCGTGCTGCTCGGCGTCGCGCACAACGGCGCCTATCTCGAGCGCGTGCTCGCGCACCCGCAGTTTCAGAGCGGAGAGATCCACACCCACTTCCTCGAGCAGCACGCCGCCGACCTCGCGTTGCCCGTCCCCGCCGGCAAGGATCTCGTGGCGCTGCTGGCGGCCGCGGCGCTGGTCGACAAAAGAGCCGGGGCCGACATTCCCGAGCCCTACGCCGCGATGGGCAAGTGGAGAAACTGAGGCCATGAAGCGCATCTTGCGGATCGGCGACGCCCGGCATGAGGTGGTCGTCCTGCCGGCGCGCGATGGTTGCCGGATTCTCCTCGGCGAGGACGCGCACCAGGCGTCGCTTCGCGAGCTCAGCGGCGGCGAATACCGGCTGGAGATCGACGGCGTGGCGCACCGCGCGTGGATCGCCGTACGCGGCGACGCCATCCACGTGCACGTCGGCGGCCGCTCCTGGACGATCGAGTCGGTCGACGAGCTGGCCGAGAGCTCAGCCGCGGCGGGCGGGGAGTCCGACACCGCCGAGGCGCCGATGCCTGGCACGGTGTTGCGCGTGATGGTCGAGCCCGGTGCCGCTGTGAAGCGCGGCCAGACGCTGCTCGTCATCGAGAGCATGAAGATGGAAACGGCGATCGTCGCCTGGCGCGACGGGGTCGTCGCCGCCGTCCACCGGCCGCTCGGTTCGACGTTCGACCGCCGGGCGCCGCTCGTCTCTCTCGAGCCCGAGCCTTCGTCCTGACCCCCGATCTCGCCCATTGCGGGCTCATGGCAGCCCCTCCTCGGCTGTCGACCGACTCCCGGCCGTGCCTTCGGCGGAGCCGTACCAATTGACCTGGATCGTCCGGTCGGCCATTTATACCGTCCTATGGTCGGAATCGTCTCTTACGGATCGTACGTCCCCTATCGACGACTCAAGCGCTCGGCGATCTCTGAAGTGCTCGGCGTGGCCGCCGGCAAGGGCGAACGCGCGGTCGCCAGCTTCGACGAGGACAGCCTCTCGATGGCCGTCGAGGCGACGCGCGACGCGCTGCGCGCCTCGCCGGTTGCCGAGGTGCAGGCGGTGTTCTTCGCCACCACCACGGCGCCCTACGCGGAGAAGCTGAACGCGGCCATCCTCGGCGCCGCGGCGCGGCTGCCGATCGAGATCCGCGCCGCGGACCTGACCGGTTCGACCCGCGCGGGGCTGACGGGG
The DNA here is from genome assembly GCA_963708955.1 of uncultured delta proteobacterium. Classification (GTDB taxonomy): domain Bacteria; phylum Desulfobacterota; class Binatia; order JACPRU01; family JACPRU01; genus JACPRU01. Next base: position 26,196 of record CAVPWJ010000111.1, read on the forward strand.
CTCCTGCAGGCGGCCGATACCGTGCGCGGCGGCGCGAGCCAGGCGCTCGCCGTGGCCGCCGACTGCCGCCTCGGTGCTCCCGAGGGCAAGGCGGAGCAACAGAACGGCGATGCCGCCGTGGCCTTCGTCCTCGGCTCGGAGAACGTGATCGCCGAGATCGAGGCCACGGCCTCGCTGACGCGCGAGTTCCTCGACACCTGGCGTGCTCCGGACGAGCGCTTCGCGCACACCTGGGAAGAGCGCTTCGCGCTCACCCAGGCCTACGGCCCGCTACTCGGCAAGGCCGTACGGACGATCCTCGCCAAGGCCAAGCTCGAGCCCAAGGATCTCGCCAAGGTCGTGCTCGACAGCCCCAATCCGCGCGCCGTCGACGAGGTCGCGCGCGGCCTGAAGCTCGAGCCCGCGCAGCTCGCCGATCCGCTGGCGTTGACCGTCGGCCAGGCCGGCGCGGCTCATCCCGGACTCCTGCTCGCCGCGGCGCTCTCCGCCGCCAAGCCCGGGGAGCGGATCCTCGTCGTGTCGGGAGCCGATGGCGCCGACGCCGTGCTGCTGCGCGTGACCGCCGCCGCCGCCCGTTACACCCAGCCGCGCTCGGTCGGACGGATGATCGAGTCGAAGGGCGAGGTCTCCTACGGGAGTTACCTCAAATGGCGCGAGATCCTACCCACCGAGCCGCCGCGCCGGCCCGATCCCGAGCGCCCCGCCGGCCCGCCGATGCTGCGCACGGCGAACTGGAAGTACGGCCTGGTCGGCTCGCGCTGCACCGCCTGCGGCACGCCGCAGCTGCCGCCGCAGCGGGTGTGCGTCAAGTGCCGCGCGCTCGACAAGATGGAGCCCTACCCGTTCGCCGACCGCACCGGCCGCGTCGCCACGCTGGCGCTCGACCGCCTGGCGTTCTCGCCGAACCCGCCGACCGTCAACGTGGTCGTCGACTTCGACGGCGGAGGCCGCTTCATCTGCGAGATGACCGACTGCCAGCCCGAAAGGGCGGCGATCGGCGAAGATGTCGAGATGACGTTCCGCAAGCTCTTCACCGCGTACGGGATACATAACTACTTCTGGAAAGCTCGTCCGAAGCGGTAGACGGGACCACGACTTCGGCGAGGGGAGTAGCGAGGAGACGACATCATGGCGAGCAACGGCATCAAAGACCGCGTGGCGATCGTCGGCATGGCGTGCACCCCATTCGGCGAGCACTGGGACAAGAGCGCCGACGACCTACTGATCGAGGCCGCCTACGAGGCCTACGCCTCGGCGGGCATCGACCCCAACGACGTCGACGCCTACTGGCTCGGCACCATGGGCTCGGGCTTGTCCGGGCTGACGCTGTCGGTGCCGCTGAAGATCGACTACCGCCCGGTCACGCACGTCGAGAACTTCTGCGCTACCGGCTCCGAAGCGCTGCGCCAGGCCTGCTACGCCGTTGCCTCCGGCGCCTACGACGTGGCCATGGCGATCGGCGTCGAGAAGCTCAAGGACTCGGGCCACTCCGGCCTCGTGATCCCTGATCCCCCGAACGACGGTACGTTCGGCAACATGACGGCGCCCGCCTCCTTCTCGCTGCTTGCGCCCGCGTACTTCAAGAAGTACGGCCTCGACCCCGACAAGGGGAAGGACGTGCTGTCGCGCATCGCCTGGAAGAACCACAAGAACGGCGCCAAGAATCCCAAGGCACAGTTCCGCAAGGAAGTGTCGATCGAAGCGATCAAGAACTCGCCGAAGATCGCAGACCCGCTCGGCATCATGGACTGCTCGGGCGTGGCGGACGGTGCCGCCGCGGCGATCGTGGTGCGGGCCGAGGACGCGCAAAAATACCGCAGGGATCCGATCTACATCAAAGCGCTGGCGTTCGTCGCCGGCCCGGGCGACGGCCACTCGAATCCGGACTACGACTTCACCACCTTCCGCGAGGTGGTCGCCTCCGCACAGGACGCTTACCGCCAGGCGGGCATCACCAACCCGCGGGAGCAGGTCAGCATGGCCGAGGTGCACGACTGCTTCACCCCGACCGAGCTGGTGCTCTACGAGGACCTCGGCTTCAGCCCGCGCGGCACGGCGTGGAAGGACGTGATGGAGGGTTTCTTCGATCTCGACGGCAAGCTGCCGGTCAACCCCGACGGCGGGCTCAAGTCGTTCGGCCACCCGATCGGCGCCTCGGGCCTGCGCATGATGTACGAGATGTGGCTGCAGCTTCGCGGCGAAGCCGGGCCACGGCAGCTTCGTGATCCCAAGCTCGGCCTCACCCACAACCTCGGCGGCATGCCGGGTAAGTGCGTGAGCTTCGTCTCCGTGGTCGGCCGCGAAGTCGGCTGAGCGGCGAGCCTACGCCGGAACCGAAGTCATGGAAAAGCGCAAACTGGGGCATTCGTCCATCGAGGTCGCCCCTCTCATGTTCGGCGGCAACGTATTCGGCTGGACCCTCGATGAGGCGGCCTCGTTCGAGATCCTCGACGCCTTCGTGGCGGCGGGCCTTAACTTCATCGATACCGCCGACGTCTATTCCCGCTTCATTCCCGGCAATCAGGGTGGGGAGTCGGAAACCATCATCGGCAAGTGGATGAAGGCGCGCGGCAATCGGGGCCGGGTCATCATCGCCACCAAGGCCGGCATGGACATGGGCGAGGGTCGCGAAGGCCTGTCGAAAGCGTACCTGTTCCAGGCGGTGGAAGAATCACTGCGCCGCCTGCAAACGGACTACATCGATCTGTATCAGGCCCACGTGGATGATCCGAAGACCCCGCTGGAAGAGACGCTCGACGCCTTCGCCCAGTTGATCCGCCAGGGCAAGGTGCGAGTGATCGGCGCATCCAACTACAGCGCCGCGCGGCTCGCCGAGGCGTTGGCCAAGAGCAGCAGCCTGGGCCTGCCCGCATACCAGAGTCTCCAGCCGCTCTACAACCTGATCGACCGGGCCGCCTATGAAGACGGGCTGCAGGCATTGTGTCAGACCCACGGGCTCGGAGTGATACCGTACTTTTCCCTCGCGAGCGGCTTTCTCACCGGCAAGTACCGTTCGGAGAAAGATTTGGCCGCCAGTTCCCGTGGCGCCTTCGTCAAGCACTACCTGAACGACCGCGGCTGGCGCATTCTCGCCGCGCTCGACGAGATCGCCCGCGACTGCGCCGCCACACCCGGCATCGTCGCCCTGGCCTGGCTGATGGCCCGTCCCACGGTGACCGCACCCATCGCCAGCGCGACCTCGCTCGCCCAGCTGCACGACCTGGTGCGGGCGACGGAGTTCAAGTTGGATCGGGAGGCGATGGCCGAGCTCGACCGCGCGAGCGCTTCCTGAAGTTTCCGGCGTCCCCGCCTTTGCAAAGCCGCGGCCGCCGGCGCCGGCCTGCTCGCGAGCACCATCTTGAGGTGCATGCCGGATTCGGACTATATCGCACCCGCTCGTCAGTGACCTTTGCCTGCGGATCGGCGTATCGTTCCGGGGCGCGACCCGATCGCATACCTCGACCGTCATGAGAATCGCCGTCCTCAAGGAAACCGCCGAACACGAGCGTCGCGTGGCGCTGGTGCCCGACGCGGTCGGTAAGCTCGCCGGGGCGGGCGTGGAGGTCGTCGTCGAGCGCGGCGCGGGCGCCGCGGCCGGCGCCGCCGACGACGCCTATGCGGCGGCCGGGGCGAAGCTCGCCGAGGACGCGTCGAGTGCCTGCTCGGGTGCCGGCGTGGTCGTGAAGGTTCAGCCGCCGACGATCGGGGAAGCGGCGCGGCTCGAGCCCGGCTGCGTGCTCATCAGCCTGCTGCCCGTGGCCGAGCGTACGGACTTGTTGCGCGCGCTCGCCGAGCGCCGGGTCACCGTGCTCGCGCTCGAGCGCGTTCCCCGCATCACCCGCGCGCAATCGATGGACGTGCTCTCCTCGCAGGCGACGATCGCCGGCTACAAGGCGGTGCTGATCGGCGCCGCTGCCCTGCCCCGCCTGCTGCCGATGATGACCACCGCGGCTGGCAGTATTCCACCGGCGAAGGCCTTCGTGATCGGCGCAGGCGTCGCCGGCCTGCAGGCGATCGCCACCGCCCGGCGCCTTGGCGCGGTCGTCTCGGCGTTCGACGTGCGCGCGGCGGTGCGCGAGCAGGTACAGAGCCTCGGCGCGAAGTTCGTCGCCGCCGATCTCGCCTCGGTAGCGGCGCAAGACAAGGGCGGCTACGCCAAAGCGCAGAGTGAGAACGAGCGCGAGCAGACGCTCGCCGTGCTCGACGCGCACTTGAAGGACATCGATCTCGTGGTATCGACGGCGGCGGTCCCTGGGCGGCGCGCTCCCCTGCTGATCACCGCGGCAATGGTCCGCGGCATGAAGCACGGCGCGGTGATCGTCGATCTCGCCGCCGAGACCGGCGGAAACTGCGAGCTCACCCGCGCCGGGGAGACCGTGCACGCCGACGGCGTGACCATCCTCGGCCCACTGAACTTGCCGAGCAGCATCCCCGTGCACGCGAGCCAGATGCTCAGCCGGAACGTCTTCACGCTGCTGCAGCATCTGCTGCGCGACGGCGAGCTGCGCATCGACGTCGCCGACGAGATCACCGGCGCGATGGCGGTGACGCACGCCGGCGAGATCCGCGTTACTCCGTGACGCCGCCGCCTTTCAGGATCTGCGCATGCTCGAAATCATAGAGATCTACGTCTTCGTGCTCGCGTGCTTCGTCGGCTACCAGGTGATCACGCGAGTGCCCCCGCTGCTGCACACGCCGCTGATGTCGGCGACCAACGCCATGTCGGCAATCTCGCTGGTCGGCTCGCTGGTCGTGGCCGGCTCGGGCCATGATCTGGTCGCCAGCGTGCTCGGCTGTATCGCCGTCGCCTGCGCCATGACCAACGTGGTGGGTGGCTTCATCATTACCGACCGCATGTTGAAGATGTTCCGCCGTGCCGCGCCGGCGCAGCCCGCCGCGCCGAGCGACGGCGCGGGCGCGTCGCCAAAGGCTGTCCCATGAACGATTCGGCTCCGCTCATGGGTGTGCCCGCGCTGTCGGCGGCAGTGACTCCGCGCGAGCTCTTGATCCAGGCGGCCTACCTCGCCGCCTCGGTACTGTTCATCCTCGGACTCAAGAGTCTGACCAAGCCGGACAGCGCGCGGCGCGGCATGCAGCAAGCCGCCGTCGGTATGCTGCTGGCGATCGTCGGCACCCTTTTCCATCACCAGATCGTCGAGTACCGATGGATCGCCGTCGGCCTGGTGATCGGCGGCCTGGTCGGCTGGCCGCTCGGCACGCGCGTGCCGATGACGGCGATGCCGCAGCGGATCGCGATCTCGCACATGTTCGGCGCGATGGCGGCCTCGCTGGTCGGCGTCGCCGAGTACCATATAGCGTACCGTCCCCTCGCCGACGGCACGCTTCCGGGAATCGACCCCGGGCACATGGCCGCGCTCGGCTTCGAGGTGCTATTCGGCTCACTAACCGTCACCGGCAGTTTGATGGCGGCGGGGAAGCTGCAGGAGCTGTTGCCCGGGCAGCCGATCACGTTCCGCGGGCAGAACGTGTTCAACGCCATCGTGTTTGCGGTCGCCGTGGGCCTGTTTTTCTTTCTGATCGCTTCGCCGGCCAGCGCCGCGGCGTTCTACGCGATGATCGGCCTCGCGCTGGTGATCGGTGTGTCGATGGTACTGCCGATCGGCGCGGCCGACATGCCGGTGGTGGTGTCGCTGCTCAACTCCTACGCGGGCCTGGCGGCTTCAGCCACGGGCTTCGCGATCGGCAACAACGTCTTGATCATCTGCGGCGCGCTCGACGGCGGTTCCGGCTTTGTGCTGTCGATGTTGATGTGCAAGGCGATGAACCGCTCGTTCGCCAACGTGCTGTTCGGCGCCTTCGGGACGCCGCAGGCGGCCGCGGCGAAGAGTGCCAGCGGTCTCACCGTGAAGTCGATCTCGCCCGAGGACGCGGCGATCCAGCTCGCCTACGCGCGCAAGGTCATCATCGTGCCGGGATACGGCATGGCGGTGGCGCAGTCGCAGCACCAAGTCCGCGAGCTCGCCGAGCTGATCGAGAGAAAGGGCGGTGAGGTCAAGTACGCGATTCACCCCGTGGCGGGGCGCATGCCGGGCCACATGAACGTGCTGCTCGCCGAGGCCAACGTACCGTATGACCGCCTGTACGACATGGAAGAGATCAACCAGGAGTTCCCCGAAACCGACGTGGTCGTGGTGATCGGCGCCAACGACGTGGTCAATCCGGCGGCGCGCAACGACCCGACCTCGCCGATCCACGGCATGCCGATCTTGAACGTCGATCGGGCGCGCTCGATCATCGTCATGAAGCGCTCGATGAATCCAGGCTTCGCCGGCATCGAGAACGAGTTGTTCTACGATTCGAAGACCAGCATGCTGTTCGGCGACGCCAAGGCGTCGCTCACCAAGCTGGTCACCGAGGTGAAGGGGATCTGAGGCCGCGGCCGCTTCGCCAACGCGCCCAGCGCCGGTAGAGGGGCGGCCCCGCCCGCTCGATCGTCCGCCGCAGCTCCGGCAACGCGTCGTGCGCCGCCGTGCGGCCGATCTCGATCATCTCGCTCGTCCGCTGGAAGTCGAACATGCCGATCCGCGGCACGGGAATCTCGATCAGGAAGTCCGGCGGCTCGTCCTTCAAGCGCGCCGCGGCGATCCGCCGCTCGACGATCCGCACGGCGTCGAGAATCACCTCCATGAAGCCCAGCGCCTCGCCGCTGGCGCGAGCGGCGGCCTTGCGCCGCGACGCCGTGCGCGCCGCGGCGCGACGGGCTCCGGCGCCGGCCAGCAGGCGCGCGAGCAGCGGCCGAGCGACCGCGCGGCGCACGCGGGGCGGCAGCGCTCTGCGCGTCGGTAGCACGCTGACGGCGATCACCAGCTCGGCACCGAGGGCGCGCGCCACGCTGACCGGCACCGGATTCACCAGGCCGCCATCGACCAGCAGGCTGTTCGCCACGCGCAGCGGCGTGAACACTCCGGGGACGGCGATGCTGGCGCGAATCGCCTCGAGCACGTTGCCCGAGCGCATCACCACCTCCTCGCCGGTGCGCAGATCGGCGGCCACCGCGGCATACGGCCGCGGCAAGGACTCGATGGCGGTGCCGACGTATGGGCGGATGAGCTCCATCGCCCGGCGGCCCTCGAGCAGGCCGAGGCGCGGCCACGTCGGGTCGAATAGGCCGAGCACGCGGCGGCGGGTGAGCGCGCGCATGGTGGCGGCAAACTCGGAGAGGCACCCTGCGGCGTAGGCCGCGCCGACCATCGAGCCGGCGCTGGTTCCGGCGACGACGTCGATCGGCACTCCAGCAGCCACTAGTTCCTCGATCGCTCCAATTTCCGCCATCGCGGCCGCGCCGCCGGTGCTGAGCGCGATTCCGATCTGCGGCCTACGGGCAACCAAGACCTAGCGAATCCTCACCGCACCGAGCGTAACGCTCGAAATCAAAAATGGCGCGTCTCTCATGGCAATACGCTCGGGCGTGTTCGATGCCGCGTCGGTCGATCGATCGCCTGAGCGAACTCGCACACCAGCGAGCATAGAGCCGCGTCGAGGACTGTCAAGCGCCCAAGGATTCCGATGCCTACACCTCGAGGTGTTCGATCAGGTGGGCGCGGTGGTCGATCGCTTCCTGAAACTTTCCGGTGTCGTCTGAAACAAGCCCCGCTGGCTCTGCGTGAGGAAGCTCCTCTGCCGCCGTGGAGAGCGGACGGCTTAACTCCCGCCGAAGTCGACGAAAAGAGGCAGGAGGAACCGCTTTACCACTGCGCCCGCGGTGCGGATGAGCCGCAAGCGTTCCCCCGGTCACCGCTTCG
>CAVPWJ010000112.1:0-8231 GCA_963708955.1 uncultured delta proteobacterium
TGGCACGCCACGCAGATGCCCGGTACGTCGGTTTTCAGAAGGGACAGCGTTTTCCCGGAACCGTGCGGAGTGTGGCAGTTGAGGCATCCTTTCTCGACGGGACTGTGCTTGAACTTGTTCCCCGCGACCTCCTTGGCGATGCGCTGGTGGCAGCCGAAACAGAGCTCGTTGCCCGCCTGCAAGAGGTTGTATTTATTCTTCGCCGCGTGCGGATCGTGGCACTTCACGCAATTCCCCTCCGCGACCACCTTGTGGGCGCTTCGCGCTTTTTCCGGTACGATCCCGTCGTGGCAGGAAAAGCAGATCCGGTTCACGTTCTCCGAGAGGAGCTTCCCCCGGGAGGAGGTATGCGGGTTGTGGCAGTCGGAACAGTCCCCTTTTTTGACCGGGGTGTGAAGGAACGGCAGCTTCAGTTTTTCCTTGAATCCCTCGTGGCAGGTCAGGCAGACCTTCCCCTTCGCCCCGGGTTTCAGGCGGAACTTGTCCTGGGCATGCGACGAAGAAACCGCCATCGTGGAAATGATCGCGAATAGGACCAGCGCGGTCTTGGTTCGAAGCGTCATGTGGTATCCCCTGTCGTCACTTTGCTGGAAGGTGGCAATCCTCGCAGGACCGCCCGGCGAACGGAGCGTGGACATTTTCCTTGAAGAATTTCGGATCTTTCGAAGCATGGGGGGTATGGCAGGCGACGCAATTCATCACCGCCGGGTCGATCTGGAAATGCGCCTTCCCGAAGGCCGCTTCCTTCACGTTGTGGCATTCGGAGCAAAGCGCCTGCACCGGCTTGGCCAGGAGGTTCCCCTGCGCCGTGAAATGGGGGCCGTGGCACCGGAGGCAGTCGCGACCGGCGGGGGAGTGGGCCTTCTCTTTCTGCATCTTCTCCTTGAGGTCCTTGTGGCAAGTGAGGCAGAGGTCCGGCCCCTGCGCCAGCAGAAGTTTGTTCAGTTTCGCCTTGTGGGGGCTGTGGCACTTCGTGCACTCCCCCTCCGAAACCGGCGCATGCCGGCTTTTTCCGGCTTTCAACCCGTCCTTCAGTTCGGCATGGCACTCGAAGCAGACCTTGTCCTGCTTCGCGACGATCATCCCGGCGAAGTTGGAGGCATGCGCGTCGTGGCACGTCAGGCATTCTCCCCCCTTGAAGGGATCGTGGCTGACGCCGCCCGCCACCTCTTTCAACAGGTCCTTGTGGCATTCGGCGCACAGGGCGGCGCCGGTTTTCCGGAGAAGTTTCTTCTCCTCCGCTCCGTGCGCGATATGACATGGGGAGCAACTCCCCGACAGGATCGGTTTATGGATGGTTTTTTTGACGAATCCGGACTCCGCGTCCTTGTGGCATCCGTAACAGACCTTGTCTTCACGGTCCTTCAGGATCCCCGGGAGATCGGATCCGTGGGGATTATGGCAGGAGGAGCACTCCCCCTTGGCGAACGGCGAATGCTGCGCTTTCGCTTTCTGGCTCGCCTTCACTTTCGCATGGCAGGTGTAGCAAAGATCCGAGTCCTTGGCCGCGAGGAGCCCCTTGTTCTTCGCGGCATGCGGCATGTGGCAGGAAAGGCACCCTTTCCCCTTCGTCACGGCGGCGTGCCCCCTCGCCACCGGTTTCCCCTGCTCCCCGTGACATTCGAGACAGAGGCCGTTCCCGCCTCTGACCAGGAGGCGCGGGTTCTGCGATGCGTGCGGATCGTGGCAGGAAAGGCATTCCCCCCCGTTGAAGGGGTCGTGGAGGACCGTTCCTCCCGCTTTCAGCTTGGTTTCATCGTGGCACTGGTAGCACAGCGATTTTCCCTTTTCCGTCACCGCGAAGGGCGTCTTGGAATCGGGCGACGGGTGGCACGCGTCGCAACTTTTTTCCGCCACGGGATTGTGCGTGCTCGCTTTCAATAACGATTTCTGTGATGAGGAATGCGGATCGTGGCATCCCGTGCAGGAGGACGATTCCACGGGGTAGCTCCCGTGCGCTTTCTTGAAGCCGCCCTTTCCGGGATCATGACAGGATAGACACAGGGGGGTCTTCGCCTTGACGAGGAGGTCGCGCTCGGCCGAGCTGTGCGGACGATGGCACACCCTGCACCCCTCCTTCTGCAGGACGGCGTGTACCACCTTCTGCTGATACGCCTCTTTCTTGTGGCATGCGTAGCACGACTCGGGGCCTTCCGCTTTCAGGAGATGGCTCCCCTGGGAACCGTGCGGGTTGTGGCACGACGCGCATTTTCCCGTTTTCAGGACCGTGTGGACATTGGGCTGGCTCAGCCCGATCTTCTCCCTGGCATGGCAGGAGTAACACAGTTCATTCCCGTCCTTTTTCAGGAGCAGTTTGGGAACGACCCCGTGCCGGAGGTGGCAATTTTCACACTTCCCTTCCTTCATGCCTGGGTGCAGGGCCTTGAGGGAGAGATACTTCTCGGAAAACTTCTTGTGGCAGTCGAGGCACCCTTTCCTCTCGAACTTCCTTTGCTGCGCAAAGGATGATCCGTGGGAAGCGAGCAGCGCCGCTCCGGAAAAGGAGAGGATCAAGCCAAGGAACACCAAGGTCCGTTTGCGGAGGATGGTCGGCATACGGTCTCCCGAATCGATTTTGAAAACGTTACCTGGCCCGGGGATTGACGATCCGGTCCAACTTCTTTCCCGTGGCGTAGACCTTCACATCCGAGGCCTTTCTCAACTTCTCTTCCCAGTCCCTTAATACCCGCTGAAGTTTTTCGGCAAACACCTTCTTCTCCAACTCACGCTTCACCGTCTCAAGGGGTATCGGCTTCGAAGGGAATCGTTCGACCAGACCCAGCACGTAATACGCGTTGCCGGGATCCGCGTACAGTCGATACTCCCCCGGCGCCGCCCCGGAAATCGCCTTCCGGACCCCTTCGGGCAATGTCGAGGTGTCCAGCAACTGCGCTTTGAAATCCAGCAGTGTTTCAACCTTCGCGGGATCGACCTGCCCTTCGGCGTTCGCCCGGAGCCACTGGAAATCGGCCCCCTTGCGCAACTTTTCGATCGCCTCTTCCGCCGTTTTCCTGTCGGAAAAGAGCAGGCCGTCGATCCGAACCATTTCCGGAAACGTGTATTCACCGATGTGCGCCTGATAATATTCGTTCAACTCCTCATCGCCCACTTTGACGTCGGGTACGATCACTTTCTGCACGAAGGCTCCGAACAGAACACCGTTCCGGTTTTCCTGCGCTTTCACCTTGAAATATTCCGTCTTCTCGAGTTTCTGCTTTTTCGCCTCCAGGAGGGTGACCCGTTTGTTCAGGATCTCTTCGAGCACCTGGTCCTTCCTCCGGTTGATCTTTTTCCCCTCTGCGGCCCGTTCCGCGCCGTGAAAGAACTTCTTCTCCAGGGTCGCAGTCAGGTCCCCGACGGTGACGGGTTTTTCCCCCTTTACCGTAGCCAGTGCGCGGCCATCCGCCCGCAGTTTTTCGAAACCCGGCTCCGCCGATTCGAAGTCGAGGTTATCGACGATCTTTTGGTCGATCCTCACATACTTCTTCCTGAGCCCCTCCGTGTACTTTCTCAGAGAGGTGGCCTTTTTTATCTGCAGCGCTTCTTCTTTCGCCCGCTCCCGTGCGGCCTTGTCTTCCGGATACCGGATGTCTTCCAGTTTCAGCAGGGAGAACTGCTTCCCGATCGGGATCAACGGGCTGACCTCCCCCTTCTTCAAGAGGGGTACGGCCTTGGCGACTTCCGGGCTCAAGGAACTGAATTTCAGGTATTGCCCTTCCACGCTCCCTTTCGCCACTTTTTCGGAAACCGATTTTTGTGCCAGCTCCTCGAACTTGCCACCCGCCTTGACGTCGGCCTCCAGCCGTTTTGCATCCTCTTCCTTGTCGAAGAGAACGGAGATCACCTTCACCTCCTTCACGGCTTCCCGGTACCGTGTTTCCACCTCTTTCGGGTCGGGCTCCAGGATATTCCGCACATGGTAGCCGTACAGCATCTCTCGAAGGGTATCTTCCTCGAAGGCCTTCAGCGCGTTTCGAACCTCGGGCAATTCGTCGAGCCCGATGTTGCGCGCCTCCTGAAGAACCAGCTTGGCGTTGATCAGCCGTTCCAGCAATTGGGAAGGGTGCGGCAGCGATCTAAGGGTGTTGTCCGCCATCCCGGCGTGAAGCCCGGAGAGCGCGCGCTCGAATTCCTCCAGCGTGAGAGGTTCCCCGTTGATCCGGGCAAGCACCGGTTTTCCCCCCACCAGCGGAAGATCGGCGCGGGGGGGGGATGCGTATCCATTAAGTGGGAAGAGCGGAAACGCAGCGAGCATGGCAATTACGAACAGGGAAGTCCTCTTCATACAATTCCTTCCATATTTCGTATTCTATTGATTTTAAAGGGATTCCACGGCACAAAAGGAACGATTATTTATTTGCATACTGTATATAGTGTACGGCCTCCCGTCAAGCGATTTATCACCGTACACCGGACGGATTTCCCGCCGCAAGGGGCTCCTCCCTTGACTTGAATGCCGCTCCCATTTTCCGCATTGCGGCATGGACCATCCCCGACGCCATTCCATGAGCTGTGTTGACCTTTCCGAGGCCGAAGAAGAAGACACCGTCGTCTCCCTCGTTATAGCTGGTGGAGGACCACACGATTTGCCGGGTTTTCATGTCGAACACCTGGGCGGAAAACTCCACCTTGGGCTTGCCGACACCGCCGATGTTGTCCTGGTACTCCATCACGATACCGGTAAGGACCAGGTCCACACCGAGAGTTTCGCGCAGGATGTCCGCCTGGGGGAGGGAAAGCCCGCCCTCCATGATCGTCCTGGATCGCAGGAGCACCTGCCTCACCTCCCCGGGCTCCACCACGTCGATCTTCCCCGTCTTGGAGAGTTCGCGTATGAAATGGAGGGCCATGATTTCTCCGGCGTTTCTCCGGGTGCTTTCGTTCCGGAACGGCAAGACGGCGACGGAAAGCGTTTCCTTGCCCTCCGAAACCTTGGGAGGCACGCCATGGAAACTCTTCGGCAGGAATCTCTTTTCGACCTTTTGTGCGTCCTGCGTCGTTTTCCCTGACAGGTACGTCAACAGGGACCCCACCAACTGCTCCTTTGCCTTTTCCCACAGCAAGGCGGGATCGTTGATCAAACCCAGGAGCAGAAATCCCGGATTGTCGTTTCCGGCCAATCCAGTGCTGTCCATCCACAGAATGTCCGCGTTCCTGTGGGTTGAGACCAGCCTTGCGGTCAGGGCGGTTTTGGGTGGGACCGCATCATCGAACAACTCGAGGGTCGGGAACAGGACGGCGTTCGTCCCCGTTTCCTCCCGCAGCGCCTCCCCAAGTTCCCGATTCAGGCCGCCGGTATACCGGATCCGGTGCCTCTCGAGGAATTTCTCCTGGACCTCATCCCCAAGGATGTTGAGACCCTTCCGTTTCAGGTCCTGCACCAGCGATCTCCTCACCGCCTGGACAGTGACCGGTATCCCGGTGAGGTTCTCCACCGGCATCACGGCGATCAGGGAATTCAAGTCGGCGGTCAATTCGATCCGGTATTCCGGCGACCACCCGCTGTCCACGCTATTCCCGATCGCGTCGCGCACGACCACTTTCACCCGGTAGATCCCGGGATCCCTGGGAGACCAGTCCCACGCCGGAGAAACCCCTGTCTGCTCCGCCCGCTCGCGGGTGCCGTCGGAAATCCAGAACGAATATTCGCGCTCCTCAACGCCTCCCGTGGCGTTCACCCCCCAGTGCACCGTGGAAACCGCCGCCGCCTGCGGGGAACCCTTGTCGGGGGTAACGGATCCGATCGTCAAGGGGGGCGAAGGTCGCTCTCCCGTCGGCCCGGTCACCGGGGCTACGGCGCACCCGGAAAGGACCGCGGTGAGCAGGCAGATTGTCAGGAAATATCTATTTCCCGAAAAGTTTTTCAAGAAGGTCATCGACCGCTTTCTGCGTCGTCGCGTTCATCGGCTCCCCGCCCCCGCCGAACAGGCGGTCCGACGTCGTGACACCTCCCTTGGTGGAGGAAGCGCTCCACACCACCTTCCCCGTCTGGGCCTCCATCATCTGCATGCTCACGGAGACGACGTTTGCCGTGGAAGTACCGGACCGGACCTCCCCGTACTCCTTGACGGTCCCGGTGAACACCGCATCCGTGCTCACGATCTTGGCGAACTTGGTCACTTCCTCCGGCGTGGGCGATGCCGGGCGCTCCAGACTGAGCCGTGAGATCCCCCGCGCCACCTCGCCGGGAGGGATCACGTACACGCCCCCGGTCGCCTGCAGCATCGTCATGAAAACGTCCCGGACCCGTTCGCCGGCGACGTTCTCCCTCGTCAGGTTGTTGAACGGCATCACCGCCACGGTCTGGATCGCGCCGAAATCCATGTTCGGATCCCGGTAAACGACCTTGGACGAGGTGGTGGCGCACCCCGTGGATACCAGGATGAGGAGAACCGCCGCCCCGAAGCGACCTACCGACTTATCCCTCATCTTTCAATCCCTCCAATCGCATCGCCATCCATTTTTCCGCCCCTTCAGAAGGGGACGCGTACCGTTCCGCTGTACACATTCGAAGTGGTCGTTAGCGCAGGAGTCTCCGATTTGAGGTTCTGATAGGAAAGGTTCAGGAACGACCGCCGCGTGAAGTACCATCGCAGGCTGGGGACGATGGATCTTTCCTTCGTATCATCCGAACGGATCGTTTCATTGTAATTGAACGTCAGATGCATCGTCCCGTCCGGAAAGGGAGACCAGCTGAGGCTGTAGTTCAGGATGTCCCTGCGGGGAGCGGAGGTGGATGTCTCGATCCGGTAGGAGCCGAAAAGGTAAACTGTCGGCACGGGTGTAAACGCCAGGTCGGCCTCCCCGGAGCGCGTGGAACGCGTTGTGTCCCCCACCAATCCTCCTCCCGAGGCTACCGTTTTGGTCCCGGTATAAAACAGGGTCAGGTTCACCTTCCGGTTCGGTACAAAGGTTGCGCCCCCGTTCAACTGGGTGTTCCGGATATTCTGCCCCGTGGAGTCTTCCTGGAAACTGATCCCACCTCCGAGGTTTGCGTCGATCCCTTCGTACAGTTTGGCGATATTATATAACAATATCGATATGTTTGTGTCCTTTTTCCCGGCAACGGTTTCCTCTTTTCCGCTGAAAGTAAGAGAGTGGAACAAGGTCTGGAAAGGAACCGCCGTTATCGACACCGTGGACAGTACCGCCTCGCGATGCCCCGCCGGTTCCTCCCCGGTTTCGAAAGCCACCCTTCCCCTCCCGGAGAACACCTTGTCGAACTGCCGGAAGAACGACAGCCCGTTCGATGCCGTATACAGAAGTTCCCCCGGATCCCGTTTCGTGAAGACATACGTGAATTCGTACGTAAGATGGATGGGCTCCAGGAGGACAGCGCGGAGATCCAGGTTACCGTTCTGGAAAGTCGTCGTCTGTTTCCCGGCAACTTCGGTGGCGGGCCGCCGGATCTCGGCCTGCAGTTCCGTGACCTGGATCGTCGGAAAGCCGGAAGCGAAGGGAACCACCGGTGACAGCGGGCCGGTCACCACCTTGACGTATCTGGCATTGATGTTCGCGAAACGGATTTCGAAACGGTTGAAGGTCGGGCTGTAGATCGCGGGAGACACGGTCTGTCGAAGGATCCAGTTCTGTTTGTCATCGCTCGTGTACACTTGCCAGGAAAACGCGTTGGCGACCTGCTCCACGTCCCGGTCGACCCACACGAACAGGGTGTTGATCTCCGTGGCGACGAGGAAATCCAGCCCCATGTTCCGTTTCAGCGTGTCCCCCCCGGATCCCAGGTCGATGCCGGTAGCCGTTGTAACATCTTCGTCGCTCAGGGCCTGTAACGGTAACAGTTCGACGTTTTCCGGGGTATCGCTATTCCTCCACAACCCGTCGGACAGCAAGACCCGCACACCCACTTCGCCGGCACCCGTTGTCTCCGTTTCGAGCACCTGATTGGAAATGTTGTAATCCAGTCCGAAGGTGATCCGCCGACGCCACCAGTTGTTGGAATAGTTCACCCGTCCGTTGTTGATCAATTCTTTCGTGGTGGTCTCGGACAGCCGCAAATCGGTGTTCCTGAAACTCCCTTGGTAGTAAAGCGACAAGTTCCCCGTAGGCCGGTAATTGGAGGTAGCCTGGTACAGATCGGTTACGGTGTCCAGGCTCGACCGTTCCTTGTCGTACAGGTGATCACGGGAATATTGCAGCCTGAGGTCGGGAAACCTGTCAGGCCTCCAGTAGAGCGTCGAGATGATCGACTCTCGAACCGTGGTGACGGGAGC
>CAVPWJ010000113.1:0-4604 GCA_963708955.1 uncultured delta proteobacterium
TGGCGCAGTCCGACCGGACGGGCCAGCAACGCATAGCCGCCAAACAGACAAACGAGAGGGATCAGCACGAACGCTTCCTCTCGCCATGCGCTGCGCACCCCGAAGAGGAGCGCCGCCACCGCCGCGCCGATGAGCAGCAGCTCGGGAATCGGCGTCTTGATGAGCCACGCCACCGGCAGGTAGCTCACCGAGTGATCGCGGCGAAACTGGCCGGCGAAGAAGTATGCGTACGTCGAATTTTGATCCGCGTTCAGCGATTCGATGCCTCGCCAGTAGAAGAGAGGGTCGCTCGGGCAGAGGTAGATGAGCCAGAGCACCGCGTAGGCAACGAGCAACAAGATGGCGAGCACGAGAGCGCTGGAGAGATGCCGCGGTGGTTGCCCGTCTCGGCCCGATCCCGCGAAGGCCAGCAGGACGATCGTGGCTGGAATCAGTGCCACCGCCGAGAACTTCGTGCCGAGCGCCAGACCGAGGCCCACCCCTGCGGCGATCAAGCGCAAGCGAGTCGGTGCACGCAGAAAGCCGCGCAGCAGGTAGAGGAAAACGGTCGAGAAGAGCGCCAGACCGACGTCGGTGGTGACGAGCTGGGCGTGCGCCGTGACGGTCGGATCGAACGCATACAGGGCCAGTGCCAGCAGGCCCCCGCGCGGTCCCCAGAGGTCCGAGGCCCACATCGTCACCACGATCGCCAGCGCAAAGGAGAGCAGAACGGCCGGGACCCTGCCCCAGAACACCAGGCGCTCGACGTCCTGACCGCGGAAGAAGCGCCAGCCGAACTCGCGCTGGTTGGCAGGATCGTTGCCCATGCGCCGGATGGCGTCGACGTCGACAGGCGTCTCGAAGCGCAGGAACAGCAGCGGCAGCGCGCAGAGCTCCTTGATGAGCGGCGGATGCATCGGGTTCAGTAGAACCTGGCGAGTCGTCAGATAGGAATAGCCCGCCGATAGATGCGGCACCTCGTCGTACGTGATCGACTTGCCCGCCATCAGCACGAGGGGCGCGGCCAGGCTGAAGACCAGCAAGACGAGCGAAGCGGGGGTGAAGCGGGATCCCGTGCCGGCACAGGCGCCGCTCATGGCTCACCCGGCGCTCTGGACCGCAACATCCCCGGCGCGCGCCGCGCATTCGCCGCCGGATCGGGAATTTCGTAGACGTAGTACGTATGCCCGACGACGGCGATCGGCCGAACGTGGGCGAACCAATTCTGCGGCCCGTCGCCGTGCTGGTTCTCGAGCCAGGATCGCACGCGGGCGACGCAATGGGAGCTGAGGATCAGCACGCCTGGAGCGGGAGGCTCGAGCAGCTTGTCGAGCCAGACGAGCTGGCCGGCGAACCCGTAGTAGCGAGGATTGAAGTCGCCGAAGTTGCAGAGGCGATAGTCGTCGCGGGGGTGCTGCGCGAGGTACTCGCGGAGCTCGGTGTAGTTCTGTCCCCAGTCGACGTTGGAGTCGTCAAGCCAGGCTATCCCGCCTCGCCATCCTCCGGCGATCTGGTTGAAGTACGAGAGGTGATCCGGCCAGATGGCGACGAATTCGGTGATCGACCACGCGAGCAGCGACGAGACGGCGAGCGCAGCCGTGCGCTTGCCTCTCCCGAGCAAGAGGCCGAGCCGGCCCGTGAAGACGAACAGGAACGGGAAGCAAGGGAGCACGTAGCGAACGCCGATCGGGTCGGCGAGCAGCGAGTAGCCGAGAAACAGCCCGACGGCCGGAACGGCGACGAAGGCTTCCGCTCGCCAGTCGCGACGTATGCCGGCGGCAAGGGCCACGATCGCGGCGGCGCATAGCAGCAGCGCCGGGAGCGGCATTTTGACGAGCCAGGCGATGAGAAAATATGACAGCCAGCGCCCGGTCTGGAACTGCCCCATGAGGAAGTGCAGGTACCCGGGGTTGTAGTCGCCTTTCACGTCGCCGATGCCGGCCAGGTAGAAGCGCGGATCAGAAGGGAAGAAGTAGATCGCCCAGACGACGAGGTAGGCGATCAGCAGCACCACACCGAACCCGAGGGCTGCCCGGAGCAGGCGCGCCGCCCTCGCGTCGGGCGGCCCGACCCAGGCGTTCACGGCGAGCAGAGCCGCCGCCAGCGGGATCAGCGAAACGGCGGAGAACTTCGCTCCGAGCGCGAGGCCGAGGCTGATGCCGGACAATGACAGGCGCGCGGCGGACGGAGCGACGCTGAACCTCCACAGCAGATAGAAGAAGAGCGTCGCGAACAAAGCGAAGCCGACGTCGGTGGTGACGAGCTCGGCGTGCGCCGTGATCGTCGGGTCGAACGTGCAGAGGAAGAGCGCCAGCACGCCTCCCGCCGGACCCCACAGCTCGCTGGCCCAAGTCATCACCAGGATTGCCAGGGCGAGAGACAGCAGCGCGGCCGGAGCTCGTGCCCAGAAGAGCAGCCGCTCGAGATTTCCGTTTTCGGCCAGGAATTGCTGGCCGAACTCCCACTGATAAGTGAAGTCCTTGCCGATGCTTCGAATGGCGGCGGCGTCCACCGGCATGCCGAGGTTCAAGAAGAGGAGCGGCAGGGCGCAGATCTCCTTGATGAGCGGGGGATGCATCGGATTGAGGACGATCTCGCGCGTGCGGAGATACGAATAACCCGCCGGAATGTGGGCGATCTCGTCGCCGCTGATTGACTTGCCCTGCATCAAGACGAACGGGAAGCCGAATGCGCAGGACAGGAGCGCGATGCGGCAGAGAGACAACCCGCGGGGGCTCAAGGGTTCCTCGGCAAGTCGATGATGTCGTCGCCGGCAGAAAATCTCTTCCCGCGGCGGAGCGACTCCACGACGACGACGAGCAGGAAGACCAGCGCGATCGTCGACACCCAGCGACCCACGGCGAAAGACCGCGGGCAGTAGCGCATCTCGGCGTGATGATCTCCGGCGGGGACGAGCAAGCCTCGACAGATGCCGTTCACGCGGAGGAGCTCGGCCGGCGCGCCGTCGACCTGGCCTTTCCAGCCCGGGAACCATGTGTCCGACACCACCCAGAGCGCTGGAGCCGTCAGGCGAAGCCGTGCCTCGATGCTTCGCTGGTCGTAGTGAACCTCGTCGATCTTGCCCGGCGGTCCGTACGATGCGGAGCTAGGAGCTTCGCCGATCAGCACGGCGTCCCGGCCGGGACGGAAACCTGGTTGCGAAAGACGATCGAGCGCTGCCGGCCAATCCGGGGCGGCGAACACCGCTTCTGCGAGATAGGTGCGCGGGCTCGCGTCCACGACGGCGTACTTCCAAACGGGCGAATCCGCCGTTCCTTCGCTCAGGGAACGGAGCCGCGAGCCCGGTTCCAAGGGCTCTGGGCCGACGAGGTACGAGACGCCGAGGGACGCGAGAAGGTGCAGGCCTCGCTCGCGGGGTGACAGCGCCAGTCGGCGGAAGAGCTCCCGCTGCGGCGCGGTCGACAAGCCGTCGCTACCCCCCACGGAGCCCAGGCCGTAGACCATGGGCGCGTCCGGCACCAGCGCTCCCCAGAGCATGGCGGCGTGCTCCGCGACCGGCTCGCCTGGTCGCAGCCCGCCGCTCCATGCGCCGATCCCCGGGGCTCCCTCCGGCAGGCAGCTCGTGGCGCGGAGGCAGTAGTGAAAGATGCGCTCCCCACGATTCATTCCCGCGATCTGTCGCGCTCCTGAGCGCAGCAGTGAATCCCAGTCGGCGAACACCAAGGTCGGCTGATGCACGAGAACGAGGTCGAGCCCGGCGAGGACGATGGCCGACGATAGAAGCGTGGGAGCCGAAATCCGGCCGCGTGTAAACGATCTCAAGAGCACGAGGCCGAGTAGCGCCACGCCAGCCCCGCGCAGCGCGAGCAGATCGGCGCGTGATGCGAGCAGCGAGTACGTCGATGCAGCCAGGTTCGAAGGCAAGGAGTAGCCCAGCAACTGAAGCAGGCGAAACGGTGCGAGCGCGCCGGTTACGGCGACCGCTACGGCGGAGGCGATGATCGCGGCGAGGGCGACGGCAGCCGCCCGTCCAGTCGCCGACTTTCGCACGACTTCCGACAAGCCCCGGGCCGCGAGGACCGACGCAGCGAAGTGAGCTGCGAGAAAGAACTTGCCGGGAAAGCGGAAGCTCTCCACGAGCCGCGGGGCGAGCTCGTGCATGGTCGAGAATACGAAGGCGTGCGGGCCGAGCGCCAGCGCCAGGGACGTCCAGAACACGAGCGACCAGGAGCCGAACGGCCGGGACAGCAGCGAGAGCGTCGCCAGAGCCAACGGCACGATCCCCAGGTAGAGGCTCCAGAACAGGGGGATTCGCCCCTCGGGGATGAAGTCCGGCGCGCCGTTCGTGAAGGTATGCGGCAGGAGTAGCTGCCACAGGGAACGGGGTGCCACCGACTCGGCGGCCGCGGCGTCGTAGCCGAGGCCCAGCGCGCGGTCGGATTGAAGAACGTACTCGAGCGTAGGCAGGAGCTGAGCGGCCGACAGCGAAGCCGCAAGAAGACAAGCAAAGCCGACCGCCAGGCAGCGTCTCCAGGGTATGCTCCGCCGAAGGAGAGTCGTGACGACGAGCGCGACGATCAGCCCGATCGTGATCAACAGCGGCTCGGGAGCGCCGACCAGCATCTGCAGCGCCAACACGATCGTCAGCCGCAGAAATGCCCGGC
>CAVPWJ010000114.1:0-8671 GCA_963708955.1 uncultured delta proteobacterium
TCGATGATTGCATCCCGGAGAGGTGGAGGTTGGCATGGGGATTTATCCTTCACCGTGTTTAGCGACTTCTGGCAGATCATCCACCCATCCCTGCCTGGGCCATATCAAACAACTTGGGGTCATGTGATACAGCACGAGTGGTTCCTCCGCGCCACCAGATTTATGCACAAGGAGAAAAGACCTCCTTCGTATATTTCATTTGCAACGGGTTTGTGAAACTTACCCGGATGGAATCCGGCGGTCAGCGGGTGATCGTTGGTCTGCGAAGGACCGGATGGCTTATGGGGGCGGCCAATGCGTTATCCGGGGATTCTTATGCCTGCACGGCCGAGACGTTGACACGGAGCAAATTGTGCACCATCCCCATAGACCAGTTGAAAAAGGCAATGGGATCGAACGCGTCGCTGAGCCTATGGGTGTCGACGATGTTTGGCAGAGCATTGTATGCCAGCATGATCCGCATCAGCGAGGGGAGTTGTCTTACCGGGAGGCAGCGTCTCGAGAAGTTTCTCCTGGAAATGGTCGATTCGCTGGATGACCACGACCTGCAAAAGGCGGTCAAACTTCCCGTCCTCCTGAAGCAATGGGAAGTGGCCCAACTGCTTGCCGTAACCCCGCAATACCTCTGCCGCCTGATCAAGCAGATGGAAAAGGAAGGTCTTCTGGTTAGAAATGACGGGTGGCTGATCCTGCCAGAGCCGAAGAGGCTTTTGCAGATCTGAAAATCTTCGTACGTCATCCCAGGTGGAGCCCGGATCTTCCGAGTAGCCGCATTTACCCGCGAATTCATGAAAACTGGTTTCATCCACAACTTGTAGCAGTTGAATGACACTGTCCTTCTTGCACGCTACACTTCCCAACGCGTGATTGTGCGGCTGTCGATTTCAGGTGTTCCACAGGCAATGAAATCCCGCAATTGGATTCAAAACCTGCGAGGAATCGTTGAACCGCCCCGGCTTTCCCGGAGGCTCCATAACTTGAGAGGATGGAGCGATGGGAACAAACGACCACGTATTCGGGAGAGGTTCGCGAGCGTGCGGTGCGGCTGGTCTTTGAGCAGCAGCGTGAACACGGTTCGCAATGGGCCGCGATGCAGTCGGTCGCCGGCAAGCTCGGCTGCACGGCGGAGACGCTGCGCCGCTGGGTCCGCCAGGCGGAACGCGACCCGGGACAGCGGGCGGGGCTGTGACCTCGGAGCGGGATCGGTTGAAGGCGCTGGAGCGTGAGGTCTGCGAGCTCAGGCGCGCCAACGAGATTCTGCGCAAGGGCAGCGGCTTTTTTCGGGGCGGAGCTCGACCGCCGCGGGAAGTGATGGTGGCGTTCGTGGACGCGCACCGTGCCGAGTTTGGGGTCGAGCCGATCTGCGCCCAGCTGCCGATCGCCCCATCGACGTACTTCGAGCACAAGGCGCGACAGGCCGACCCGAGTCGATTGCCGAAGCCGTGCGACGCGACGCCGAACTGTGCAACTCGATCCAGCGCGTCCGGGGCGAGAACTTCCGCGTCTACGGGGCCCGCAAGGTGTGGCGGCAGTTCCGCCGGGAAGGGGTCACCCGTGGCCCGCGCAGGTCGGAACGCCTGATGCGCGGTCTCGGCCTGCCGGCGTGGTGCGCGGCCCCGCTCAAGCCGCACGACGATCCCGCCGGAGGTCGCTGAACGGCCGCTCGACCTCGTGCGAGCGGCAGTTCCACGCGACGCGGCCGAACCGGCTGTGGGTCGCCGACATCACCTACGTCTCGACCTGGCCGGGCTTCGTCTACGTCGCCTTCGTCATCGACGTCTTCTCCCGCGCGATCGTCGGCTGGCGGGTGTCCCGCTCCCTGCGCGCGGACCTCGCACTCGATGCGCTCGAGCAGGCGCTGGAGCTCGCTGGGCCACTGACGGGCGCTGATCCATCACCGCGACCGCGGGTGCCAGTACCTCTCGATTCGGTACACCGAGCGGCTCGCCGACGCCGGCGTCGGTCACCTCGGTCGGCTCGAAGGGCGATTCCTACGACAACGCCCTGGCCGAGACCGTCAACGGTCTCTACAAGACCGAGGTGATCCACGACAGCGGTCCGTGGCGCGGCATCGAGGACCGTCGAGTTTGCGACGCTCGAATGGGTCGACTGGTTCAACAACCGGCGACTGCTCGAGCCGATCGGCCACGTCCCGCCAGCCGAGTACGAAACGCTCTACTGGACGGGGGGCAACAGCACAGATACAGTCGGACTCACAGAACTGAGTCTCCAATGAACCCGGGGCGATTCACCGTTGTTTGTGCCCGCTGGTGAACATGGGAGCGGAGATTGCCGGAAAGGAGGTGGAGGGGTTCCGAGTCTACACAGGAAAGGAGGGGTGCACCACGGGTAGACCAGCACTACGCGCTTAAGCAGCCCCGGGCCAACCCCTTCACAAAGATAAGAGGGGATGAATATGCGTAAGCATTTCAGTGGGTTTGCTTTTCTCGTTCGTGCGTTGTCTGTAAGGTTAATTTTCGGGAACTCTTTTTATGGCAAAGGCTGCTAACCCTGTTCCAGATGAAGCGACGAACTTCGTATTGATCGGGTCCGTTGACGTGGCCGATGACTGAGACCACTACCAAGTCCCGGGCGTATTCGAAGATCTCGGCACACCCGCTGTGATTACCCAAGACGCTGACACTCCGCGGTTTTCAGAATTGAATTCGTGGAAAAAGCGACGTGAGGTCGCGACTGGCGCATTGAGATGGTTGTAAAATAACGAAGGAGGATCCGGATGGATAGTATCGAGTATAGGCTGCTTGGCCGTTCGGGCTTGAAGGTTTCCAGGCTTTGTTTCGGATGTATGACGTTTGGGAACAACCAGTGGGGCATCGGCGGGGTGGACGAGCGCCTGGCGGCCGAGATGGTCGCCGCTTGTTTCGACCACGGGGTCAATTTTTTCGACACGGCCGATGTTTACAGCAACGGGGAGTCCGAAAGGCTCCTGGGAAAGGCTCTCGGGGAGCGAAGGGGAAATGCCGTCATTGCCACAAAGGTGCGGGGGCGAATGGGCCAGGGGCCGAACGACGTGGGGCTATCGCGGCATCACATTCTGGAATCGTGCGATGCGAGCCTGAAAAGGCTGGGTACGGACCACATTGACCTTTACCAGGCGCACAGTTTCGATTTTCAAACCCCGGTTGAAGAAACCCTTCGAGCCCTGGACGACCTCGTTCGCATGGGAAAGGTCCGCTATGTCGGCGTGAGCAACTTTGCCGCGTGGCAGTTGATGAAGGCGCTTTCTCTATCGGACAAAATGGGCTTCGAGCGGTTCGTCTCGCTCCAGGCTTACTACAGCCTGGCGGGCAGGGACCTTGAGGCCGAGATCGTGCCGCTGTGCCTGGACCAGGGCCTCGGGATTCTCACTTGGAGCCCCCTGGCAGGAGGGTTCCTGTCGGGCAAGTACAGAAAAGGCGTCCCGATGCCAGAAGGCAGACTGAAGGGCCAGCTCGGGGATTTTATCCCGGTCGATAAAGATCGGGGCTACAAGATCATCGAGGCATTGGAAGACATCGCCAAAGCCAGGGATGTGAGCGTGGCCGCCACGGCGCTCGCGTGGCTTGCCCATAAACCGGGGGTTGCCTCGGTCATTGTCGGGGCGCGCACGATGGAGCAGCTTCAGGGCAACCTGAAAGCTGCGCAGATACTGCTTACGTCAGAAGAGATGGAGAGGCTCGACAACGCAAGCGCCGTTCCATTGCCCTATCCCCAGTGGATGCTCGCCTTTACACGGGCTGACAGATAAAGGAGCGGGAAACATGAGACTTGCAGGCAAGAAAGCCCTGATTACAGGTGCGAGCAAGGGGATCGGCCGATCCGTGGCGCTGGGTTTCGCCAGGGAAGGGGCAGACGTGTTCCTGACGGCCAAGGAAGACGAAGCAGGCTTGGCCGAGGCGCTCAAAGAGGCGCGGGCTTTTGGAGTCAAGGCCGAGGGTGGGCTTTACGACGCCGCCTCTTTGGAAAAAGTCCGCAACCTCATGGACGATATCGGAAGCAGCATGGGGACGCTCGACATTCTCGTCAACAACGCGGGAACCATCCGTCCAACTCCATTTTGGGAAATCAGCCCGGAGCAGTTCGAGCAAACCATCCGCACGCATTTGTTCGGCACGTTCCATCACATGCAGGAGGCACTGAAGCGTTTCATGATGCCCAGGAAATGCGGCAAGATCATCAACCTCGCCGCACCGGCCGCTCTTCGCGGATCGTTTGGCGTTGCCGATTACGCCTCCGCCAAGGGGGGCATCATCGCACTCACCAGGAACGCCGCCAAGGAACTCGTTTCGTTCAATATCCAGGTTAACGCCGTTGTCCCGGTCGCCGAAACGCGCATGACAAAGGCGCTGTCCGGCTACTACGCCAAGCAGTTCGGCATGGAGGAGGGCAGAAGGCTGGAAGGGCTCCCCGAGACGGACAGGCTTGTCGGTACCTTTGTGTATTTTGCCGGCGCCGATTCGGAGTACGTGACGGGTCAGGTGCTCGCGGCCGACGGCGGGATGCTCTGTTAGGAAGGGCGGACAAGGTGAACGAATTCGGAAAGCCGGTTGTGGCCGTGAGCTTCGATCTGGGACCGGAAGCCAGGGAGAGGATCGAGGCTGTCCTGAACCCCGTTGCTCAAGTCGTGCACTTGAAAGACCTTGGCCCCGGGAAGCGCACGGAGGTGTTGCGGGAGTCCAAGGCTCTCCTGGCTTGGGCCCCGCATTCGGAACTCTCCAACGCCGAGCAGGGAGTGCTTGGGGGGATCGCTTTGATGCAGCTTCTTTCGGCCGGCGCGGACCATCTGGATTTTGCGCGCATCCCGGCTGGCCTCGTTGTGGCGAGCAATGTTGGGGGATACGCAAGGCCGATGGCCGAGCACACGCTCGCGATGGTGCTCGCTCTGGCGAAGCGACTCTTGACACACCATGAGGCGCTCAAGCGGGGCATCTTCGACCAGTTCTCCGAAAACAAGGCGATTGGGGGGGCTACGACCGCAATTCTTGGGTTCGGCGGGATCGGAAGGGAGGTGGCAAGACTCCTTAAGCCGTTCGGCGTCAAGATTCTGGCGATCAACCGAAGCGGCAAAAGCCCGGAACCTGCTGACTTCCTCGGAACGCTCGAAAACCTGGACGCCGTTCTCCCAAAAGCCGACATCGTCGTCATTACGCTGCCTTTGACCCGGAGGACCCGCGGGTTGATCGCCAAGCGCGAGCTTGAGCTTATGAAGCCCGATGCCATATTGGTCAACGTCGCCAGGGGAGAGATCATTAACGAGCGGGCGCTGTATGAGCACCTGAAGAAGACCCCTGCTTTCATGGCCGGGATCGATGCCTGGTGGATGGAGCCCTTCCGGCACGGCAGGTTCGAGCTGGGCTACCCTTTTTTCGATCTCCCCAACGTCCTGGGAACCCCGCACAACTCCGGGCTTGTCCCCGGCTCCTTGGTCGAAGCCGTCCAGAAGGCCTCCCTGAACATCCTGCGCTTTCTCAAAGGAGAGCCGCTTGAAGGCATAGTGCGAAGGGAAGATTATCAAAATAAGAACCCGAGTGCCTCCGGGCGGAACTGTTTTACGCAAGGTGAATTATGACTACTCATCAACTCTTTCAGCCATTCCGGTTGAAGTCTCTTGAACTCAAGAACCGGATTGTCATGGCTCCCATGACGCGTTCGTTTTCTCCCGGCGGGGTGCCCGGTTCGGACGTGGCGGACTATTATGCTCGCCGCGCTGAAGGGGACGTCGGCCTGATCGTGTCAGAGGGCACTGTGGTCAACCGGCCCGCCTCTTCCAATGATCCCGACATACCCCGTTTTTATGGCGAGAATTCGCTTCGTGGATGGGAGTCCGTGATTGACAAGGTGCGGGCAGCCGGGGGTGTCATGGCTCCGCAGCTTTGGCATATGGGTGTCGTGGCGCCCCATGATTCCGGCTGGCTGCCGTCGGCGCCGTTTGAAGGTCCCTCGGGCTATGTTGCACCCGGAAAAACCGGCGGTGTCGCGATGACGGGAAACGACATCGCCGAAACGATCCGGGGATTCGCTCAAGCGGCGGCGGATGCCAAGGCGCTGGGATTTCATGCGGTCGAGATTCATGGAGCGCACGGCTATCTGATTGACCAGTTCTTTTGGCATCCCACCAATCAGCGCACGGATGCTTACGGAGGCCAAAGTTTGGCGGAGCGCACGCGCTTCGCCGCGGAACTGATTCGCGCCGTCCGCAAAGCCGTGGGGCCGGATTTTGCGATCAGCCTTCGTGTCTCGCAATGGAAACTGCAAGATTACGCCGCAAAGCTCGCGACGACGCCCCGAGAGATGGAGGCGTGGCTGGTTCCGTTGGCGGAAGCGGGCGTTGACCTCTTCCATTGTTCGCAGCGGCGGTTCTGGGAACCCGAGTTCGTCGGCTCCGATTTGAATTTTGCCGGTTGGGCCAAAAAGCTAACTGGAAAAGCAACCATCACGGTAGGCTCAATAGGGCTCTCAGGAGACTTTTTGGCCGCCTTCCAGGGAGAATCATCGACACCCAGTTCTTTGGAGAAGCTCCTCCGACGTTTCGACCGGGGCGATTTTGACTTGGTGGCCGTGGGCCGCGCTCTGCTCGCCGACGCAGGGTGGGCCCGGAAAAACCGCGAAGGGCGCTCTTCCGAATTGATCGGGTTCAGCAAGGAGGCTCTCGCCACTCTTTCGTAATCCTCATGCGGCGCCCCTTGCGAGGGGTTGGCAGATCGGGGTGCATCGAATACCTCAACATCATGTAGTGCGCAGAACTCGGCCATTCCCCTCCTGGAATATCCTGAGGACTTGGCCGGGACTGCCGTGCCGCGTGGCCGGCATCCGACGCCGCCGCTGCGCGTATCGGCGCCGCCGGAGATCACGCTGATCGAAATTGAAGCGGCGGATGTTGGCTGGAGATCGTGGAAGGCGATTATTTTACACGGGAAAAACTGATCGTTGCTCCGGACCACTTTATGTAGAGGTCACTGGAGTCAAGTGGATACCCCTCTGTCCGATAACGAGGAGAATAAATGATGAACGGCGTACTCTTTCTGTGTACGTTGGCGGGTGTTCTGGCATTCACTGGCTGCTCACTGGCGCCCCGACATGAAACCCCGCCGCTGCCGGTCGCCTCGGCGTATCCCGCCGATACAAGGAGTCAGCCCGGTGCAATGTCCGCAGGCCCCATCGCTACCGATATCGCTTGGCGCGACTATTTCGCCGATCCATCGCTCCAGGGACTGATTGCGCAGGCGCTGGAGAACAGCCGCGACTTGAAGAGCGCGGTGTTGCGCGTTGCGGAAGCCAGGGCTGCTTTCGGCATTCAGCGCGCCGACCAGTTTCCGACCCTTGCGGCCGGCATCGATGGCAGCCGCGCGCGCACCCCGGCGGATCTCAGTCCAACAGGACGGGCGCTGATCGGCAGCCAGTATCAGGTTAGCGTGGGGCTGGCCGCCTGGGAGCTCGATTTCTGGGGCAGGGTGCGCAATCTCAAGGATGCGGCGCTGGAAACCTATCTCGCCACGGATGAGGCGCGTCGCGCCGCCACGGTCGGCCTGATTGCCCAGGTTGCAGACACATATCTTGCGCTGCGGGAACTGGAAGAGCGCATCGCACTGGCCGGTCAGACCATTGCCAGCCACGAGGAATCGTTTCGCATCTTCAGCCGGCGCTTTGAAGTCGGCGCGATCTCGCGGATGGATCTGGTGCAGGTGGAAACGCTGCTGCACCAGGCGCAAACCCTGGCGGCGGAACTCGAACAGGCGCGCGCGGCCCAAGCGCATGCGCTGACGTTGCTGGTGGGTGCTCCGATTTCCCCACTGCCTGAGGATGCGCACGTCGACGATGGGGCCGTATTGCGCGATCTACGCGTCGGCCTGCCTTCGGATCTCCTGCTGCAACGTCCCGACATCCTTGCCGCCGAGCATCAGCTGCGCGCCGCCCAAGCCGATATCGGCGCGGCGCGCGCGGCCTTTTTCCCGCGCATTACGCTAACCGGTTTTTTCGGCACGGCCAGCGCCGAGCTGGATGGCCTGTTCAATCCGGGCAGTCACGCCTGGAATTTTCTGCCAAGCCTGTCCGTGCCGATTTTCGATGGCGGTCGCAATCGTGCCGGCCTCGATCTGGCCGAAGTGCGCCGTGACCTCGCTGTAGCGAATTACGAGAAGACCGTGCAGACGGCCTTTCGCGAGGTATCGGACGCCTTGTCGGCACGCCGCTGGCTTGTCGAGCAGGTGCGTATTTCGCGGGCAACGCTCGCGGCTCAGGCCGAACGCGCGCGTTTGGCCCAATTGCGTTACGACAATGGCGGCGCGCCTTATTTCGAAGTCCTGGATGCCCAGCGTGATTTGCTCGCCGCCGAACAGCAATTGGTAAAAACACGCCGCGCACTGCTGTCGAGTCGCATCAGTCTGTATGCCGCCCTTGGCGGCGGCTCGATGGATCATGTTTCGATCCCCGCCCGCGACACCACTGGCCCCGAACGAGGCAGGAGCGCCCCATGAACATCAAACTACAGAAATGGAAGAAATGGCTGATCCCGGCCGTGGTCGTCGTGGTCCTCGCGGTGGCCGCTCTGGTGGCTTGGCAATTGCTGCGCCCCAAAGGTCCAGGCGAGGGCTTTGTCAGCGGCAATGGCCGCATCGAGGCGACCGAAATCGACGTTGCCACCAAATACGCCGGCCGCGTGGTCGATATCTCC